>NZ_JBVYOL010000005.1:3496-410650 GCF_056120505.1 Paenibacillus sp. sgz302164 | reverse complement strand
CCTGACGTTCAGGCGGCCTGCATCTATGGCGAGGAAGCCGCTGGAGTCGAAGCGGACCTGAGCGCGTGGACGCAGCGGCTGTGGGCGGAGCTGCAGGAGCCGAAGCCGCAGAGCGCGCGTTATCAAGCGGGCAAGCGCTATGTGTACGAAGTGAAGCCGGCGGAGCTGCCGGCGGCGGACCGGCCGTTCCGAGCGGGTGGCACGTATGTGATCACGGGAGGCCTGGGAGGTCTGGGTCTGCTGTTCGCGGAGCATTTGTTGAAGCGGCAGCCCGTGAACCTGATTCTGACGGGAAGAAGCCGTTTGGATGCGGAGAAAGGCTCCCGAATTCGGGAGCTGGAGGCGGCGGGCGGGCGCGTGATGTATCTGCAAGCCGATGTATGTGATCGGGAAGGGATGGAAGCGGGGCTGAGACAGGTCCGGGACCGTTTTGGCGCCATCCATGGCGCGATTCATGCGGCGGGACTGCTCAGCAGCCAGACGATCCTGAGCACAACGGCAGCGGAATTCCAGCGCATCCTCGATCCGAAAATCGAGGGCGCCCTTGTGCTGGATGAGCTATTGAGGGAGGAAGCGCTGGATTTCGTCTGCTATTTTTCCTCCTCGTCAGCGATTCTGGGCGACTTTGGCTCCTGTGACTACGCGATGGGCAACCGGTTCTTGATGGCGCATGCGAATTACCGGAACGAGCTTAGCCGGCGCGGGCAGAGGCAGGGCAAAACGGTAGCGATCAACTGGCCGTTATGGAAAGGCGGAGGCATGGGAGCCGGCGACGGCGAGCATGCGAAGATGTATTTGCAAGCGAGCGGCCAGCGTTATTTGGAAGCGGAAGAAGGCTTCGCGGTCTTTGAACGATTGGTGAGCGGAAGCAGCGCTCACACGCTGGTGCTTGTCGGACAGTCAAGCCGTATACGGCGGTTTCTGGGATTGAGNTGGAAGCGGAAGAAGGCTTCGCGGTCTTTGAACGATTGGTGAGCGGAAGCAGCGCTCACACGCTGGTGCTTGTCGGACAGTCAAGCCGTATACGGCGGTTTCTGGGATTGAGCGGGGCTTCGGTAGAAGCGAAGCCTCAAGGTGATTCGCTGTCGCCAGCCGTTGCCGCTGCCCGTCCGTCAGGGCAAGGAAGACGCCCTGAGATGAGGGGCTGGAGCGTGGAGCAGTGCTTGGAGTGGGAACTGAAAGAGCTGGTCAGCCAACTGCTGAAAATATCCCGCGAGCGGGTTGACCGTGAAGCGAATTTAACGGATTTTGGCTTTGATTCGATCAGTTTAGCGGACCTTTCCCGGGAAATAATGAACCGTATTGGCATTGAAACGACTCCAGCCTTATTTTACGGATATCCAACGCTTGCCCGATTGGCCGGCTATTTCATGACCGATCATGAGGCTGCGATCCGTACGCTATATCGAGAGCAAGAGCAGGCGCAGCAGCCAATCGGCGTGTTGAGCCCGGTCGTACAAGCCGCCAAACCGGACTCTCCATCCAGCAAGCGCCGCATGTCCGAATTGGGCACAGCGGCGGTGGCGGCACAGCGATCTTCGCAAGAAGAGATTGCGATTATCGGTATGAGTGGGCGCTTTCCCGATGCTCGGAATATTGAGGAGCTCTGGACAATCTTGACCAATGGACAGGATGTGGTGAAGGAGCATCCTTCGAACCGATTTACAGAAGATCCTGGCCGTACTGCCAAATGGAAAGGCGGCTGGGTGCCGGGCGTTGCTGAGTTTGATCCTTTATTTTTCGGCATATCGCCTAAGGAAGCGGAGATGATGGACCCGAGACAGCGCTTGCTGCTGCAGGAATCGTGGAGGGCGTTGGAAGATGCCGGATATGGATCCGAGCAAATCGAACGGGGCAAAATCGGCATGTTTGTCGGCGTGGAAAGCGGTGATTATCAGTATTTAACCGGAATCAACGCTCCGATAACGTCCAATCACGATGCGATTCTGGCGGCGCGCTTATCTTATTTTCTCAATTTGAACGGTCCCAACATGGCGATTAATACAGCCTGCTCGTCCGGTCTGGTGGCGGCCCATCAGGCTTGCTCCAGCCTGCGCAATCAGGAATGCGACACCGCCATTGCTGCGGGAGTGAATTTGATTCTTGCCTCCGGCACCCTGGCAGCGATTAATCAAGCGGGGATGCTGTCCGAGGATGGCAAGTGTTATGTGTTCGATAAGCGGGCTAACGGTATGGTTGCGGGCGAAGCAGTAAGCGTAGTCGTGCTCAAGAGATTGTCTCAAGCGGTGGCCGACGGCGATCCTATCTATGCAGTCATCAAGGGAAGCGGCATAAACTATGACGGCAAAACGAACGGCATTACGGCTCCAAGCGGCGTTGCGCAAGCGAATCTTCTGAAATCCGTTTACGAGCAGTATCAAGTGAATCCGGCTCATATCGAATATATCGTCACGCATGGTACGGGAACTCGCCTCGGCGATCCGATAGAGATCAATGCCCTGTACGATTCATTTAAAAGCTATACCCGTGAACAAGGCTATTGCGCACTGACCTCCACGAAGACGAATTTCGGTCATACTTTTGCCGCTTCCGGATTGGTCAGCCTCATTAGTCTGGTGCAGGCAATGCGGCACGAAACGATTCCGGCCAGTCTGCATTGTGAGACGGAGAATGACTACATTAACTGGAAGGAAAGTCCATTCTATGTGAATAAAACAGCAAAACCGTGGTCGAACAAAGCGGGGCGCAATCGTCTTGGAGCGGTCAGTGCTTTTGGCATGAGCGGCACGAATGCCCACATGGTGGTGGAAAGTTATTCGGCGGATGAAGTAGGGCAACTGCCTTCGGGAACTACGTCTTATTTGCTTGTACTCTCAGCCAAAACAGAAGAAAGTTTGCAGGAAAAAGTAAATGATATGATCGGCTTCATTCAAACGGGAGATGCCGAACAACCGGATTGGAGTCGAATCAGCTATACGTTGATGACAGGAAGACAGCATTTTAGCCATCGCTGCGCAATTGTCGTACAAGGAAGGGAAGACGCGGTTCATCTGCTCGGGATAGCTAAAGGAATAGAAAAGCTGCCGAACCTTTTCCGGGGACAGGTTCCTCGCGATTTTACCGGACAGAAGGCGATGTATGCCTATATCCGGGACTTATTGGCACAGAGCGAAGCCAAACGAGAGGACAGGGAGAAATATCTGGATATGCTCCATGTTTTGGCGGATTTGTACTGCCAAGGTTATGACATTCCGTGGAAGCATCTTCATGAGAATGCACATCGGGGACGCCTGCATCTGCCGACGTATCCGTTTGCCAGAAGCCATTATTGGGTTCGTGATTTTGCGTCTTTGGGCAATCTCGCGGCAGCAGTCCAGCCCGCTTTGTCGGCTATTCAGGAGACGGTTGTTAATGAATTCAGGCCGATTGTTCCAACTGAAAGCGGATCTGTCACTTTGATTGAGCCGCATGTGATAGAGAAGCCGGTGAAGATTACACTGAGTCCGATCCAGCCTGATCCGGTGCGTCCACCGTCTGTGGCGAATTCTGGAAAGCCGACGATTTCCCTGCCATTAACAGGCGGTTCGGAGGCATTCGAGACTCCAACGCTATCGATTGCTTTGCTGGAGCAAAAGGCGACAGTTGCCCCTGCACAAGGGATTTCGATTTCGACCAGACAACTGGAGACCGAGCTGAAACTTAGTTTGGCTGAGGCTTTGGCAATGGAGAGTCATCAAATTGATGAAGAGATATCTTTTATCGATTTGGGATTAGATTCGATCATTGGCGTGGAATGGATACAGAAGATCAACCAGAAGCATCAGACTTCTTTTGCCGCCAGTGTCATTTATGAATACCCCAATGTACGAGACTTCGCAGCGTATTTAGCCAAGGAACTGCATGCAGCAGCGAGCCAGTCAAGCCAGCAGGATTCGGAGTCTGGGAAAACTTCATCCGGAAGTGCGCTGCATGCGGTCCGATTGCCTTCCCGCGAACCTGAACCCGCCGCTGCGGAACAAAAGGGGAACGGCGCTTTGTTTCGCACGATGGCGCAGGAACAACTGCATGTTGAGTTGACGGATAGTTTGGCGGAAGCTTTAGGTATGGAGCGCAGTCAGATTGATCAGGATGCCAGTCTGATCGACATGGGAATGGATTCTATTATAGGGGTCGAATGGATTCAGAAGATCAATCAAACTTATGGTATGGCATTGACAGCTAATGTAATCTATGATCATCCAACGATTCGCACTTTTGCGTTGTTCCTAGAGGAGCAACGGCAACCGCAGCAGGGCAGCGTTCAACCAATTGCCGCCCAAACACCGTCGTCTTCTCCGCTGCAAGAACTGCTCCAACAGGTACAGGAAGGAAATATGGATATCGAGCAGGCCGATCTGCTTCTGCAACAACTGTACTTGGCATCTGTCGGCAGCGCATCCGGGCAAACGAATTGACGTTCTTTTACATACCCATAACCCAGGAGGTAATCATTATGCAAAAACAAGAAATTTTCAATATTGTCGTAGGCCATACTCGCGAGGTGCTTCCCGAATTGGAAAATCATGATTTCAAGCCTGCGGAAAGCTTGACGGAGCTAGGCGCGAATTCCGTCGATCGTGCCGAGATTGTCATGATGACCATGGATTCTTTGGAACTTCGCATTCCTCGCGTTGAGCTATCAGGCGCGCAAAATATCGGGGAACTGGTCGAGGTACTCTATGGGAAATTACAATCCGTCTAAAATTGTTGTCACCGGAATTGGCGTCGTATCGGCGATAGGGCAGGGAAAAGCTGCTTTCACAGAGGCGCTGCTGGCAGGGCGCCATGCCTTCGGCATCATGCAGCGTGCCGGCAGGCAAAAGGACACGGCATTTATAGGAGCAGAGATTTCTTCTCTGCTCCCTCCTGAGTCTATCTCCAAACGGCTGCTTCGAACTTTATCCTTATCGGGTCAGGCTGCGCTCATTGCTTTGCAAGAAGCATGGGAGGAGGCGAGATTAGATGCCGTTGACCCATCGCGTATTGGCTTAGTGATCGGCGGTTCCAACGTTCAACAGCGTGAGCTGCTGCAAACGTACGTAACATATGGAGAGCGGATCGATTTTGTCCGGCCGACCTACGGGATCTCTTTTATGGACAGCGATTTGGCTGGTCTATGCACCGAACAATTCCCGATAGAAGGATTTGCCTATACGATCGGAGGCGCTTCGGCAAGCGGTCAAGCATCAATTATTCAAGCGCTCCACAGCGTTCGTTCCGGGCAGGTGGATGTATGCATCGCGATGGGAGCTTTGATGGATCTCTCCTACTTGGAGTGCCAAGCTTTGCGCTCGTTGGGTGCGATGGGCAGTGACCGATATGCACAGACGCCGGAGCTGGCATGCAGGCCTTTTGATCAGAATCACGATGGATTCATATATGGAGAGAACTGTGGCGTTGTCGTCATTGAACGGACGGAATCAGCCGTCCGCCGAGGCGCGCAGCCTTACGCGGAGCTGTTGGGCGGAGCGATAAAGATGGATCGCAATCGCAATCCGGATCCTTCGTATGCCGGAGAAGTTCGCGTCATTCAAAGCGTATTAGAGCAATCAGGCTTGTCTCCGCAGGATATTGATTATATTAATCCTCATGGAACGGGTTCGTTGATTGGAGATGAAACGGAGGCCAGGGCGATTATTGACTGCCAGTTGGGCCATGCATTTATGAATACAACCAAATCGATTATTGGACATGGCTTAAGTGCTGCCGGCACAGTTGAGGTGGTAGCAACGCTCTTGCAGATGAAAGAGAATCGGCTGCATCCGAGCAGAAATTTGGAAAATCCGATTCATGACGCATGCCGATGGGTGCAGGGCGAATCCATTCCTCATGCTATTGAGCACGCGCTCACGTTAAGCATGGGTTTCGGAGGGATTAACACCGCTCTTTGTTTCAAAAGACAAGCAGATCCTGGGGAGGAATCATAAATGGTTGCAGTTGGTATCGAGGCGATGAATGTATTCGGGGGAACCGCATATTTGAACGTGATGGAGTTAGCCAAGCACCGTAATCTGGATACGACGCGTTTTGAAAATCTGCTTATGAAAGAGAAGGCGGTTGCACTTCCTTATGAAGATCCCGTTACCTTTGGCGTCAATGCGGCGAAGCCTATTATCGACCAGCTTTCCGAAGCAGAGAGGAATCGAATCGAACTGCTGATTACATGTACCGAATCCGGGATCGATTTTGGGAAATCGATGAGTACCTATATCCATCATTATTTGGGATTAAATCGGAATTGCCGCCTGTTCGAGCTGAAAAATGCTTGCTACGCAGGGACGGCCGGATTTCAGATGGCCGTCAATTTTATTTTGTCTCAGGCTTCTCCCGGAGCCAAGGCTTTAGTTGTAGCGACGGATATTTCACGCTTCCTGGCGGCAGAAGGCGGAGAGGCGCTGACCGAAGACTGGTCCTATGCCGAGCCTAGCGGCGGGGCTGGAGCCATAGCTGTTTTGATAGGAGAGAATCCCCAAGTATTCCAGGTAGACGTGGGGGCTAACGGATATTACGGATATGAGGTTATGGATACGTGCCGTCCGATTCCCGATAGTGAAGCAGGCGATGCCGACCTCTCCTTATTGTCTTATCTGGATTGCTGCGAAAATGCTTTTCTGGAGTATCAAAAACGCGTAGTAGGCGTGAATTACCGCGATTCGTTCCAGTACTTGTCATTCCACACCCCGTTTGGCGGCATGGTTAAAGGGGCGCATCGCAGCATGATGCGCAAGATGGTCAAGGCCGCCACGGCCGAGATTGAAGCCGATTTCCAGCAGCGTGTCACTCCCGGGCTGAACTATTGCCAGAGAGTCGGCAATATTATGGGCGGCACGGTCTTGCTTTCCTTGGCCAGCACAATCGATAATGGCCGTTTTGAAAGCGCCAAACGAATCGGGCTCTTCTCTTACGGCTCAGGCTGCTGTTCCGAATTTTACAGCGGAGTCGCAACCTCGTACGGGCAGCAATTACAGCGCCGATTCCGGATAGAAGATCAGTTGAATCATCGCTATGCCTTGAGTATGAACCAGTACGATACGCTGTTGGCCGGCAGCAATGCGGTGAAGTTCGGTACTCGAAATGTCAAACTTGATGTGGATCTGCTTCCCGAGCCTTTCAGGGCTTCCCAAGGGAAAGGCTTTCTATTTCTGGATCGAATTAGCGAATTCCATCGCGAATACAGGTTCGTCTAATGAATTACGAAACGATTAAAGTCCGTTTTCAAGATAAGGTTTGCGTGATTCAGTTATATCGGCCGGAAGCGAACAATACGATCAATGATCGAATGATAGAAGAGTGCCATCATGTATTGGCGTTGTGTGAAGAGTCTGTCAAGGTTGTGGTTTTGGAAGGATTGCCGGAAATATTTTGCTTCGGCGCAGACTTCCAGGGAATTTACGAGAAAGCAGCCGACGGGCAAGCGCCTGGGCATGATCCCGAGCCTTTGTATGATTTGTGGCTGAAATTGGCAACGGGTCCGTATATAACGATTTCGCATGTTCGTGGAAAAGTGAATGCCGGAGGAATCGGCTTTGTTGCCGCCTGTGATATCGTGCTCTCCGATCTAACGGCGGTGTTTAGTTTGTCCGAGCTGTTGTTCGGGCTTTTTCCCGCTTGTGTGCTTCCTTTTTTAATTCGCCGCATAGGTTATCAAAAGGCGCATTATTTAACGCTGATGACACAGCCTGTCTCAGCTTCGCAAGCGCATACCTGGGGTTTGGCGGACGTATGCGACGCTCAAAGCGAGGCGCTGCTTCGCAAGCACTTGCTCCGTCTTCGCAAGCTGCCGAAATCGGGCATAGCCCAGTATAAGCGCTATATGAATCAATTGGATGACGTTCTGGTAAAATCCAAATCTCCGGCGTTGGCAGGAAATAGGGAAATTTTTTCCGATCCTCGCAATCTGGAGGGAATTTTCCGATTTGTCGAGCAAGGACAATTCCCATGGGAGCGTGAGTAATGATGGTTTCATCCGTAGTTTCGATGCATGAGCTTACTCCCGAAATTGTTCAAATCACGATGGAGGACAGGGAGCATAAGAACACGTTTTCCAAGGAATTGATTGAAGGCTTGACGGAAGCCTATGAAAAGATTGAGACTCATCCGAACTACAAGTGTGTCGTCCTGACAGGTTATGACAGCTATTTTGCTTCCGGAGGAACGCAGGATGGACTGCTGGCCATTTTTGAAGGAAAAGAAAAATTTACCGATACGAATATTTACAGCCTGGCTTTGGCGTGTAAAATTCCGGTCATTTCGGCCATGCAAGGCCATGCCATCGGCGGCGGATTTGCCATGGCGTTGTTTTCCGATTTTGTGATTTTCAGCCGGGAGAGCGTGTATACGACCAATTTCATGAGATATGGCTTTACACCGGGGATGGGGGCTACTTTCATCCTGCCGAAGAAGCTGGGATTCAGCCTGGCGGAAGAGCTGTTGATTAACGCCGGCAATTACCGCGGAGGAGAATTGGAGAAGAGAGGAATCCCTTTCCCGGTTCTCCCTCGCTCTGAAGTAATGAATTACGCTTGGGATCTTGCCCGGCAAATTGCCGAAAAGCCAAGAGTTTCTCTAATCACTTTAAAAGAGCATTTGGCAGGTCCGCTTCGGGCCGAACTGTCCAAGGTTGTGGAGCAGGAGGTTGCTATGCATGCCAAAACGTTCCACCGTCCGGAAGTAAAGGATCGAATCTATGAATTTTTTGGCAAATAGCTGACGAAGCTGATCTATAGGAAATCAGCAGTCGGCCGCCGGGAAGGTGAAATTCGTTGAATGTCAAAGACATTTTATATGCGCTGCAAATCGGTACGATGAATTCCGCAGAAGTGGAAAAAGAGCTGATCCGCCGGATCGATGCTGCTGCGGGACAGCCGCCTGCAAGGGTGCGGGAGGAGCAAGCGCCAGCCATGGAGCAGGCGCCTGTACTGCCCCCGGGAGTGCCTGCGGAATCGAAGGTTGTTGAGGTTCAGTGTATAGAGCCGGGAATTGCCCTTGTTACGATGAAGGATCGGGAAAATAAAAACACATTTTCTATAGAACTGATTGTAGGCCTGTTTCAGGCCTTCCATTCCATTCAGGCTAATCCGGACTATAAAGTCATCGTTCTTACCGGATATGACACGTACTTTGCGTCTGGCGGGGGAAAGGACGGATTATTGGCTCTGCATGACGGCAAGATGAAAATGACCGATGTGCATGTCTACACCCTGCCCCTGGATTGCAAAATTCCGGTCATCTCGGCGATGCAGGGTCATGGAATTGGCGGGGGGTGGTGTTTCGGCATGTTTAGCGATTTTGTGGTCATGAGCCGGGAAAGCAGCTATACATGCAACCATATGAAGTATGGTTTTACTCCCGGGGATGGGGCGACTTTGATTTTTCCCGAGAAACTGGGCCCTGTTCTCGCGCAAGAGATTCTTTACACGGGCAACCGCTTCCGCGGAGCGGAATTGGCGGCCAAGGGAGCGCCGGTCCCGATTGTACCGCGCAATGAGGTTATGCCTTATGCGATACGGTTGGCGAAGGATTTGGCAGAAGTGCCCAGAGAATCTTTGATGCTGATGAAAGAACATATGACCGAGCCAATCAAGAAACGGATTACAGCCGTGTTAGAAAAAGAATGGGGGATGCAGCAAAAAACCTTCGTTAACAAGCCGGAGGTGCTGCAAAAGATTTTGTCTGTTTTCGAGCAGTCTTCTCCGATGACGAATGCGCCTGAACTCATTTCCCTGAATCGCAGTACGCGGGGGAATCCTGTATTTTGGCTGCACGGAGAAGGAGGAGGTGTTGAAGGATATCAATATTTTGCCCAGCGGACAGGTCGTCCTTTTTACGGGATTCAGGCGAAAGGGCGCATGAATGCCGACGCCCCGATTCATGGATTGACGGCCATGGCGGCCTACTATGTGCAGTTGATTCGTTCCCTTCAGCCTCAAGGCCCTTACGATTTGGGCGGATATTCGCTAGGCGGCCTGCTTGCTTATGAGACGGCCCGCCAACTGCAACTGTCCGGCCAGGCGGTAAGATCGCTGGTTATGCTGGACACGCTGGACCCTCACGGGATGAGCAAGGTGGCGATATCGGAGCAGGGCCGGATGTTGCAGGCGGTCAATCTGTCCTTGATCAGCCGGCTTCGCCAAGGGCCGGATAAGCTCTACCCGAAGCTGATTCATCCCGAGGAGATCAACTTGGATGCACCCGCTGACGAATTGCTGCTGCATCTCATCTCACTTGGCAAAACACGAGGTTTGTCCATAACCAAAAGCGATAGCGAGCTGGCTCAGATTTTCAGGAAAAATTTACAGGTTCAAGCCGCATTCAAAAGTGAACATTTCCGGGTTCTGCCCCTGCCTGACCCCCAAGCGGTCTCCTGCTATTATTTCAGGAACAAGAACGGCAAGTTCTACGGAGATCTGGAACCGTATTTAACGACCTTGCACGATCAGCTTTCCGTAGACCGTACGGCTTATTGGCAAGAATGGGAACGGAGCTTGCCTGATTTTCAACTTATCGATGTAGAGGCGTCCAACCATATTACGTTATTGTTTGAAACCGGCGTGTGTGAAACGATAGGGGGATTTTGTGAACAATTGTATCAATAAAATAGTATATGGAGTGATGGATCATGGATCATGCTGAGAAAATGGCTAAGGAAAAAATCCCGAAATTGCTGCTGCAATTTTCAATTCCGGCGATTATTGCTATGCTGGTAGGTGCGTTATATAACGTAATCGATCGTATTTATATCGGACATAGTGCAGCAGGTACGCTTGGTATTGCCGCAATGACGATCAGTCTGCCTGTGATGCTGTTTATTTGGGCTTGCGGAACGCTGATTGGAGTGGGGGCTTCCTCCTTGGTGTCGATCAAGCTGGGTGAGAAGAAAATTGCGGAAGCGGAAAGAGTCATGGGCAATGCTCTAATATTGCTTATTTTTGCTTCCATCGCCATTACCATAGCGGGAATGCTTTTGTTGACCCCGATTCTCAAGTTCTACGGAGCAAGCAGTGACGTACTGCCTTATGCCAAGGATTATATGGCTGTTTTTTTTGGCGGAACCTTGTTTTTGTTGGTTGGTTTTGGTATGAATAACTTTATCAGAGCAGAGGGCAATCCCCAAAAAGCGATGCTCACAATGGTCACAGGCCCTATTTTGAATATCCTGATCGCTCCAATCTTCATTTATTGGTTCGGCTGGGGTATGATAGGAGCGGCGCTAGCTACAGTGGTCGCGCAGACGATCTCAACTGTACTTGTCATTGCGCATTTCTTTGGTAAGAAGAGCGTCTTGAAAATTCGTACCGCTCATCTCAAGCCAGAGGGCGCGGTAGTCGGAAAAATAATCGCCTTGGGTGCAGCCCCATTTGTTTTGCAAATTGTGACGAGTATTGCAACTGTCATCGTAAATAATAAATTGATTAAGTATGGAGGAGATATCGCTGTATCGGGAATGGGCACGGTCGCCAGTATTCAAATTCTTATCACGATGACGCTTATGGGCATTAATCAAGGCATGCAGCCTATCATTGGATTTAACTTCGGAGCCAAGCATTATGATAGAGTAAAAGAAACGCTTAAATATGCGGCTGTCTCCGCGACTTTGGTGGCGACCTTGTCGTATATACTAACACGTTTAATCCCAGACCGTCTTATTGCCATATTCAACAGCCATGACGCACAGTTAGTTGCTTTTGGAAGCCATGCAATGAGCGTATATTTGTTTTGTTTGCCGGTTATCGGATTTCAAATTATCGGCTTGGGTTATTTTCAAGCCATCGGCAAAGCTAAGCAGGCTATCCTGTTAAGTTTATCGAGGCAAGTGTTGATTTTCATTCCGGCCCTTTTTATTCTTCCCCGCTTTTTTCAAATGCAGGGGGTGCTAGTTGCCGGACCTATAGCCGACTCGGTATCCTTTTTGATTACGGGAATACTGCTTCTTGTTGAGTTGAGACACCTCAATCGGGAGAGTCGGGAGCACCAGCTCTCTAAGGTACCGATAACAGATATGAAATGAGGGATGTTATGGGGGATTTACCATGTAAAGGGTGCAAAGGCTTGTGCTGCGGTCCTGTTCCTGTTACGGAGAAAGAGCTTAAATTGATCATAAAGAAAGTGAAGTCCATGCCTAAAAAAAGCAGGATGGAGCTTGAGAATCAAACGAGATATTATGGGACCTGCATGTTTTATGATATGGAAAAAGACAGATGCGGCATTCATTCGGTCAGGCCCGGGGTTTGCCGCGCCTTCGGCTATTATAAATCGCTTGTTTGTTTTCGCAATCCGGAAATGGCAACCCAAAATAATTGGACTCCTCAGGATAAACCGATTGGTATGCTATCGATAGATATTACGTGGAAAGCTTTTTAAACAGCAGGGGTGTATTTCCAGATCATTGGAAATGCACCCTTGTTTATTTTAAGCCAATAAATGATGGAGGTTATCGATTTTTCGAATATTTGCAGCCGCGCATGATCCCATGAATGAAAAGCTCACTGAATGAGGCCCGCGATTCCCAAAAAACTAAAAAACCTTATTCGATGGAGCATCGGATAAGGTTAAAAAGATTATTTTATAAGGATTGAAGATCTTTACATATATAAAATGAGATAAAATCCTAAAATATGGAATAAGAAGTTGAAAAAAGTAGTACATTAATTTATAATATAATACGTACATATAAATCATAACACATTAACGGCATGCTGTCAAGGGGTGAAATTAACATTTTACAGGTAAGAGGTTAAAGAAAGTAAATTTAAATGAACCAGTTGTAATCTGCGTTTAGAAAAGGTGGCGAAACATGGATCATATCCAAAGATTAGGCGGAGAAAAGATATCAAAGTTATTGGTGCAATTTTCAGTGCCTGCTATGATTGCGATGTTGGTTGGTGCACTCTACAACGTGATTGATCGAGTATTTATCGGTCACAGTATTGGATCACTTGGTATCGCCGGTATCACGATTAGTTTGCCGATTATGCTGCTTATATGGGCAGGTGGAACGTTGATTGGGGTGGGGGGTTCTTCACTCGTATCCATCAAGCTGGGTGAAAAGAAAGTAGACGAAGCAGAGCAGATTATGGGGAACGCGCTTATGCTGCTGATTATCGTATCGATCTTCATCACTTTGTTAGGCTTGCTTTTTATGACTCCTATTCTTAAAGTATATGGAGCAAGCATCGACGTACTGCCATTCGCGAAAGACTATATGATTTATATTTTTGCAGGAACGGTCTTGATGCTGGTTGGCTTCGGCATGAATAATTTTATCAGAGCAGAAGGAAATCCGAAAAAGGCGATGTTAACGATGCTTATCGGTCCGCTATTGAATATTATATTAGCACCCCTATTTATTTTTGGTTTTGGTTGGGGTATGAAAGGGGTAGCCTTGGCGACAGTTCTGGCGCAGGCTGTGTCAACGGCTTTTGTCTTAGCTCACTTTTATGGGGGCAAGAGCACCCTGAAAATACGTATGAAGTATATAAAGCCTGAGGGTGCCCTTGTTGGAAAAATAGTTGCGCTTGGCGCTGCTCCTTTTGTCATGCAGGCCATGTCCAGCCTTCTCAATGTTATAATTAATAATAACATGGTTAAATACGGAGGAGACATCGCTGTATCGGGTATGGGAGTGGTAGCGAGTGTTCAGGCCCTCGTCATGATGTCAATTATGGGGATCAATCAGGGGGTTCAGCCTATTATAGGATACAATTATGGGGCTGAAAGGTTTGATCGCGTAAAAAAAGCGCTCCGCTATGCGATGATTGCTGCGACGGTTATTCCGTGCCTGGCTTTTTTGATCGCACAGCTGTTTCCAGAGCAGCTTATTGCGAGTTTCAACAGTGAGGATAAGGAGCTTATCACTTTCGGAAGCCATGCCCTTCGCGTGTATTTGATCTTGCTTCCAATTATAGGGGTTCAAGTGATTGGTTCCGGTTATTTCATGGCTATTGGTAAAGCCAAGCAGGCAATGATTTTGAGCTTGTCCAGACAGGTACTTATCTTTATACCAGCTTTGTTAATTCTTCCTCATTTTTTTCAAGTCGAGGGTGTGTTAGTTTCCGGACCGCTTGCCGACTTGATTGCCACTGCCATTACAGGGATACTGCTGCTTTTTGAATTGAGAATTCTTAATCGGAAAAATCAAACGAGCGCAGCAATCCAGATGTCGGCTGTTGAGAAATAGGAACGATTGGAAAGTAGATCATACAAGCTTGAAAGAGCAAGTGTAAGTTCCGTTTTCCAGGGAGGAGGAGTTAAAGGATGGCGAACGAACAACATGAAGGATTAGAGACTGAACTTACGCTTGAACAAACGAAAGAGCTTTTATTTGAACTAGGGAAAAAAAGCTCTTCGCTGGCATATACAGAAGTTATGGAGAAACTCGCCCCTTTCGATCAGGATTCAGAGCAGATCGATGAATTTTTCGAGCAGCTGGCTGAAAATGGGATTGATGTGAGCAACGAATTGAATGACGATCCTTCTCATGAGCCCGACGATCATGCTCAGGATGACTTGAATTTTGAGGATAACTTGATCTTCCCGCCTGGTATTAAAATTAATGATCCTGTACGGATGTATTTGAAGGAAATCGGACGTGTTCCTTTGCTTTCAGCAGAGGAGGAAATCGTTTTGGCCAAAAGGATCGAGCAGGGTGACGAATCAGCGAAGCGCAGATTGGCTGAAGCGAACCTGCGCCTTGTCGTCAGTATCGCCAGACGATATAACGGTCGCGGCCTGCTTTTCCTGGATTTAATTCAGGAAGGCAATATGGGGCTGATCAAAGCGGTAGAAAAGTTTGATTATAACAAGGGGTACAAATTCAGTACGTATGCAACTTGGTGGATTCGACAGGCCATTACGCGAGCCATTGCCGATCAAGCTAGAACGATCCGCGTTCCGGTTCACATGGTGGAAACAATCAACAAGCTTATCCGAGTTTCCAGACAACTGCTGCAAGAAATCGGACGCGAGCCTACACCTGAAGAGATCGCCAAGGAGATGGAGCTTAGTACGGAAAAGGTGAGAGAGATTATGAAAATCTCTCAGGAACCTGTTTCACTGGAAACGCCGATCGGCGAAGAGAACGACTCGAATCTTGGTGATTTTATCGAGGATCATGAGGCGCTGGCCCCCTCTGATGCAGCTGCTTATGAGTTGCTGAAGGAGCAACTGGAGGATGTGCTGGATACACTCACCGAACGTGAAGAGAATGTTCTGCGTCTTCGATTTGGACTTGATGATGGCCGTACACGCACCCTTGAGGAAGTGGGTAAAGTGTTCGGTGTTACCCGCGAGCGCATTCGCCAGATCGAAGCGAAAGCGCTGCGTAAGCTGAGACATCCAAGTCGCAGCAAGCGATTGAAAGATTTTTTGGAATAACATAATGGATGAATAAACGAACGAAGGCGGTGGTTACATGGAAGCTGGATTTATTATCCGCTGTTTGAAATGCGGCGAGGAACAGAAAATAGTGCCTGGCAGACGTCCCAACTATCGCAATGAACGCATTGTTTTTGGTACGGACAATTATGGCGCCGATCAAATCTCATGTGAATGCGGAAATGCTCTTGAAGAGCTAAGCAAACATGAAGGCAACGGATTTGAAGGAGAGTTTATTGTAGAGTGGCGAGATATTTCGAAGTAACTTGACTCAGAGGTACAATTATGAAGCCCGCGCGATTCATTAAAAACAGATTGTCAGGTGTTCATAATCCAACGGTCACACATGGGATGGAGGAGCCAAACAAAACGTTGAAGGATATAAAGGGGCTGTCTATAAATCGTTCTCAACGTTAGAACTGGCAGAAATTTGGTGGACACCTATCTAATTATTGATCCTCGAACACGGAGGCCCTTTTATGTTGGACAAACCCATGATATGGAACATCGGAAAATCAGCCATTTACGTGATTCTTATAAACATAGAGCCTATAAAAAGTGGATTGCAAGTATCCGGAAGGATGGCCTCGAACCGGAATTCCAGATCGTTGATATACAGCCAACAAAAGCAGATTCCCTGCGTTCATAACCAATAAAAGTGGCATGGCTTAATCAAATAATGACTTTGCGGCAAAATAGCGGCAATGGCATAATGTTATTGAGGAAGGTGATGTTATGTTCACACCCAAATATTCAATAACTGACGCCATTGCCCGCAGACTAATGGATATACAACGCGCCAGTGTTGTAGTGGATTTGCTTCCATTGCCCGCATCTATTCTGGATTTGCTTAAGAAAGAATCGATGGAAAAGACGGTCATTCTTTCAACGAAAATTGAAGGAAACACGCTTGATGAGGCGACGAAGCGAAAAGTCTTGTACCAAACCAGCAATGACAATGAAGAGCAGGAAGTTTATAACTTAATGAAAGCTTTGGAATACCTGGATGAAGCCGAAAAAAGGCAGCTCCCGGTCACAGAGGAATTTATTAAAAAGCTGCACGCCATTATCCGAATATCGCACGGACGAAGACCGCGTATTAGCGACTATCGCGAAGAACAAAATCAAGTAGGCGGCCGCATTGCTTCTGGTTTTTATTTGCCGCCGGAATGGAAGATCTGGTGGCCTGGGTGAATTCGCCGGGAACCTATTCGGTCCCGGTTCCTATCAAAGCGGGGATTTTCATGTGGCAGTTTCTGACGATCCATCCGTATATGGACGGGAATGGCCGAACGGCCCGGATGATCACGACATATCTTTTACGCCGCGGCGGATATGGCTTAAAGGGGTTATTTGTACTCGAGAATTTCTATGACCGCAACTTGGCTGAATATTATCGCCGACTCCAGTTGGGTCTCCATCACAATTATTATTTTGGGCGGAATGAGGCTGACATGACACTTTGGCTGGAATTCTTTATTGATGGTTTGGCGGAGGTTTTTCAAGAAGCTGCTGCCATCGTAACGGAGAAATCTGCCCAAATGACGAAAATCGAGCCGGATCTGATTCGCAAGTTAGATCCCCAGCAAAGAATGTTGTTCGCTCAATTAACCTTTAAACAAGACACCCTAACGACAAGCGAAATGAGGGACCTGCTTCGTTTGTCGGACCGTTCAATAAGGGAAAAGGTAAGTCATTGGAGAGAAGAAGGATTCATTGAGCCGCGCGATCAAGACGCCAAAAGAGTTCGTTCGGTCAAATTATCCGCGGAATACGAGAAGCTGGCTCAAGACATTCGAAATTCCCCGGATAAGTTCGCCCATTTCCTAAAATGAATGCAGCACTGCGATCTCAATCTGAGATACCGCAGTGCTTTTTTAATTATCTTCAGCATGGTCATCGAGCAATATAGGAAGGCGAATCCTTATAAGTGTCCCGCTGCCTGATTTACTGTCGATTTCCAATGAATAACGTTCTTTATGATGCAACTGCAAGCGACGAAAGACGTTGATCAGTCCAATTCCTGTATGACCGCTCCCATCGGAGTCTCTTGCGAATAGCTGCATTTGGCTGAGTTGATTCTCATTCATCCCAACACCGTTATCTAGAATTTCCATAAATATTTGGTTATTCTTCATGTATCCTTTAATCATGAGAAGCCCATCTGATTCTAACTGATCCAAACCATGGATAATCGCATTTTCTACAATGGGCTGGAGAATCAACTTCACGGTATAACAGGCTTTAATCTCGTCAGCTACTTCCCAAATGATATCAAAGCGATTCTGATATCTAATTTTCTGAATTTGAATATAATGTTCCAAATGTTGCAATTCTTGAGCCATAGGGATCAAGCCGCTGCCATTTGAAATGCTCCCTCGGAAAAACTTTCCTAGTGAAGTAGTCATTTCAACAATGTCCATTGCATTTTTTTTGAATGCCATCCATTTGATAGATTCCAACGTATTGTAGAGAAAATGAGGATTGATTTGCTGCTGAAGGGCATTTAACTGGGCTTCCTTTTCTAAAAGCATCAACTCCTGTTCCCGCAGGTTCGATTGGTAATTTTCGTCAATTAATGCATTTAAACGCTGCATCATATTATTGAAGTAACGGGATAGGATAGCAATCTCATCCTTGCCCTGATATTGCATATGCGCATCAAGATTTCCATCATGCACTTCCTGCATCAGTCTTTTCAGCTTACGCAGCGATTTACTGATCTGAGCAGAGATTAACGTTGCTATCAGGAGTATAATCATTCCGTATAGAATGAAAAAAGCAACACCATACCAAATCAATAAATAAGCCTTTTGTTTTAATTCATTGGAGGAAATAATGCCGACCATTTTCAATTGAAAATAAGAAGCGGTATCATAAAAAACAAGGTAGCTTTTCTTATGAAGAACTTTTGTGTAAGTGCCGTTAGCTTGCTGAAGCATCGTTGTAAACGAGGCATCTGCTTTATTCATGATTTGAGATGAAAGCTCCTTGTTGTCATGTGTGAGTATGGTTCCATCGGCATCAATCAAAAAGAAATAACCGGAATCCCCGCTGTGAACGTTACGAAAAATATCATTAAGCATGTATTGCTCAACATTAATGATCAAATAACCAATTTTTCCACCGTAGTTCAAAGCGCCGCTGCTGCTAATCTTTCGAGCAAATGTTAAAACTGGCGTTCGATACAGATTATTATAAGCCCCGATAAACTGCAGCTCTCCTGTGCTTTGATCCAATTGCTCAAAAATGCGAGAGTAAATTTGCTTAATCGGCACATTGTCGGCGTAGATTCCGGAATAAATTCGCTCTTGATTCGCATTATAGATCTCCATGGATAAGAACTCTTTTTTCTGGAGCTTTAAATTAGCAAACTGCAGCTCTAAAGCTGTTTTATAAGCTTGTGCAGCCTCTGCGGATTTTGGATATTGATTGAGAAAGCTTTGCACCTCGGGATGATAGGCCAGCTGTTGAGTCAGTTTATCATAGCTTTTAAGATCATAGTCGATGTTTCGTTTAACCTGTTCGATGGTATTTATCGTAAAATCGGTGACCTTATTCTGATAGTTATGATAGTTGACATACGTCAGCAGTAAAATGAACAATAAATTAGGCAAAAAGGTGGTCAGTATAAAATAACTAAATAGCTTAAAGCGCAAATTTAGATTCGGGAGAAGCACCGGAATGGTCACAGCCGATTTTTCGTATAGAAGGCTTGTCCCTTTAGAAAGAAAGCCGCAGAATTATTGGAGATTATGTCATTACCGCAGATGATTTTCTGAATTGCCGCACCTTTCCTGATGATATTGCTCGCAACGCTTACTTTATCGATATCCATATGGCTAAGCCATCAACGGGTATGACGATTGTGCATTTGGACCCCGGACAGTCGCATGGTATTCCGTACCGCGCACTGCTGCCAATCGGGATTGAGAATGTGATCGTTGCGGGCAGGGCGATTTCTACGGATCGGGTAACACAAGGCTCAACTCGTGTGATGCCCAATTGTTTCGCCATGGGAGAGGCGGCGGGAACAGCAGCAGCATTGCTTGCCAAGAAGGGGACTAACATCACTCGCAGCATCCATATAGATGAACTGCAGCAGCAGCTTGTTGTCCAAGGGGCTTGGCTGGGTGATCTAATAAATGGGAAATATTCCCTTGTAGAGGATAAAAGGAAGGACTGAGGTCCTTCCTTTTTTTCGTATGTTGGTTCCGCATCCCATCAGGCTCGTATCCTGCGAAACTGCTGAGGAGAGCTGCCCGTAATTTTGCGGAACAGGGAATGGAAAAACTTCATATCGGTATAGCCGACATCGTTTGCCGTCTCCTGTACCGTTTTGTTTGTCGTTTTGAGCAGCTGGCAGCATTTTTGAATGCGAACGTTCTGGATATATTGGTTAAATGTCTGGCCCGTGATTCGTTTAAATTGGTTTTGAAAATGGCCTCCGCTCATAAAGTACTGCTCCGCAAGCGATTTCAACGTGATTTTGTCCGAATAGTTCTGTTCGATGAAATTGAGGATATCTTTTATTTTATCCGAAGCTGAAGAGGACGAAGCTTGGTCCGGAACGGACTTCTCCGTTTGAACCCTATGGATGAGCTGCAGCGTTTGCAGAAGGAGAGCCGTTATGATAGGCCTATATCCGACGGAACGGTTTGAGTATTCAAAATAAGCCTGCTGAAATAAAGAGAGGAATCGGTCGTTGTCATCACGATAATAGGACCAGGCGCGGGAAAGCGCATGAGGCTCATACAAGCACTTATACAATTGGGATTCAAAGGGAATCCACTGACGGACAGGCTCCAGAGCTTTGAGATCGAAAAGAAAATTCATAATGATCAGCGGCTTCGATCTGGAAGCGGACGATGGCCGGAATACATGAGACGTGCCCTTCGGCAGCAGGAATAGATCGCCCTTTTGCACCTTGATCAATGCATGATCGATATAATGGTAGCCGCAGCCTTCCGCGACGAGAGACATTTCGATAAAATCGTGCTCATGCTGACCCGTTTGGAATGCCTCCGTTTCCCGGTTTAAATAAATCGGGAAATCGGGCTCAAAGAATTGCGCTCCCTTCAATATCTTCGACATTTCGGCACCTCCTCCAAATATTCACACTCTTGTCAGCTCCCTGACGGCTCTAATCATTATTGTAAACGCATCAAGCACGAAGTAAATGGAGCATCTATACATAGGAATTTGTAATATGTTAACCTTTGCTTAAAGCAACGTTCTGCGTGATATGCTGGATACAACACTACATCATGATGAGGATGAGGAAAATGCCGAAGTTCGGGGTTCAAAGCAGGCTGGTCATTTCATATACGTTGATCATATCTTTTGTGATTGCGGCGTTAAGCTATTTGTTTTATCAGCGAATGTCCGCAACAATTTGGGAACGCTCGCTTGAAACTTCCGATCAAATGCTTCAGCGGCTTGAGACTTCGCTGATTCAAACGATTAAAGATATGGATCGGATCTCGGCACAGGTCATTTATAATTCTGATTTCCAAACGCGTTTCGAAGACGCTTTCGCAGGTTCAGATTCATACGATGTTTTGGCCCAAAAGAAACGGTTCGAAAATATTTTGTCCACCTTGAACGGTCCTTCCTTTATCGCCGAGCAGATCAATGTATTCAATTTGAGCGGGGATTTCATCAGTTATGGACTAAAGATCGACCCCGTCGCAGATCGTACGGGGCTTATGAACAAGATCGATTGGATTCCGCCGACCATACAGAAGAATGGCGATCTTCAGCTCAATCCGCCCCATAGGGATGAATGGTTCAAGTCGGGAGAGATCGTGTTTTCTTTATCCCGTTTGTTTCCGAACAATGCGGCCTTCGAGCCGCGCATCGTAGAAGTACAACAGCGATATGACAAGCTGGAGGAGATTATCGGGGACGCCGGCAAGCATGCGAACCTCCAATTGTTCATATTCGACGACCAAGGGAACCGATTTTATCCTGCGGACACGGAAGGCGACGGTTTGCCTATTGCCGGACAAGATATTCCGGCTTTGCAATCCAATATGTTCCATTCCACCACCAAGGTTTATCAAGGGAAAAATTACATGGTCGGGTGGCTCCGCTCATCCTCTTATGGGCTAACGGTCTTATCGGTTCAGCCGGAAAGCGCGCTCCTCAGTCCGATTCAAAGTCTTCGCAACGCCGTTCTGACCGTAGCCCTGTTAGCGGAGATCGCTGCACTGCTTAGCGCCTATGGGATCGCTTCAACCATCACCCTGCCTATTCGGCTAATCCTTCGGCATGTAAAAATGTGGGATATCGATAAACTCAACGTGATGCGAAGCGGGCCCAGCAGCAGAGCTTATCGTTGGGCCTCGTTCGAAATTCGGGTATTGTATGACGATATTGTTGCGATGAAGACGCGGCTTCAGCAATCTGTGGAACAACTGCTTGAAGCCAGGCAGCGCGAGAATATGGCTCAACTCCGCGTGCTTCAGACACAGCTTCAGCCGCACTTCGTATTCAATACGCTGTCATCAATCGGCGTACTTGCCGAAAACTCCGGGGCTGATGCCGCTGCCTCCATGTGCTATAAGATGATGGGCATGATGGAATATATGAGCAGATCTCCTTCGGGGCTTACTAAGCTAGGCGATGAGCTACGGTTCACGGTTCAATATTTGGATCTCATGAAGCTTCGCTACCAACAGCAGTTCGATTATAAAATCGAAACGGACGAAACGCTTGATGATGTCCCTATTCCTAAATTTTTGCTGCAGCCGATCGTCGAAAATTCTTTTGCCCACGGATTTAAGCAGGTGTACCCGCCTTGGAACTTATGGATAAGGATCAGCCGGGGAGAAAAAAATGATTGGCTGATTCGTGTTCAAGACAATGGAAGCGGTTTCTCTGCGGAGGCGCTGACCCGGATTAAACGTTTCATCGCCGGCCTCGACAACGCATCCGTCTCCATTACGGACGAAGTCGCCGCAAAAGGAATCGGCGGGCTTGGACTGGAGAATGCTTTTGCGAGATGTTATTTGTTTCAGAAGGGCCGGGTTGCGTTTTCTCTTCGCAATTTGAACGAGGGCATGGAGCTGACCATACGAATGGAACGACGGGAGGAGATTGACGATGTTTAGAATTATCATTGCCGAGGATGAGCCTCTCATTCTGCAAAGCATTGCTCAGAAGATACGGGACATCGACCCCGACTTCAAAATCGTAGGGGAGTACGAGAATGGTGAGTATGCCCTGTTGGATCTTAATCTGGTGAAGCCGCATATTTTGCTGACGGACATCTACATGCCGGTCATGGACGGCCTCACGCTGATCGAGCGTGCCAAGGAGCAGCAGCCGTCGCTCGTTTGCGCTGTTTTGACAGGGTATCGCGATTTTGAATATGCACGCAAGGCTATACAGGTGGGCGTATCGGACTTACTCCTGAAGCCCCCGACCGAGGAAAATATAAGGGGATTTCTGCAAAAAGCGAAGGCTAAGCTGCTTTCGGATCAATCGTTAATCGAGGCCGAGCTGCTGCAGCAGTGGGCCTTTCAGAAGTCGGACAAACAGGAGTCCGAGCAGATCGGGGAGCTGGCGCAGGAATATTTTTATCATGCGAATTACGCGGTTCTGCTTGCATGGATTCCCCCTCAACAGGAGAGCGATTGGGTTGAATACCCGAATCAATGGCAGGTGAAATCGCTGTTGAACGAGGGAGAGTCCTTCTATGCTTTACCGGTATCGCCGCATCATCAACGCGCTGTAGTTATAGGCTGCCACAGCCTGACGGAAGTGAGACTCGAACAGTTTCTTGCTGCATCGGCGGGGCATGGAACAGAAACAGAACGTTCCGTCTGCTTCGTGGCGGCCAAGGTTGAAAAGCTGCAAGCCGAATTGTCGGGAACGCTTTATCTGCTGCAGAAAGCCGCGCATAGAAACTTCCCGCTGAATGGCCGGAAATGTATGGATCTTAAGGAGGGGGAGTCGCTATCCGAGCCGAAGGCTCTGCCTCTTTCCAATACGCTGGAAGAGGAACTGGGAGAACTGCTGGCCAAGCAGCGAAAATCGGAATTTCTGCGCAAGCTGCAGACACTGCTGGAGAGCGAACCCTGGTCCTCTTCCACACGGGTACGCTGGTACGATTCTCTGACCGATATGATGAAATTATGGGTGGCTAAGCATAAGGAGCTGTCACGTCTACCTGCACTGGCTCATTGGCATTCCGAGCTGGAGGAGCTGATTTGGCAGGCTGCGGACCTTACAGCCGTTCGTTATAACGTACAGGAAGCTTTCGTATCGTTGTTCGACACCTCCGAGCATGTACGTGAGGCCGATGCTTCATGGACCGTCAAGCTGAAGTCGTACCTGGAGCAAAATTATATGCGAAATATTTCCCTCTCGGATCTGGCGGATACGTTCGGCCTGCATCCCTCGTATTTGGGCAGGATATTTAAGCGTCAATATAAGTACAGTCCGATCGACTACTTGATTCAGCTGCGGATTGATATTGCCAAGCGAATCATCAGGGAGAAGCCCCGCATGCTGTTTAAGGATGTTGCTGAGATGGTGGGCTACAGCGATCCGTTTTATTTCAGCAAAATTTTTAAACAACAGACGGGGCTGACTCCCAGGGAGTACAAGAAGCAGCACTCAGGACATTGATTTTGCCCTATAAATTGTTTGCATTTCCCCCATTACCGGGATGAAAAGCGTTTCTATAATAGGAATTGTAGACCGATGCTATAAGTGAAATGAGGGGGATGGACAATGGCTAACAGGAAAAGAGTGGCGGCGTTCATGCTGATTTCGGCTTTGTCGGCAGGAATGCTTGCAGCATGCGGAGGGGGCGGTGGTACGGCAGGCACTACAGCGGCACCATCGGCCAAAGAAGTGGGGGATAAGCCGACCGCACCTGCGAAGAAGGACCCGGTGAAGCTCACCTTTACGACGGTGGCGAACGGAGACTCGGAGTCACAAGCATTTAAAGAGATCTTCACCAACTATGAAAAAGAAAGCGGTAACAAGGTCGACCTGCAAATTCTTCCCGATGTCACGCAGTATGAGAATATTGTCAAGACCCGCTTCGCGACACAGGATCCGCCTGATATTTTTTATTTCTTCGCCGGTCCGAACGAATATACGACGATGCAGGCCGAGAAAAACCTGGTGGACATGACAAAGGAAGCCTATGTCGGTCAGCTTACTCCGGCAGTCAAAGATTTTTACACGGTAGCCGGCAAAATTTATGGCATCCCGTGGGGCTCCTATAACGCGATGGGTGTGCTATATAACAAGGACGTGTACCAAAAGAACGGTCTTTCCATTCCGAAAACCTATGCGGAACTGCTGGACAATGCCGACAAGCTGAAGAAGGCGGGTGTTACACCGTTCTATGAAGCCGGGAAAACCGGTTGGCCGACGCAGATCTTCTCGCTGGCCGCATTTCAGACCTTCGTCCTGCCGACCATCGGCGGTAACGACGGAGTGAAGAAGCTGAACGAGAATACTTTGCGGCTGACCGATATTCCGGAAATGAAAAAAGTGTTTGAGCGGCAGTACGAGCTCAACACCAAAGGCTACTTGAACAAGGATTTTCTTTCCGGCACGTACGAGAATCAACAGGATGCGCTGGCGAACGGAACGGCGGCGATGGCTTTCCAAGCGGACTGGATGCTCCCGGAAATCTCCAAGCGGTTCGCCGACAAAGTCAATAACATCGGATTTTTCCCGCTTCCTTCGGATAAGGATGCAGGCGTCGTATCGCTATACCCGCCAAAGCAAATATTCGTGACCAAAACGTCGCCCAGAGCCGAGGCTGCAATTGAGCTGTCGCGCTACATGACGAAGCCGGAATCGCTCGCGATCTGGTACAAGTACAATCCGGGCATACCGGTGTACAACGGCGTGAAGGCGCAGCTGTTCCCGGCCCAGGAGGATATTTACAAATACATTCAGGGCGGCAATGGCGTCATCCAAATTCAGCTCAGGCTGCAAGCGGGCTTCTTCGATTACGATAAAATTACACAAGAACTGGTTGCCAAGGGCGATGCACAGAAGGCTGTCGAGCAAATGGATAAAAACTACAGACAAGACGGTAAGAATAAGAAAATTCCCGGATTTTGAGTCAACAAATAATCAATTAAAGGAAGGGGAGATGGAGGCGCCATCCCCCGTTTCCTTTCTTCAGGAGACGATGTCATGTTGAAACACGTACGATATCCGATAGCTTTCATCATTCCGGCGCTTGTCGTTTATTGTGGTCTGTTCGTTTTTCCGGCCATCTCCGGTTTTGTGTACAGCTTTACGGACTGGAGTTCGTACAGCGACGCCATCCAATTTATCGGACTTGATAATTACCGGCAGCTGTTTTCGGAAGGAGTGCTTGGCACAGCTATCCGCAACACGCTGGTTTACGCGGCGGCTGTGACGGTCGGTGTCAATGTGATCGGCTTGATGCTCGCTTTGCTGCTGAACCGCAGCTCCCGCCTGACGCCGCTGCATCGAACTGCTTTTTACATGCCCGTCGTGATCGCGCCGCTTATTGTCGGTTACATTTTTACGGCGATCTACAATCCCGAGCTAGGAATTTTGAATCATTCGCTCCGGATGATTGGGCTGGGTGTTCTGGCCGTCGATTGGCTCAACGATTCCAGGTTTGCGCTGCTTTCGATCATCATGACCGAGCTGTGGCGCAGCTCCGGCTTTGCGATGGTTATTTATTTGGCGGGCCTCAAGACGATACCGAGAGATTTGCTGGAGCAGGCCGACGTCGATGGTGCCGGAGCTGTTCAGAAATTCCGCGCGATTACGTTCCCGCTTCTGGCCACGTCTTTCACGGTGAACGTGCTTCTGACGATCATCGGCTCGCTGAAAGTGTTCGAGACGGTGCTCGTGTTGACAAACGGCGGACCCGGCTACGATACGGAAGTGTTTAATACACTCATCTTCCGTAACTTTTCCCGCGGCAACTGGGGGTATGCGACCGCTTCTGGATTGTTCCTGACGCTTATCGTAACGGCTGTCGCCTTCGTCTTTTTGCGGGTACTTCGAAAGAGGGAGGTAGAGCTATGAGAATGCCATCAGGCAAATGGAGCGGGCTGGGGCGAGAAGCTTTATTGATCGTGCTGGTCTTGATCGTCATCGTGCCGTTCTATATGATCACAGTCAATTCCATGAAGGATGTCGGCGAAGCGGCACGGTTTAAGCTGACGCTGCCGGGGACAATCCATTGGGAAAACTTCAGGACCGTTTTCCAAGAAGGAAATATCGGGCGGGGCTATTTGAACAGCGTCCTCATCTCGGCCGGAGCGCTGACCTTGACCAATTTGTTCAGCTCGATGGCCGCCTTCAGCATTCAACGCAACAATAGAAGGCTGACTAACGGATTGTATTATTTCTTTGTCGTCGGCTTAGTGATGCCTGTGTCTCTCGTACCGACCATCAAGTTGATGATTCAATTGGGCATTCATAACACATATCACGGAATGATCCTATATTATGCCGCCGTTCTGCTGCCCTTTACGATTTTTCTGATGACAGGTTATGTAAAGACGATTCCGCGAGAATTGGACGAATCCGGAATTATCGACGGCTGCCGCCCCATGCGGCTGTTCTGGACGATCATCTTTCCATTAATGCAGCCAGTGCTTGTCACCGCTTCCCTCCTGACCGTCGTATCCGTATGGAACGACTTCATGGGACCGTTCTACTTGATGACCGACGGCACCAAATGGACGGTGACCGTTTCCGTCTACAATTATGTGGGCAAATACAGCTCGGATTGGAATTTGATTTTCGCCGACATACTTATTGTCATTTTGCCGATTCTGCTGCTCTATTTTTTCCTTCAGAAATATATCGTAGAAGGCATGACGGCGGGCGCAACTAAAGGATAAAAAAAGGAGAGTTGTTGAAATTGACCGATAAGCTTCCCTATTATGAAAAGCTGCTGCGGGGCTATATCGTCTCCCAAGCGGATACGATTCTCAAGGAGCCCGTACACTATTTGAAGCATCCCTTTGTAGACCCGGGTTCCGTGTACGACGGCAATTTGTGGGACTGGGACTCATTCTGGGCGGTATACGCTTTATTCAATATTGCGGATGGTGGGGACGAGGAGCTCCGGAACCGGTATATTCGCCATGCGAAGGGGAACGTTCATAATTTCCTTGATTATCAAATGGAGGACGGCTACATTCCGATGATGGTTGCTACGGTGGACGGCAACGCTTCGCTGCCGGAGCCGTATCTCAACTATATGCGCCGGCAAGGGCATAGCCTGAACATGCACAAGCCGTTTCTTTGCCAGCAGATTGCGATGATCGGCGGATTTTCCGGTGATTACGAATGGATTCAAGGCGATTACGGGAAACTGGAGGCATATTTCGACTGCTACGACAAAGGATATTTGAACACGAATTGCGGTCTGTATGTGTGGGCGGACGACATTATGATCGGGATGGACAACGATCCGGCGACGTTCGGCCGGGCCCGCTTCTCCACAGCGAATATTTATTTAAATGCCTTCATGGTCGCCGAGTTGCGCGCCATGGGCGTCATTAGCGAACGTTTGGGACGACCGGATCGGCGGGACGCCTACTCGGCGAAGGCTGATCGTCTCGCAGCCGCCATTCAAGCCGAATGCTGGGATCCGAGAGACCGCTTCTATTACTCCGTTGACGTCGATATCCAAACGCGGCACTTCGATTGGTTTCACAAAGGGCTCGGCGTCTTCTGGAAGACACTTCCGATTAAAATTCGGGCATGGTCGGGTTTCATCCCGATGCTGGCGGGTATCGCAGACAGAGAGCAGGCAGCCAGCCTCGTCTTCCATGCTACGGATCCGGTCACCTTCAATAGCCCTTACGGAATCGCTTCGCTTGCACAGGATGAGAAAATGTTTGACGTCAGCGCTACGATCAACCCGTCCAACTGGCTTGGACCGATCTGGATTGTGGCCAACTATGTGGTGTTTCGGGGGCTTATGAACTACGGATATGTTTCTGAGGCTCGAGAACTTTGCGGTAAAATCGTTCGTCTGCTCGGAGAGGATTTGGAGCGCTCGGGTACCCTGCATGAATTTTACGTTCCGCAAACCGGCGAGCCGGTCATGAATGGAGGCTTTCTGAACTGGAACCTGCTCGTGCTGAATATGATCGACGAGCTGGAAGGCAAGCCTCCGATCTGCAGATTCTGGTTGTAGCGGCGGTTAACCCTTAGGCGGTCAATCTCAGCTGCCAAAGGGTTAACCTGCATCAGTGAAACAAGACTACAGCAGAGCGGTTACCAGTTATTCCCGGAAACCTTAACTATGGTAAAGCCAGGGCATTTGTCTTGACCATAAATGGCCGTAATTCCAGGATTATTTACTTTTACATTGGTAAAGCTTGCCGAGCCGACGGCCGGTCCTTGCCCGTCTTCCGCTTTGACGACAAGCTTGATGCCATAGCGGGTGGCATTATTGATATTCACGTTCTCTACCCGAACGTTCGTCATTGGAAGAGCTTCCGGATATTTGGACTGGAACATCAATCCGAAGTAAACCGGATTATTGATGTCTACATTTTTGACCCAAATATTTTTGAAGTCTCTGTCGCCACCGAAAAACCAGATCGCGCCGAAATTCTGATAATTGTTGATCTTGTCGTCAGCACCGGCACTGGTCCAGAAATCTCCGCCCGTGCGGTCCAGCGTGACTCCGTCGATGACGGTATCTTTATCGCCGAAACCTAACGTGTTGTACCCGAAGCTTAAGCTGCTGACGGTCAAGCCGGGGTAAGTCAAGGTATCCGCACCGTACAAGTTCTGGAACAGGTTGTCTTGACCGCCGTATACGGCAAAAGCGGCGGCGCGTCTGACGTTGACGGCGGTGAGATTGGTGTATTTGTTGCCTGCATTGTAAGACCCGCCGGCATCGATCGCGCTGAACAAGGCGAACGCATCGTCTCCGGTTGCGCGTGCATAGTTGTTGTCGATGATATTGTAGGACGATCCGTTGGTCATGTTGATACCGTCTGCAAATGTGTTTTTGATCCGGTTGTTTCTGAACGTATTGTAGGAAGAGTTGACTCCCCAATACAGGCATATAAAATGCTCGGCCCAAATATTCTCAACGGTTACGTTCTGCATGCCGTTCCCGTCAATAAATTTTCCGGGTCCGTCTACCCGGTATACATAGTTGCCCCAAGCCGACAAGTTTTTGATGATGGAACCGTTGGCGGAGGAACTGATATTGAATCCGACATCGGTATTCGTTTGGTCTTGCGGCGCCGTCAGCTTGGTGTACCACGGGCCTGCGCCGATGATTTCCGTCGCCCGGCCATACAAGAAAACTTTAGACGAAATGGTCCATTGACCGGCGGGAATGAAGATCCCTTTCTTGCTAGTATCTTGTCTGAATTCCGTCAGTGCTTGCTCAATCGATTTGGTGCCGGACACTTCCACATATTTGGCCGGATCCGGATTTGACGCCGGAGGTGCGACGTTTTCCGTTTCCAGCAAATCGACATAAATCCAAGGAACGTCCCCCGAGTCTTTTTGAATCCGGATTTTGGTATCGGCAGGATAAACCTGGTCAAGCATGAGCTGGGCATCTTCATAGAGCCAGTATGCTTTCGTACCGGAGTTGTTGTATCCAAGCTGTCCGAGAGTGTCCGGCGTTGCGTATACGTAGGAGTACTTGGATGTGACGGTAAAATTGCCCTTGTCAACGCCGTTCACGTAAATGCTAATCGTTCCGGTTGTGTTCTCCGCTATGGCATTGCGCAGAACGAGAGCATTAGCAGGAGAGGTGAGCGTAAACTCTACATATTTTCCGGTTGTATCGAGATAAACGGCGGAACGTCCGGAAGCTTCGCCTGCAAAATCGCCCGGCAAAAAGTTTGGAGCCAACCGGGTGCCGTTGGTGCTGTTGGACGAAGCCTCGGCTTCCAGGATCGTGAACGGCATGTTCGCTCCGCGCCCGGAATACAAGCTTGTCGTGCTGGTGTTGTTGCCTTGTTTGCTCGCGACTTCGTTGGCATCTGCCGCAACCGTTGTCGTGACCGTGTAGCTGCCATTGACCGCCGTCCATGTGCCGATGGTAACGTTGGCGGATGCTCCCGCTGCCAAGGCGCCGGTATAGGAGCCGTTAAAAGTTTGAATCGTTGTGCCCGCAGCGTTCTTAAGCGCCAGCGTTACGGCGTGAGCGCCGCTGGAAGAAGCGATATTCCCCTGATTTTTGAGGTTTATGGTGAAGGTGACCGTGTTGCCGGCGCTTGGATTGCTAGGCGTCCATGAAGTTGTTGCGACCAAGTCGGAGCTTGACACCGGATTAACCGTCATCGAAGCCGGATTGGTGAAGCTGTTGTTCGTCTCGTTCATTTCGATAACGGTGTTGTCTTCGTCGACCTTGGAACTGACGGAATACGTTCCCGCGTTCTGGGCCCCGATAGTGGCCGACACGCCGGCGGATGCTCCCGCTGCCAGCGCCGCGACGGAAGCGGACCCGACTTTCGTCGTTCCCAGATAGAAATTAACCGTCGTGGCCGCAGAAGCAGCCGTGCCGATGTTTTTCACCGTGGAGGTGAGTGTGACGGCGTCGGTTTCTGACGGAGAAGCCTTCGACCACGACATGCCCGTGATGGTCAGATCCGGATTCGATGCGGGAGTTCCGATGACCTCGAACTCGGCCGCTTGCCCTGCAGGCGCGCCGGAGTTGGATGTGAACTTGAGCTGGACCGCGCTGACCGTCGCCGTGACCGGGATGGTCACCTTATTACCGGTTGCGGGATCAAAGGTATAAACGGTCGTGCCAACCAAGTTGTTGAAGACCGTGGAGTTCTGGTCATGTCCCAGCACTTGAATGGTTTGCGTGCGCGTCGACCATATGGAGTCGGGGTTCAGTTTCACCACGACGGAGGTCACACTCGCGTTGGCGCCCAGGTCCGCCGTCAAGGTGTTCGGATATGAACCGCCGGCTCCTTCCCAATAGGTCGACGTGCTGCCATCGTTCGCATTCGCCGCCACGAAATTTTGCGTATTCGAAGAAGCGGTGACCGGCTTGTTCAAGGCCAAGTTGGCCGGAGCTGTAGGCGGCTGCGGATCACCGCCTCCTTGCACAAAATGGATCCAGTTGAGATTGAACCCGCCGCCGCCTGCATAAACGCGGAGCGTTTGCTGCCCGGCGCTCAAGTTCACCGTGGCTGTGACGGTCTGCCAAGTCTGCCAGCCGCCGGTATTCGGCACAGCGGTAGCGGCAAGTGTGGTTGCGTCGGAACGAAGCTGGATCTGACCTGTCGTATTCGGGCTGGCCACACGATATTCAACCGTGTAGGTGCCGGCGGTTTGCACGTTGATGCTGTAGTCCAGCCAGTCGCCGTCATCAATCCAACCGACGTTCAGGCCGCCGCCGGTATCCGACGTCGTTTCCGTCTGGATTCCGCTCATCGCGCTGTAGTTTTCGGCTTCGATTTTGCCCGGGATCACTACCGGCCCTCCGCCGGCGCCGTACACCTCCAGCTCTGAGAATTGTCCGGCCGGCCAGACGGTGTTGGCGGTTACGTTAAGCCTGACGTAACGGGTATTGACAGCGGCGAAGTTGACCGTCACCGTGTTGCCCGAGGCCGGATCAAATGTATACCCGGCGGAGTTGACCATATTCGAGAAAGTCGTGCCGTCGGTACTTCCTTGAATCGATAACGTCTGCGTTCTCGCTTCCCAGCCTGACGGAAGCTTCATGACGATCTGGTCGATCATGACCGTGCTGCCCAGATCCACCTGAATCCATTGAGGTAAGGCATTGTTTGCGCTTTCCCAGTAAGTTGCCTGGTTGCTGTCGTTGATATTTGCCGCTGTGTATGGTGCGCTTGTCGAACTGCTTGCCGTAACAGCTTTGCCAATCGCCAGATTCGGTCCTCCAACTGCCTGGGCAGGTTCAGGTAGTCCGATAGATGTTAGAAAAGTGCCTAATACCATGGTAAGGAAGCAAAGCCAAGCGATGATTCGTCTTTTGCTTTTCACGAGTTTCATCTCTCCTTTCAAAATAAAGTTTCCTCGATTGAAACTCTTAGTTGTCCTTCTCACCCATTATTTGTCGTTGTTTTTGCCTTCCCTCCTCTGATTTGAATGATGATCCGGTGTTACCTTTTGATCATATGGCAGGCTGGTTAAGACATAGAAGTAGTAATTCTATCGATATCGTGTGCGGGATTACGAACTGGCATTTTTGCATGCAATTCAACAAGCGAAAATTCGTTCGGCAGCATGCCTGTCGATCATGTCTATTTCTATGGAATGTATGGTTATTTTTACCGGATATAAATATTTGGAAAATCGGATGCGCGATTTGATATATTATGGATGGAAGGAGGTCATCCGAATGGGGGTAAAACTAACCAATCCATTGACGAAAATGAGCGTGAATCATCAGTTGATCTTGTTGTTTCTGCTTATGATCAGCCCCGTTTTTATTTTGCATGGGTACGGGAATATGAAAACCGAGCAAATTTTAAAGCGAAATGCGGCGAATGCCTATGCGGAGTTGAATAAACAAAATCATGCGTTGCTCAATCGGGATATGGATTCGATCAACAAGATCACAGCGACGATTATTCAAAATCCGCTCACGCAGCAATTGATTCCGACCGAAGCCGACCCCGTTGTCGAGCGGGTCCGCAAATATGAAGCCATGGATAAGCTGCTCAAAAGTTATTCGATCGGCGTCAACGGGGGAGAGGCCGTTTATTTTTCCTTATATGTCTACGATCCTCATGAATACTATTCTTTCGCTCCTCCCAAACTCAGAATCACGACTCAAGCGGGAGTTTTTTTTCTTTCGGACCGAAATACGCCTGACTGGTTTCATGAAGCTGTTCAAAAAAACGGCAAAGGCTACTTGAGAATCATCGATAATTTCGACTCCCCATCGAAACAAAGCACACTTACTTATGTCCGGGCCGTCAACTCTATCTCCCAAGGCAACGGAGTCATCGGCGTGCTGGTCGTAACGAACATAGATAAAATCATCGAGGAGTCGTTCCAAACCGTATCTTTGCCGAATGGCGAAATCTATTTAACCGATTCGTCGGATTTGATTCTCGCGGCGACAACTCCCAGCCTCGGAACCACGCTTTCGCTGCCGCCGAACACTACAGACGGAGAGCCGCTGAAAGACACGATCGACGTCATTTCTTCCGGATACATCTATGTGGTGAATTATAGTCACGTCCTTGAGCAAAAACTGGTCTACCGTATTCCGGTAAACTCGCTGCTGCAGCGGCAAAACGAGCTCAAAAAAGTCATCCAATTAATTTCCGTTGTGTACTCTATATTTGTATTTGCCGTCATGATGTATTTTTGGAGATCCTTAATGAATCCGCTGCAAAAATTAGTTGTTTTCGTCAGATCCTACGTGCCGGGTAAAGCGGTGCCCAAGACTCCCGATAAGAAAAGAAATGATGAATTGGGGGTGCTGATTTCTTCCGTTTACGACATGGCGGGCCGCATGAATACCCTCATCCATGATCAATATCAGATGGAGATTAAACAGAAAGAAGCGCAGCTGCAAATTTTGTATCAACAAATCAATCCCCACCTGCTTTACAATACGCTGGAAAGTATTTACTGGAAAAGCTCGCTGGAAGGAAACTCCGAATCGGCGGAGATGATTAAGGCTCTTTCCAAATTGATGAAAATCGGCTTAAGCAGAGGAAGAGAGCTGATTACGCTCAAGGAAGAATTGGAGCATGCGGCCGCCTACGTAAGTCTTCAGAAAACAAGATACGAGGCCGGGTTTCAGGTACATTGGGCTGTTTCGGAGAGCGTACGGAAGTATCTCATTCCGAAAATCACGTTGCAGCCGCTTATTGAAAACGCTATTATTCATGGAGTGAAGAATATGGGGGAAGACGGGGAAATCACAATCTCGGCCTTGGAACAAGCTGATAAAGTGATCATCCGGGTCGAAGATAACGGATATAAAGAAGCGGATTACGAGATGATCGAACGCTTGTTGAACGAAGAAAAAACGAATCCGTCATTAGGTTACGGAATAAGAAATATCCATCAAAGGATACAACTGCATTTTGGAAAAACGTATGGGATCAGCTACCGGAAAAGAGAAGAATACGGGACGGAAGTAACGATTATGCTGCCTAAATGTGAAGAACGAGCTTGATTTCAACTACTGCATTTCATGGGGGAGAGCCGCATGTACAATATTTTGATTGTAGACGACGAACCTTTCATCTGTAAAGGGCTTAGTAAGCTCCTCGCTTCGTCCGGCTTAAACATTAACTCCATCTTTATCGCGCATAGCGGTTATGAGGCGCTGGATTATTTAAGATTGGAAGAAGTCGACCTGCTCATAACCGATATCCAAATGGGCGAGATGAACGGTATTGAATTGATGCATCAAGCGAAATTAATTAAGCCGTGGGTTCAAACGATCGTTGTTTCCGCGCACGAGACGTTCCAATATGCACAATCGGCCATTCGATTAGGCGCCAAAGATTATTTAATCAAGCCTCTGATCGGCGATCAATTTTTGGATTCGGTCCGAAATGTTTTGCTGAAAATGGATAAACCGATGACGACGCATGAGGAATTCATCGCCAATCTAAACCATCGATTTCGTTTAGAAGAGCCGCTGCCTCATACCACCGAGCTGTTGAATCGGCTTCTTACCGACCCTGCCAAAGTGTTGACCGGTTCCCCGGCTGCACATAAGCTGAACGGCACCCCTTTGGAAGGACCTTATTTCGCGGTATTAAAAATCAAACTAAACCTGTCGTCCAACCCGGAGGAGCGGAACTTCTCCGCCAAAGACAGGGACTTATTGCAATACGCCGTGTTGAATATTGCCCAAGAATTGTTGGAGGAAGAGGGGAACCATATCACCTTTTACTCACCGGATCAGGAGATTTCCGTCATTCTCCAGTGGGATGAGGAAAAGCATAGGGACAGAAGCATCAATAAAATCAATCAATTGGATATGCTGGGACGAAGTCTGAATTATAACATCCAAAAGTATTTGGCCCTTCCATGCGTTGTGGGAATAAGCCAAATCCTGAATGGGATCGAGTTCTTGGGCGTGTTGAACGAGCAAGCGCAGAAAGCGATCCGATACAGCCGGGAACATCCGGATCATTATGTATTTTATTATGGGGATTTCAACTGGAACAGCTATTCGAAAGACCCGACGGAAGAAGAATGGAACGTACAGCACAACCTGATCGTGGATAAAGCGAAAGCGTATATTGACGACAATTTCGCCCTGAAGGGCCTGACGCTCCACGAAGTTGCCCAAAAGAACCACGTTAGCCCCAATTATTTGAGCTATTTGTTCAAGAAGCAAACGGGATACAATTTGTGGGAATATGTCATGAAATTAAGGATGGAGGAGAGCAAAAAACTGATCCTGACCACCGATCTGCGCCGTTATGAAATATCCGAAAGGGTCGGATACGAATCCCCGGAGCATTTCAGCAAAATATTCAAAAAATATTTCGGGGTCAGTCCGAGCGAATTGAAGAAGTAAGATCACCTATCATTCGCATAGTTTTGCACATGTTCATGTTTCCCCTGCTTTTCTAAAATGGAAGAAAGACACTTAGAAAAGGAATGAGGGAGATCCGTTGAAGCAACCAGCAGCAGCGTTGCAGTCTCAATATGCGGAAACCGGGCGCAAATCCGGAATTCCGCGGATAAGGAAAAAGCATATATGGGGCTATCTGTTTATTTTGCCGGCTGTCGTCTTGTTTGTCTTATTTTTGTGGATGCCGATCATCAAAGGATTCGTCTACAGCCTGTACCATATCGATTTTGTCAAAGGCGACGAATTCGTCGGGCTGAATAATTACCAAAAGGTGCTTCGCGATCCTGATACCTGGCAAGCCGTGAAAAATACTTTATACTACATGCTTCTGTGCATAGTGATCGGATTTTGGGTGCCCATCGTGTTCGCCATCGCCACTTCGGAGCTCAAAAGATTCCAGGGATTTGTCCGCGTCGCCGCTTACTTGCCTAACGTTCTCCCGATCGTGGTGCTGTATGGACTGTGGAGATGGATGTATGATCCGGTTGGCCCGATCAATGCCATTCTGGTCAAGCTGGGTTTCGAGCCGGTTTCTTTTATGACGGATACGAAATGGTCGATGGCCTCGCTTGTATTTATGGAAACATGGCAGCAGTTCGGAGCGGCTATGCTGATTTATTTGGCGGGATTAAGCGGCATTCCCCGGGATTGGTACGAAGCTGCGGAAATCGACGGGGCGGGCGTATGGGCCCGGATTCGTTACATTACGCTGCCCTCTCTGAAAAGCTTGATTCTCCTGTTATTCATTCTGCAGTTTATCGCCACCTCGCAGGGATACCAGTCCCAGTACGCCATGCTCGATGGAGGTCCCAACAAAGCGACGTTGACATATGGCCTATTGATTGTAAAAAGTGCCTTCACCAGCCAGGATTATGGGACAGCTTCAGCTTTAGGGGTGCTCATGTTTGTTGTGCTCGGCGGTTTGGCGATCCTGCAATACAAGTTTTCCAAAAAGGAGGGAGACTGAACATGAAAGGCTCCGAACGCGGCATTCTTTCGGTATACGATCTAAGGAAAAGCACGAATCGAATCGTATATCTGGCTATGTGCTTGATCATCCTCGCCATGGTTTGTTCCATGCTGTATCCCATTGTGATCACATTTTTTAACGGGCTAAAGCCCAATGCGGAGGTCAACTCGTTTCCGCCGCGCTTGTTCCCTTCGGAATGGCAGTGGGGGAACTTCAATCAGGGCTGGAAGTATATTGATTTATTGCTTTTCTTGAGAAATACCTTGATAATTTTTGCCGGCAATATCATCGTTACGTTCCTTGTGTTGGGACTGGCTTCATTTAGCTTATCCCATTTGAAAGTGCCTTTCCATAAAGTCATCAACGCCTTTTTCCTGATTACGCTCTTCATTCCGCCGACTACCTACATCGTTCCCAATTTTATCAACTTGAAGGAACTGGGCTTGATCAATCATTTTGCTGCGTTTTGGTTTCCCGCGGCTGCTAATGCTTTTTATCTGCTCCTGTTAAAAAACTTTTTCGGGGGCATTCATTCGGAAATGTTTGAAGCGGCCAGGATGGATGGCGCCTCCGATTTCACATGCTTTTACCGCATCGCTGTTCCGTTATCGATTCCGATTTTTGCCACATTGGCCATTTTTATTTTTTCCACCGCATGGAATGATTGGTTTTGGCCGTCGATCGTAATGCACAGCGATAACGGGTATCCTCTTGCCACGGCCATTTATAAATATGTGATCAACGTCCGCAGGATGAATTTGAACATCAAGTTTGCGATCTTGTTTATGGTCGCGCTCCCTCCGGTTGTCGTATTCCTTATCTTCCAAAGATTTATTTTGAGAGGGATCCAGTTGGGTGGGGTTAAGGGCTAAAAATGTGGCGAGTTCGAAACGTAAACATGCACATGACCCGAATAAGAATACACCTTTTTCTTGTATAAATTCCGAATTATGATAAATGTGCAGCATCAAAATCACATTGGAAAAGGGGAATTCCTGTGAGCAAACGCAAAGTGACGGCAATGTCAATGTCTCTCCTTGTACTCAGCTCCTTACTGGCCGCATGCGGCGGTTCCAATCAAGGAGCAGGCGCCGACCAATCGAAAAACCCGCCTGCCGCCTCCGATTCCGGCAGTACTGCAGCCGGCAGCGCACCGGCAGAGGACAAGAAGAAGATCACAATCAGCATCTATTATCCAACGCCTGATCAGGTGGAAAAACGGGCACTTGAAGACGACAAAATCAAACGGTTTAATCAGAAGTATCCGAATGTTGAGATCGTCAAGAGCGATTGGCAGTACAATCCGAATGAAATTGGCATCAAAATGGGCGCCAACGAAGCCCCGACACTCTTCAATACATATGCGACGGAAGGCAAATTTTTGGCTGAAAAAGGTTGGGCGGCCGACATTACGGACCTTTTCAACAAATATGAGTTCAAGAATCAGATGAACCCGATCTTGCAAAAGCAATTTTTGATAGGAGACAAAGTGTATGGAATAGCTCAACAAGGCTATGTAACCGGAACGGTCGTCAACAAGAAGATGCTGGACGATAAGAAGGCTGCGGTTCCCGGATACGACTGGACCTGGGAGGATATGCTGAACACCGCCAAAGCGGTGGCCGATCCTGCCAAAGGCATTGCCGGCATTGCGCCGATGGGCAAAGGCAACGAAGCGGGCTGGAACTGGACCAACTTCCTATTTGAAGCCGGCGGAGATATTCAGAAGGTTGAAGGCGGCAAAGTCACAGCGGCCTTCAATTCGGATGCGGGTGTGAAAGCTCTCAAATTCTATCAAAGTCTGGCCTGGGATGCCAAAGCCATTCCGAAAGATTGGGCTCTCGGTTGGGGCGACGCAGTGAGCGCCTTTGCTCAAGGCAGAACGGCAATGGTGATAGCAGGTCCAGACGGCCCGGTTGACCAGGCGCTAAATCAAGGCGGCATGGAACCTGCGAATGTTCTTGTTTATCCGATGCCTGCTGCCGATAAAGGGGGGAAACACACCGGAGTTTTAGGCGGAGACTTCCTGGTGATCAACCCGAAAGCAACGAAAGAGCAGCAAGAGACGGCATTCCGTTACGCAACGTTCGACTATTTCTCGGATAAGGGCCTGGCTTCCATTGAAGCAAGCATTCAGCAGCGGAAAAAAGACAATAAATATTTTGTTCCTCCGGTCATCGAGTACTTCACGCCGGACTCGGCATACGGTCAAAAGGTGAAAGCTTTATACGACAAGTACGATAATGTGTATCAATACTCCCCTGAGATTATGAAGCTGCTGGACGGCAAACCGGAAGCGCAGTTCAACACGCAAGATTACTATGCGACGATGACAAGTGCGGTTCAAGAAGTATTTTCCAAAAAGGACGTCGATGTCAAAGCCCAACTGGACGCGGCGGCGAAACTGGTACAAGAGAAGTTTTACAACCAAATTAAACCTTAATCATGTACACAATCCGGCTCTGATGTTTAGGGCCGGATTTTTTAAGACATTCCGCTTGAATAACAGGCTGCATTTACACAGTGAATCCTTAATGATAAAATAAATCATACATGATAAACGATAAATGATGAGTTTAGGGGGATCCTGCTTGGACGATTTGAAACTTTGGTATTCCAGCGCCGCTTTGGACTGGTCGCAAGGGCTCCCTATCGGTAACGGTAGATTGGGGGCCGTTCTTTATGGGGGGATCGATAAGGAAATCTGGAGCATGACGGAAGTCACCTACTGGTCAGGACAATCAGAACGGATCGAAAGCCATTCCAAGGGCAAAGCCGATCTTGAGCAGATGCGGCAGCATTTTTTTGCAGGGGATTTCAAGCATGGAGAAGAACTGGCCCAGCGTGCGCTGCAGCCTAAAAAGCAAAATTTCGGGACTCATTTGCCGATGTGTCAAATCGTTCTTCGTACCGAGCATCTTGCAGATGATTTCTATCGTGAATTGAATCTTGATAACGCTCTCATACATACTTCCTACAAAGCAAACGGACATATCCACAAGCGGGAAATGTTCGCTTCACACGCCGATAACATTGTGGTTTCCCGATTATGGAGCGAGCAGCCGGGAGGGGTTTCTTTTTCGATTGGCGTGGAAGGGCAAACAGATCGTTTTACATGCTGGCCGGAAAGAGACGATACGATTGCCTTTAAAGGGCAAGCGACTGAAACTATGCACAGTAACGGTCAATGCGGCGTGCTCTGTCAAGGGATGCTTAAAGTGGTGATTCAAGGTGGAACGATTTGTGCGGATGCCGATCAACTTGCGGTAAAAAATGCAGATGAAGCCTGTATCTATTTTGCGGTCAACACGGATTATGGAAAAAGCGATGAAGACTGGCTTCATGAATCTGAACGCCAACTTGAACTAGCTGCGGCCCAAGGATATCCGAGACTCAAAGAAAATCACATTGCCGATTACCGCAGCTTGTTTGCCAGAGTAAATATAGACTTAGGTCATTCAAGCTCTTCCAGCTTTCCAATCGACGATAGAATACGGATACTACGGACCGGCCAAGACGACGACCCGCAATTATTTGCATTATTTTATCAATATGGGCGATATTTAATGATTTCCGGCTCGCGGGCTGACTCCCCATTGCCCTTGAACTTGCAGGGGATATGGAACGATGGCGAAGCCAATCGCATGCAATGGAGCTGCGATTACCACCTGGATATCAATACGCAAATGAATTACTATCCAACGGAAACAAGCAATTTGGCAGAATGTCATCTTCCTTTAATGGCTTATATTGAGCGATTGGCGGTTGCCGGCAAAACGTCAGCTCAGCAATTTTATGGATGTATTGGCTGGGTGGCTCATGTATTTTCTAATGCATGGGGCTTTACGGCTCCCGGATGGGAGACCTCTTGGGGATTGAATGTTACAGGCGGCTTATGGCTTGCATTCCAACTGCGAGAACATTATGAGTTCAACTTGAATCGGGAGTTTTTAGCGGAACGGGCATATCCGGTATTGAAAGAAGCGGCAGCCTTTTTTCTGGACTATATGACTATACATCCGCAATATGGATGGCTCGTAACAGGACCGTCGAACTCGCCGGAAAATAGCTTCTATGTAGAAGACGGCGAGCACCAATTGTCAATGGGGTCTACGATCGATCAAATGCTGGTGCGGGACTTATTCGTCTTCTGCTTGGAAGCCTCTGAGCTGCTGCAGGACGATTTCGATTGGCAGCAAAGGCTGAAACATGCCATCGCATTACTGCCTCCGCTGCTTATAGGCAAGCAGGGGCAATTACAGGAATGGCTTGAAGATTATGAAGAAGCCCAGCCGGATCATCGGCATCTGTCCCATTTGGTCGGCTTATATCCAGGCAGTCAAATCACCTTAAGAGGAACGCCGGAACTGAGCGCAGCTGCCAGACAAACATTGGAAAACCGTATGCAGCGTGAAGAACTGGAGGATGTTGAGTTCACGGTGGCTTCCTTCGCAGCCAGCTTCGCCAGATTGCAGGATGGCGCCAAAGCGTATAAACACTTAACGCATTTGATCGGTCAATTATGCTTTGACAACTTGCTGACGTATTCCAAACCGGGCATTGCCGGAGCGGAGAAAAACATATTTGTCGCAGACGGAAATTTTGGGGGGACGGCAGCTATAGCGGAAATGCTGGTGCAAAGTCATGCCGGTGAAATCCATTTGCTTCCGGCACTTCCCGAGAAGTGGCATACCGGAAAGGTTACGGGCATGCGGGTGAAAGGCAACGCAGAAATAAGCTTGTTCTGGGAGGATGGGGAATTGGTTGAGGCCGTTCTTCAAGCATTCTCGGAGCGGCAGACTTTTCTTCATTATCGGAATCAGACGGTAAGTATTGTTCTTGAGCCTGGATACGTGTATATCATTGACAAGCAACTGCATGTAACAAGGCGTTAATACGCGCATAAATACCGGCTGGACCTATAACAGAAGAGGAGCGTTTCGAAACTTCCAACTTGGAAGGGAGAATGGCCATGCCCAAATATTCGCGTTTATTTCGAAGATTTCTGATCTCTTATATGATTATCTTGATCATACCGAGTATAGCCGGCTACATGTCGTACCGTACGGCTATCGCTGTCACGCAGTCGATATCCATTGAGAACAAAGTGACGCAGCTTCAAAAGAGCCAAGAAATTTTGGAGCGGAGAATTGCGGAAGTGGAAAGTTTTACAAGACAGCTTGCTTTAAATCAGGATTTAAGCGTGCTTTTGAACGAAAAAATGGTGGATGAGAAAGCGAATGTGTATGGTATATGGAAAATCACGAGAGATATTAAGGCATACAGCCAAACCAACGATTTTTTGAAACATTTTTACATTTATTTGAATAATTTTAACGTCATCCTCACGCCGGGAAATGCTTATTTTCGGCCTGAACATTATTATCAGACCTCACATTACAACAATCTGTCGTTAGATGAGTGGAAAAGGACGGTATTGGAAAAAACGCACAGAAGCGAAATGATGCCGTTAAGTCCCTTCATCAGTAATGGTGTACAGAGCTCCGTGATCACCTTTATGCAGTCCCTCCCCTTAGACAGCTTTAACGATTCCCCACCGGCTGCGGTTGTCACGATCATTGACCAACAAACGATCAACAGCCTCTTATCCGGACAAAGGGATGCGAATGGCGGGTGGACCTATATCAGCGATGCGCGGGGTCAAACCATTAGTTTGCAAGGTATCAGTCAGTCTGAAATCGATCAATTGTCGGCGGATAGCCGCTTCGATAAGGCGAAGATCAGTCAATTTTATAAAGATGACCTGGTGATTACGATCCGCTCTCAATTAACAGGCTGGGTATACAGTACGGGAATTCCAAGATACGCTTTAATGGAAAATGCGAATAAAATCAAATACATTACTTGGTCCGTGACCGGTGTTGCCCTAATTATCGGACTTCTCATCGGTTTTTTACAATCTTATCGTAATGCGGCGCCGATCAATAGGCTGCTGAGCGTGATGAAAGAGCAGTTTGGCAAGGACGCAACGGTGGGGCGGAATGAATATGATTTTCTGCAAGGGAACATGCGCAATATCATAACCAACAACAAGCGTCTGGAATCCGAGTTGAATCGTCAGCTTCCCTTGATCCAGGATGCTTTTCTTAAAAGGCTGATTGCAGGAGAATTTCAATCCAGGGAAGCGATTATTTCCGCCGCCTCTCAGGCGAATACGGGGCTTCACATGAATGCCGGATATACCGGAATCTTGCAGATCAACGGATACTCAGGCTTGGACAGCGTTGAAATTCTCAATGAGCTGAATGCCGCCAGACTCGTCTTGAAACAAATTTTGCTCGATATTAGCGGTTACTTGCATATACATATGACCGATTTGGGATCAGATCGTATAGTCGTCATCATCACGCCGAAAGACGAAAGCGAGGAAGCCGGCAAGGAAGATGTCGCGCAATTGGTTGCTGCGCTAACCGATGTTGCCTTTAATGAGTATCGGATCTCCCTTACTGCGGCATTAAGCGATTCCTTTGCTTCCGTTATGGAGATTAGCCGTTCTTATGAACAATCGAGGCAGGCTTTGGAACACGCCGCATATATGAATAGAAAAGGAATCGTTTGGTTTAGCGATACGCGTGTCGATAGTCTCACGTACTATTACCCGATGGATGTGGAACTGCGATTGATGAGTACAATCAAGGCTGGAGATGTGGGTGAAGCCGAACGAATCGTTCAGTCCGTTATCGAGCAGAATACGCAAAGCCGGGAGCTTTCCATGGTGATGAAGCTTCAGTTTATCGGAGAATTGAAAGGCACACTGCTCAAATTGCTCGATCACAAGGCGCTTATGGAAACCAATATGTTTGAGAAAGTCAAAAATCGGATCTTAAGTATCCAGCCGCAGGAAGCAATTGAACTTATTTCGCGCGAAATCAGTGAAATTATCGTAACCCTGTGCAGTCTCATCACGAGTAAAAAGAACGATGCTCATATTAAAACGGTAAAGCAGATTAACGATTATATCGCAGAAATGTATAAAGACCCGGATTTGAATTTATATCGAATTGCCGAGAAAGTGGAGCGTCCTGAAAAATACATCTCCCAATTGTTTAAAGAGGTGACGGGGACGAATTTATCCGATCATTTGGAAAAAGTGAGAATGGACCACGCCTCTGACTTATTAAAGAGAAACATGTATAGTGTTGATGAAATAGCATCGCATGTCGGCTATAATAGTTCACACACGTTTCGCAGGGCGTTCAAACGGGTTATGGGAGTATCGCCCAGCTCGTTCAGACAATCCGCAGAACAATGAAAATCCTAATCGCTCATGCGGTTAGGATTTTTTTGTCTGGAACGGCTGGACGGCGATAATTGGAGGTTCAAAGGGAGAAAATGTCCTGGGAAATCGGGTTATTTGTTCGCAAAACGACGCAATTGTACCTATACGGTGGACGTTGTCCCCCCCTATAATCAGTTGTATGGTAAGCGCTATCAAAAAAATACGGGAGGCACTAGGGGGGAGCGGTTTGGAAGAAAGCATTGTCATTGAAAGCAGACCGGCAGTGCCAAAAGAAAGAGGAGGCTTCTTTTTCTCGGCAGCAAAGAGTTTTAAAAAACATTGGCAGCTTTATGTCATTGTGGTACCGCCGGTATTATTTTTCCTTGTTTTTAAATACTATCCGATGTTGAATGCCGTCCTGGCGTTTAAGGATTACAACGTTACCAAAGGAATATGGGGAAGCCCTTGGGTGGGATTCAAACATTTTAAGTTGTTTTTTGATAACCCGATATTTTGGACGTTGATGAAAAACACGATTTTAATAAGCGGATATTTATTAATTGCCGGGTTTCCAATCCCTATTTTGTTAGCTTTAGCTCTAAATGAAATACGCAGCGGAAAGTTTAAGCGGCTGGTCCAGTTGGTATCATTTGCTCCCTATTTTATTTCCACTGTCGTCATGGTATCCGTCATTATGCTTTTTCTGGCCCCCAGGCTGGGATTCGTAAATGTCGCTATGCATCACATGGGTCTGCCTTCCATCAATTTTCTTGGAGAACCCGGAATGTTTCGCTCGATTTATGTTGGGTCCGATATTTGGCAAACCGCCGGTTATTCGGCGGTCATCTTTTTGGCTGCGCTCGCCGGAGTAGATCCAGCGCTTTATGAGGCGGCGAAGGTAGACGGCGCATCGCGCTTTCAGAAAATCCGTCATATCGATTTGCCCGGCATCATGCCGACGATCACGATTGTTTTTATTTTAAATGCGGGCAGCGTAATGTCCATCGGGTTCGAAAAGATCTATTTGCTGCAAAATTCGCTTAACAAAATAAATTCTGAAATTATTGCTACGTATGTCTATCAAATCGGATTATTGAACGCTAACTATAGCTTTGCAACGGCGGTGGGTTTGTTTAATTCCGTTATTAATTTGATTCTTCTCCTTGTGGTAAACATGATGGCGAAGCGATTATCCAACACAAGTATTTGGTGAAATAGAGGGGGGAGCCAGATTGAACGCGATGAGATCTACGATTAAGGATTCGGTTGGAGACAAGCTATTTATGATCGGCATTTATACAATATTAAGTCTTGTATTAATCGTAATCCTTTATCCGCTCATTTATATTCTAAGCAGTTCGTTCAGCAGTCCCTCGGCGGTCACATCCGGCCGGGTCTGGTTATGGCCTGTAGAATTTTCTTTCAAGGGATATGCAAGTTTGATGGATAATCCCAAAATCGTGACCGGCTATGCCAATTCGCTGTTTTATACGGCTGTCGGCACGACTGTCAGCGTAGCTCTTACGGTGATGATTGCTTATCCGCTATCGCGTAACACTTTTTTCGGCCGGAATGTACTGATGATGATGATTACGTTCACGATGCTGTTTAGCGGCGGCCTGATTCCTACCTACCTGGTTGTAAAGCAAATGGGACTTATCGACACGAGATGGGCTTTATTACTCCCTAACGCGATATGGGTATGGCAGGTGATCATTACAAGGACTTTCTTTCAAGCCTCGATCCCGGCCGAGTTGATCGATGCAAGCGAAATGGACGGATGCAGCGATATGAGGTTTATGTGGAGTGTGGTGATCCCGTTATCCAAACCGATTCTTGCCGTTCTTGTGTTGATGTATGCGGTAGGTCAATGGAATGCTTATTTCGATGCACTCATTTATTTGAAAACCGCTAACCTGTTTCCGCTTCAGCTTGTTTTACGCAGCATTATCATTCTCAACAATAGCTCGAATGTGACGGATGCGTTAAAGCTGGTGGAAAGACAGCAGTTGGCGGAGCTTTTGAAATATGCCTTGATCGTCGTGGCAACGCTCCCCGTACTCATTATTTATCCGTTTGTACAGCGCTACTTCGTACAAGGGATGCTGGTTGGTTCCGTAAAAGGGTAGCGGGAAGAGGGAACGATGCTCGCCTCGAAGAATTGAAAGGGGTGATCTCTATAGGATAATGACAAATGACATTCTTTTGCCTGGCAGACCAATTAAAAAGGGAGCGGTTTTACATGAAAAGAAGATCATTCATCGCATTGGTTTTCGTCTTAATGGCAAGTCTATTTGCTGCCGCCTGTTCGAAAAACGATCAAACACCGGCATCGTCGGAACCTTCCGCAGAACCGGCATCGTCCAGTGCGGCACAAGCCGGCAAGCCCGTAGAGATCAGCGTTTTTGCCCAGCAGGCTAATGACATTGATCTGAATACGAACCTTTTTACGAAACATTTGGAAAGCAAATTCAACGCAAAGTTCAAGTTTGAGATTATCCCTTATGACGGAGCCAAAGAAAAGCGGCAAATTTCGCTTGCAAGCGGCGACTATCCGGAAGCGTATATGTTAACTGCCTATATCGATCAATTCTCGCAAGCTGATCTTCTGAAATTTGGCAATCAAGGTGTCCTGCTTCCGTTGAATGATCTGATTAATCAATATGCGCCCAATATTAAAGCGGCGATGGAAAAGGATTCCACGTTCAAAAGCTTTATCACCGCCCCGGATGGTAAAATTTATGGACTTGGCGCTTACACACAGTGCTTCCATTGCTCATATCCGAACAAGATGTGGATCAATACGAGCTGGCTGAAAAAATTAAACCTTGAGATGCCAAAAACGACCGAGGATTTCAAGAAAGTGCTTGAAGCTTTCAAGAAAAACGATCCGAATGGCAATGGCAAAGCCGATGAAGTTCCGCTTAGCGGCTCGATCGAAGATTTCGGCGTGCGCGTCATTCCATTCCTGATGAACGGGTTCATCTACGACGATGACCGTAATTATTTGAACCTCGTTAACGGGAAAGTAGATACTGCGGCCAATAAGCCGGAGTGGAAGGAAGGACTTACTTATATTAAATCCTTATATGATGAGGGATTGATCGATCCCGGGGCGTTCACGCAAAATGCCGAAGCCTTCAAGAAAATCGGCGAGAACGCAAACGGACAAATTTTAGGTGCGGGCGCCGGCATGCATCCTGCCATATTCGTGAACATTGATAAAGGAAATAAAAATTCCGCCGATTATAATCCTGTTCCTCCGCTTACAGGTCCTCATGGTTCATTGGCAACAAATGACGGAGGGGGTCTGACTCCGGGCGCCAAATTCGTCATTACGAACAAAGCGAGCAAAGAAGCGCAAATCGCATTGATCAAAATGGTGGATTACATGTTTACCATGGAAGGCCAAACGAATGCGGCATCGGGGATGGAAGGCATCGACTGGAGAAGACCGAAGGAAGGCGAGGTAGCGCTCGGCAAAGGCGTTAAGCCTCAAATTGCGACGATTCCTGCCGTTGACGGCCAGCCTCCCCGCAATGCAGGATGGAGCGGGATGGGCCATTTCTACCAGCCTAAGGAATACAGAGACAGCTTCGTGCAAGGGACAGATATTTACGACTCGGCTAACTACGAACGCAGACTGTACGATGCGACGCTCTTATATCAAGGTCATGAGCCGAAGGAACTTTTCCCGATGTGGGCGATTTGGATTGATCCTGCACTCACCGATGAGGCCAGTATTTTACAAACCAATCTTAAGAACTACATTGAGCAAAGCGCCCTTCAATTTATTACCGGAAACAAAGATCTGAATAAAGATTGGAACGCTTATGTAAAAGGGTTGGAGAATTTGAAACTCGGCAGGTATCTCGAAATTTTGCAGAAAGCGTATGATGCCGCCTCTTTTAAAAAATAGCGATGGTTAATGTCAGGTCAGGTGTTTTATCCGGAAATAAAGCATCTGACTTTTTTACGGTGAATTTATTGTGAAAAAGGGGATGAATGATGTGGCTGAACGATGGAATAAAACGAAAAGCCGGCATTTGGTTTTTGGATTCTTGCTGGCGCTGCTTGCCCTCTTGATTCCAAATACGACTATGGTGAACGCGGCCGATAACGGATTAGCTCAAAAACCGTACATGGGCTGGAGCAGCTACAGCATGCAGGTATATCAGAACAGCCCGAATTGGATAACAGCCGCACAAATTATGGCTCAATCCGACGCTATGCATAGGACACTGCAACCCCATGGCTATAATTATATCAATGTAGATGCGGGCTGGAGCGGCAGCACGGATGCATATGGACGGCCGCAACCGAGCACCGCGCTCTATCCGAACGGTATTGGCGAGGTCATTGATCATGTGCACAACAATGGGCAAAAATTTGGTCTTTATTTTATTCCGGGGTTGTCTCCCGCAGTTTACAACGCCAACTTGCCGATTTATGGAACCGCTTGCCATGCGCAGGATATTGTCGTTTTGCCCTTAACGACAGCAGATTATTGGAATTTGGGCTATAAGATTGATTTCTCGAAGCCGTGCGCGCAGAGCTATATCAACTCAATTGCCGATCAGATTGCCTCCTGGGGCGTCGATTTCGTGAAGTTTGATAGCGTAACACCGGGCTCCGGACATAACGATACGTCCATTGATGCGCGCGATGATGTCAGAGCCTGGTCCCAGGCGCTTAAGCCTCATCATATCTGGTTCGAGCTGTCGTGGGCGCTGGACATTAACTACGCGGACACCTGGAAGAAGTATGCGAACGGTTGGCGCGTCGAATGGGATGTTGAATGCTACTGCGGGAAAGCAGGTTTAACCAGTTGGGGGAATATCGCACGTCTATTTCCGAAAGCCGAGCAATGGTGGCGTTACGCCGGGCCTGGCGGTTGGAACGACTTCGACTCCCTGGACATCGGTAACGGTGCGATGGACGGCATCACGCCGGACGAGCGCCAGACGGCCATGAACCTTTGGGCAATATCTTCAGCTCAATTGTATACAGGCAATGATCTGACGAATTTGGATAGTTACGGTATTCAACTGCTGACGAACGATGAAGTTATCGCTGTCAATCAGGCCGGTCATCCTGCACATCCGGTATCTACATCAACCGAACAGCAGGTTTGGTATGCCAATAACGGCGACGGAAGCTACACAGTCGGGCTGTTTAATCTTGGCAGCGCTAACGCGGCGGTCACTGTGAATTGGAGCGATATCGGGTTAAGCGGTGCGGCGTCCGTAAGAGATTTATGGAGCCATTCCGATCTTGGCGTTTATAACACAGGTTACAGCGCGACGAATTTGGCGCCCCATGCTTCGCGGTTGTTGAAAGTGGTGTCTCAAGGAGGCGTATCCTCAATCAATGATGACGATACCGGCATTTCGTATATGGGCAATTGGCAGCGGGACCCGAATCGGGGGCTTGGTGTTGCGCAAACGCTGGCAATCGCAGTAACCGATTCCTTGGCACAGAACAGTGCGATTAGCCCCGCTGCGGCAAGCTTTGACAAGAAGCAGGATTTACAGGCTGATGTGATAACAACGATGACGTTGAACGGGAATACATTGAGCGGCATTGTGAACAATGAAACCGAATTGGCGCCTGGCACGGATTACACGGTATCCGGCAATCAGGTAATCATTAAGAAAGAATACCTGGCTTCCCAACCGCTGGGAACTACCCAGCTTACTTTCAATTTCAGTGCAGGAGCCAGGCCGATTCTCGCCATCGCAGTAAGTGATTCCTCACCTTTGAACAGCACCATCCTTCCATCGACGAGAAATTTCGATAAGCAGGCAACTTTGCAGGCGGATGTCACAACGACATTGAACCTGCAGGGCAATCAACTGATCGGTATCGTAGGCGGGGGGAATCCTTTGGTAGCTGGGACCGAATATTTCGTTTCAGGCAGCACAGTGACAATCAAAAAAGAATATTTGTTCAAGCTGCCGACCGGAACGAACAACCTGATTTTCAACTTCAGCGCCGGTCATGCCCAGACGCTCGCCATTGTTGTTAGCGATACCTCCCAAGGGGCCTCCATTACACTAAATAATGACGATCCTGGCATTTCCTATTCAAGCGCTTGGCAGCGAAGCACGAATCGGGGGCTTGGCGATTATTTAAATGACGTGCAATTCACCGAACGGAATGATGAGTACTTTGAATATGCGTTTAACGGGACGGGTATTGAATTGATTACAGAAATGGACGCCTCCCAAGGCGACATGGACATTTTTGTGGATAACGCCTTTAAACAAACGATAAGCACCTATTACACCAGCAGATTAGTTCAGCAGCCCGTATATGGGATTTCCGGATTAGCGAACGGTCCTCATACGATTAAAGCCGTAAAAAAGTCGGGATCATATATGCTGCTGGATAAATTGAGAGTTTTAATCCCAGATCTGAGTGGTCCATCAACGGGAACTGCGCCAGTTATTGTAAATGACAACGATACGGGGATTACGGTTACCGGAAACATCTATTTGCCTGCGCAGCCGATACCGTCGATACCGTTGGCGTTCGCGGCTCAACTCGCTCCCGCATCCCAAGGCGCCGCGGCTTCCATTAACGATAACAATGCTGCGATTCAATATACGGGCTCATGGGGGTATAGCACGAATAGAGGGCTTGGCGATTACCAGAACGATGTTCACTTCACCGAGACGAACAATGATTATTTCGCCTATACCTTTAAAGGAACGGGGATTGAAGTCGTCACTGAGAAGGATTCTTCGCAAGGGGATATCGATATTTATATAGATGGTGCATTCCAACAAACGGTCAGCACTTATAACGCCAGCCGGTTAGCTCAACAAACCGTATACAGCATATATGGACTGCCGAACGGCTCCCATACTCTTAAAGTAGTGAAGAAATCCGGAACTTTTATGCTGCTGGATAAATTAAACATTGTTGCGGGGGATCTGATCACTCCGACTGCGGGAAGTTTTGATAAAAAACCGGACGCGCAAGCGGATATTAGCATCACGTTGTCATTGGGAGAATACGCATTAGAGCGAATCGACAACGGCAGAAAAACGCTTGTACCAAGTATCGACTATACGTTATCAGGCAATAAAGTAACGATCAAGAAGGAATACCTTGCAGCGCAGCCTGTCGGCATTGCTAACCTGACTTTCATTTTCAGCGGAGATTATCAGAATGACGTGCATGTAACCGAAACCAACGGCGATTCCTTTGCCTACACTTTTAAGGGAACCGGAATTGATGTAATTACAGAAATGGATACCTCGCAAGGCAGCATCGATATTTACATAGATGGGGGATTCCGGCAAACAGTGAGTGCTTACAACGCTTCCCGCTTAGTCCAACAAAAAGTATACAGCGTTTCGGGACTTGCGAATGGTTGGCACACGATTAAAGCTGTGAAAAAATCAGGAATCTATATGCTTTTAGATAAATTGAGCTTCGCCGTTGTACCAGGTCCGATAACAGCCACAGTGAGCACCGCCGATTATAAGGTAAAGCGCACAAAAGCCGCAATTAAAGGCAAGGTTGCAGCAGATGGGGGCGCCGCCGTCACATCACGGGGAATTGTGTACTCAACAGTGCCTTCTCCGGCAATTGACGATAAGGAATCATTACAAGTATCCGCCGGTTCCGGATTAGGCATGTTCAGTGCAAAGCTGACAAAATTAAAGCCTAATACAGTTTATTACGCTAGAGCGTATGCGACTAACTCGGCAGGTACGAGCTACGGGGCTGAGATTCGTTTTATGACGCAAAAGAAATCCAATCAGCAGGCTGAAAATTCGGATGACGATGATGCTGATATCGATGTGAATTCACTAGGTTAAAGGAGGGCTCACGCTTCTCATCAAATTGAAAACCTTCAATCATACATGATATATTTATGGGAAAAATGATGGGTGAGGGTTCGATGAGAAGCAAAATTAATCGAGTTAATTTAACGGATGAAATTTATCGGATTGTTAAAGAAGGCATACTGTCTCATAAATTAAAATCCGGAGAAAAAATAAACATTGACCAATTGGCACGCTCTCTGGAGGTAAGCAACATTCCTGTTCGCGAAGCGCTCTCCAGATTGCAATCGGAAGGGTATTTGCATGTTATTCCATTTAAAGGTATGTTTGTTAATCTAATGAGTATTAAAGACTTGAACGAATTATTTGAAATCAGATTGCAGCTTGAACCTCTGGCAGTAGAAAAGGCAACGCTACTCATTCCCGATGACAAACTCAGGGGGCTGCTGGAAACAATGAATGCTCTTAAAATCAATGATTCCTCATACTCAGTTAACGGATTAGAGAGAATAACGGAAATGAATAGTTCCATACACGGTACTATCCTTGAATATTGTGAAAATACAAATTTGAGGAATTTAGTTATTGGATATATTGAACAAATTCAAAGATATGTAAGCTTTATTCAATTAAATCTGGATGTAGATTTCACGAACGTGGAATGGTCGGAACATCATTCAATCTTGGAGAATTTAATGAAGCGTGATCCAAAAGGCGCCTCCGCAGCCATGATCCGTCATTTGCAAAGTTCTCAAAAAAGGACAAATGATCATTTTACTAACACGGGTAACTGAATTGACAATTGGGAGCAGAAGAATGATCGTAATAGCAGGTAAGGAATCGCAGGTCTCCGATGAAAAAAGAATCGTTTTTCTTGGCGACAGCATTACAAATGAAGGTACGTTTATCGCTTTTTTGGACGCATATTTCCATCTGTATGCTTCCAATGTTCATTTTACCTTAATAAATCTGGGTGTTAGCAGCGAAACTGCCTCTGGATTAACAGAGCCGGATCATCCGTTTCCGCGTCCTTGTATCCTTGATCGACTGGCAAGGGCACTGCAAGAAAGCAAGCCGGATTGGGTTGTTATGGGATATGGAATGAATGATGGCATCTATTCCCCATTTTCCCAAGAAAGGTTTCAAGCTTATCAAAATGGTATTCTTGCAGCAATCCGCACCATCCATCAATACGGAGCAAAAGCCTTTGTCATGACCCCTCCACCATTTGATCCAGAGTCTATAAGCGATTGCGTTCTATCTCCCGATAACCAAGAAGGATACAGCTATATAACTCCATACGAAAATTACAACGGCGTGCTTCGCTACTATGCGAATTGGATACTTACTCTTGATATAATTGCCGATCAAGTTGTGAATATTTACGATCCGCTTCTTCAGATGAGAGAACTTGAACGAAAGATTAACCCTAGTTATCGTTCAGGTGATGGTATCCATCCTAACTCAGGCGGTCATTGGATAATAGCTACAACGTTATTAAGCAGTTTGTTTCATACATCTGTAAAACAAATTCCTGATTTTGTAGATCAACCGGAAAAATCGCAATTATTTCAGTTTGTTTTACAACGACACAGGATGTTAAGTTCCGCCTGGAAGGAGCATGTCGGCCATAGTAATCCTAATAAAGAGGAAGCCTTGCCTTTAGAAGTTGCCTTGAGCAGAGGTGAAGGAATAACAGCGCAAATTAAAGTGTGTGTTACGAATTCAAAAAATAATTCATGATGATATATGATTTTTGAAAATTGCGCATCTTTTGATTGCGCAGTTTTTTTGTCGTTGAACAAGCTATATCCGCCTTCAATTTAATTCTGTATTGTAAACATTCATATTGCAATTGAAAAAAAGCTGTGATATATTATGTGTGTAAACGGTACCACATATTGAAATGCCAATAAATATTGGATTTTATTAAAGTTGCGGTAACGATACCATAAATATGAGCTTGGAAGTGAACCCAGGATGGCAACTATTCGCGATGTGGCCAAATTAGCCGGAGTCTCTGTTGCAACAGTATCTCGTTACTTAAATAAAAGCGGTTATGTAAACGCTGATACGGAATTGAAGCTAAAACATGCGATTGAAAAACTGAATTATATACCCAGTGTTGTTGCAAGGGGACTCGCTGGAAAAAGCACGAAAACAATTGCTTTAATTTTACCCGACATTTCAAATCCATTCTTTCCGGAACTGGCACGGGCGGTTGAAGATGTTGCCACTACATACGGATTCACCGTCATATTTTGCAATTCGGACAGTCAGGTCGGAAAAGAAAAGAAATATATAGATGCGTTGAAGAGTAAAAATATCGATGGGATTATTTTTGCCTCCAATACGCTGGGACTTGAAGATGTAGATAAAATGATGTCCTCTAACATTCCCTTTGTTTGTCTGGACAGGGCACCGACCAATACAACCTGCAGCGTTGTTCGTTCGAACAATCGTGAGGGTGGCCGACAAGCTGTAAAGCATCTTCTTGAGGCAGGCTGCAAGAAAATCGGGCACATTTATGGTCCCCAGGATCTGATCCCTGCAAAGGAGAGATTAATCGGATATGAAGAATCCGTACGTACGTTTGATTGGTTCAGCCCAAGCTTAATGGTTCAAGGGGATTTTGGGATTCACGGTGGAATCCAAGCGACGGAACTGCTAATGAAGCGGCATCCTGATGTTGACGCTATTTTTGCCGGAAATGATTTAATGGCTGTCGGAGCTTTGAAAGCTCTGCATAGAATGGGCCTTAAAGTACCTGAACAAGTGGCTGTTTGCGGATTCGACGGTATTAACATGACCGAGATTACTGAGCCTGAATTAACTACAATCGCACAGCCCATCTATGATATGGGGGCTTTAGTTTCGAGGATTTTAATTAAGAAGATCGAAGGCACCATAGAAGAGGACAAAATTTATGAGCTGGATGTCAGAGTAATCCCAAGAGATTCAACGAAAAGGAGCAGATAACATGAAGGCGCCTCATATAGTTGTAATTGGCAGTTTGAATATGGATATCGTTATTGAAGCGGACAGATACCCGCAACCGGGAGAAACGATTCTTGGCTCAAACGCCAAATTCATACCGGGCGGCAAAGGTGCCAATCAAGCGGTTGCGGCCGCAAGGCTGGGAGCAAGAACGACGATGATCGGAGCTGTCGGAAATGACAGTTTCGGTCAAGAGCTTCTACAAGCTTTAGATAATAATAAGATTAGCAGAAACTCAGTTAAGATCGTGGATGGCACAGCATCCGGAATAGCTTCCATCTATCTTTCAAATGGAGACAATAGCATCGTCGTTGTCCCGGGCGCCAATCATCAATTGCTGCCAGGCGATATCGATCAGCATGACGACATTATCCAGGATGCGGATATTGTTCTGCTTCAGTTGGAGATTCCTTTAGAAACGGTTGTTCATGCTGCGAAAAAGGCAAAGTTATTTGGAAAGACGGTGGTCTTAAATCCGGCACCCGCTCAGTTGTTGCCAGATGAACTGTTAAGTAATGTAGATTACATCACTCCAAACCGATCTGAATTGTGCTTGCTTACAGGGATTCATGCAGATGGCGATGAGTTGGAAACAGCAATGACAAGCTTGATGCAAAAAGGGGCAAGCAACGTCATTACGACTCTGGGTGGTGACGGATCTGCCTTTTTAGAAAAAGGTGAGCTGCACAAAGTACCCGGTTATAAGGTGCCTGTTGTCGACACGACAGGGGCAGGGGATTCGTTTAATGCAGGTCTAGCTTTTTCACTTGCCGGGCAAAATAACTTGGAACAATCCGTGTCATTTGCGGCGAAGGTATCTGCGCTGGCCGTTACGAAGTTTGGGGCTCAAGCCGGAATGCCAAGCATAGAGGAAGTGGAGCTATTTTCGAAAAATTCCAAGGGAGAATCAACATGAAAAAGATTGGAATTTTAAATAGCGAAATTTCTAAGGTGATCAGTGAACTTGGGCATACCGATACCATTGTCATTTGTGATAGCGGGCTGCCTATTCCTGCCCATGTAAAACGAATCGATCTGGCCTTGAAACAAGGCATTCCTTCTTTTATGGATTGTTTGGAAACCGTGCTTTTGGAAATGCAAGTTGAGCAGGCTTTCGTGGCCCGTGAAATGGAACAGGTAAGTCCCAAGCTAAAGAAGCAAATGGAACCATCGTTGAATGGGATACATGTCTGCGAGGTCAGTCATGAAGAACTGAAGGCAATGACACATCAAGCTAAAGCAATTATAAGAACAGGCGAGTTTACTCCATATGCCAATGTCATTCTTCAGGCTGGAGTTATCTTCTGAAAGGAGGAATTGGAATGACGTCCAAGCTGTTGGAAATGAAGGGAATCAGTAAAAGCTTCCCTGGAGTTAAGGTGCTGGAACAAGTTGAATTCTCCCTGAATCGCGGAGAAGTTCATGCGTTGATGGGGGAAAACGGCGCCGGCAAATCTACGCTGATGAAAATATTGGGCGGGATTTATACAAAAGATAGTGGAACCGTTTCCGTTAGTGGAACTGTCTACGACATAAATACACCTTCTATGGCACAAAATTTAGGCATTGTTATTATTCATCAAGAGCTGAATATGATTCCGCACTTAACGGTTATGGAAAACATTTTTCTCGGTCGTGAATTCACTTACGGAAAGTCAAGGCTAATTAACTGGAAAAAGATGCGGCAGGAGTCCAATCGCTATTTATCCCAATTGGGCTTGAATATAGATCCGGGTACTATTGTCAACGAGCTTTCTGTAGGCCAGCAGCAAATGGTGGAAATTGCGAAAGCTTTATCAATGAATGCCGAAATTCTTGTTTTGGATGAGCCGACGGCTGCACTCACGGACCGTGAAATCGAAGCGTTATTCGAGGTCATCGCTTCATTGAAAGAGAAGGGTGTTGGAATGATTTATATTTCCCACCGGATGGAAGAAATATTCAGGATTTGCGATCAGGTTACGGTCATGCGGGATGGACATTATATTGGAACCGAATACATTGCAAATACGACGATGGACAAGCTCGTTAAAATGATGGTAGGCAGGGAAATTAAAGATCGTTTTCCTAAAGTGAAAGTCGCCCTTGGAGAAGAGAAACTGACGGTCAATGGGTTGACACAAAAAGGGAAGCTTCATGATATTTCCTTTTCAGTAAGAGCAGGGGAGATTGTAGGGATTGCCGGCCTAATGGGTGCCGGAAGAACCGAACTGGCGAAAGCACTATTTGGAATAACCCCGATTGATCGGGGGACGATATCCATTAACAGTCAACCGGTCTCGATTCGAAAACCGATTGATGCTATTCAAGCAGGTATTGGCTTAGTTACGGAAGACCGTAAAGATGAAGGTCTGCTCCTTGCTCATTCTGTTAACGACAACCTGGCCCTTCCGAACTTGAAGCTATTGTCCTCATTCGGTTTCATGAACCGTTCAAAGGAGAGGGAGCTGTCCGAATCCATGATTAAAAAGCTGCTGATCAAAACGCCGAACAGTGAGCAGAAGGTCGGCTCTCTTAGCGGAGGCAATCAGCAAAAGGTGGTTATCGGAAAGTGGTTGGCGACGAATCCGCAAGTACTAATCTTGGATGAGCCAACGCGCGGAGTCGATATCGGGGCGAAGAAAGAAATCTATGATCTTATGAATGAGCTTGCTTCGCAAGGCGTAGCTATTCTAATGATTTCGTCCGAGCTTCCCGAAGTGTTGGGAATGAGTGACCGCATACTCGTCATGCACGAGGGTAAAATAAGCGGTGAATTTAAGCAAGAAGAAGCAAATCAGGAAAACATTATGTTAAGTGCAACAGGGGGAGGGAACCGGCATGCAGGTTGATGGTAAAATTTTAAACAAACCCCAAATCGGTAAGTTTCAGAGTCTGGGACCTTTATTGGGATTGTTTCTGATAGTTGTAATTTTGTCGGTAGTTAGCGGTGACTTTTTAACCGTCGGTAATATTTTTAACGTTCTACGTCAAATTTCGATTAATGCTCTTATCGCCTTCGGTATGACCTTCGTTATTTTAACGGGAGGCATCGACCTTTCTGTAGGATCCGTACTGGCTTTATCAAGCACTTTTACGGCAGGCTTAATGGCAAGCGGTATGAATACGTGGCTGGCTGTAGGGATCGGTCTCATTGGAGGAATGGTCATGGGGGCGGTCAACGGTATTGTGATCACGAAAGGTAAGGTAGCTCCCTTTATCGCGACTTTGGCAACAATGACAGTATTCCGCGGACTCACCTTAGTTTATACGCAGGGAAAGCCAATCACGGGCTTCAAAGAGGATTTTGCCATATTAGGAAAGGGATATTTTCTGCAAATTCCAATGCCGATTATTTGGATGGTCATTGCATTTGCAGTATTATATATCATCTTAAAGCATACAACTTTTGGCCGGCGTGTTTATGCGCTCGGCAGCAACGAGGAGGCGACTTGGCTTTCAGGAATCAGCACATCGAGAGTAAAAATTATGGTGTACTCGATAAGCGGTTTATTAGCTGCAATTAGCGGTATCATTCTAACTTCCAGATTGAACTCCGCGCAACCGACAGCAGGAGGAGCGTTTGAACTGGATGCGATTGCAGCCGTCGTCCTTGGCGGAACTAGCTTATCAGGGGGAAAAGGTTGGATTGTCGGTACATTAATTGGCGCCATGATCATAGGCGTGTTGGATAACGGTCTTAACCTACTGAATGTATCGTCTTTTTATCAACAGGTTGTCAAAGGTATCGTAATCTTAATCGCAGTCCTGTTAGACCGATCAAAGTCTCGTAAATAAAATTCATTAAAGGGGAGTTTACAATGAAAAAAATGAATCTCATTTTGTCTGCCGTAGTAGCGGTGTTCCTGGTTCTGGCCGGCTGTTCGACGCAATCCAAGCTTGAGGAAGGAGCTTCCACGAAACCGTCTGCTACAACGGACAGCAAGGCGGCTGCCGGTAAAATGACAATCGGGCTTTCCGTTTCCACACTGAATAATCCGTTTTTCGTTACTTTGAAGGATGGTGCGGATAAAGCGGCAAAAGAAGCCGGCGCGAATTTAGTTGTAGTAGATGCGCAAAACGATACAGCGAAACAAATCAGCGGTATTGAAGATTTAATCCAGAAAAAAGTAAATATCATTCTGATAAATCCGACGGATAGCGATGCTATCGTAACTGCCGTACAAGCTGCAAATAAAGCCAATATTCCTGTCATTACAGTGGATCGCGCAGCAAATGGCGGACAAGTTGTTACACACATTGCATCTGACAATGTGAAAGGCGGCAAAATGGCAGGCGACTTTATTTTGAAAGCGCTTGGCGATAAAGGTAATCTTGTGGAACTTCAAGGAATTGCAGGAACTTCCGCAGCGCGTGACCGGGGGAAAGGTTTCCATGATGCTGTGGATGGAAAAGCCGGCGTAAAAGTAATTGCTTCCCAACCTGCTGATTTCGACCGTGCAAAAGGCCTTTCCGTTACGGAAAATATTTTGCAGGGAAATAAAGATGTTCAAGCTATATTTGCCCATAATGATGAAATGGCATTAGGTGCACTTCAAGCTATTCAAGCCTCGGGTAAAAATATTTTGGTCGTTGGTTTCGATGCTACAGATGACGCAGTGAAAGCCGTAAATGACGGGAAATTGGCAGCAACCGTTGCTCAGAAACCGGCATCCATCGGAGACACAGCGGTGAAAACAGCGTTGAAAGTGTTGAAAGGCGAACAAGTAGAGAAGTTTATTCCGGTAGATTTGGATTTGATCACGAAAAAATAAGAATCAGTAAATATTTTGCCAATTTGGCGAATATTGAGTGGCGATGAGCCACTCTTTTTGTTATTGTCAGGATAGAGTTAGATGTTAGTAAGATTGAAAAAATAACGGTAATCAAAGGAGACAGCCATGTGCCGAAATATCAAAACACTATTCAACTTCGATCCTCCCGCTACCGACGATGAGATTGAGGCAGCTTCGCTCCAATTCGTGAGAAAGATTTCGGGCTTCACCATGCCTTCTAAGGCGAACGAGGAGGCGTTCAATCGCGCCATTATGGAGGTGTCTGAAGTTGCCCGGACTCTGTTAGACTCACTGGTCACCAATGCCGAGCCACGCAATCGTGAGATCGAAATGGAACGCGCTCGTGCGAGATCTGCGAAAAGATTTGGCATCGGAGATGATTAAAATACATGGAGAAACACTTCGAGCCACCGAAAATCAAGCAACTGATCGAAACATAATTTGCAAGACGAGGATAGGGTTAACACGGCTCTATCTTTTTTTTCATGCCCATCAAAATGAAATGCTTCATAGAACCGAAATACTCTGGCTGGAATATCTGGACTATTACTATCTCATGTGTAAAAAGCAAGCTATGGGACGACTTGTTTCAAGTGGCAATTGAAAAGTCGACCACATACAAGGAATTTTATGGATAATTTGAAGCGGGGAATATATACTGAGGATACGGGTATTAGTGACTATTGGGTTGCAGTGATTTTATTTGAAGTAGGTGTTTGTGGATGTACGAATATCATGGTTGGGCGACCATTCGTGAAACTGCAACATGTGATGATGAAGATAACTTGGAAAATAAAATCCTCAATATTAAGGAATATATTAGAAAATGAATGGTGAGGTGATTTGATTGAAGACATTTGAAAAACGATTCAAAAAAGTAACTGTGAATGGTTTTCAATTCCATTGCGTAATTAATGAATATTTTAGAAATGAGTTTGTCTCTTTTCGGGTATATCCTAGTAATACCAAGACATCTTTTTTTGAAGTATTCTTCTCATGGAAAGAATCATGGTACTTCAACCTTAACTTACCATCTACATGTACAACTTTAATAAAGTATGCTATTGAAAATGGCTGGGTCTACGATCAGGAGAAACAACAGATGAGTATACGACACGGCGACTTTCTTAGAAAATTAATAGAATTACAAGATTGAATACAAAATTAAATGGAAAAAGATTTACAATGAAAACTGACTTTCATTGTATTAGATAGAGGTGAAATAAATGATTTGGGGAGTGATTAGTCAATGACGACATCTTGCGAAATGGAACTAATTCAACGAAGGATTGAAGATGGAGATACTTCCTTGACTGATAACGATATTGTTGAAAAGTATATTTCTTGGCTTCCTAGCTACAATTGTACTACAGCCGCGGAAGGATATTTTTCATTTCTTTCGTCAGTTGCAACATACAAACCTCAATTAATCGAGCCTCTTTTAAAGAAAGCAGTAGAACCAGTTTACTTTTTAGGTTATGAGAATTCCGAGGGTATTATTAGCTGGGCGAGTAAATTTACTGAAAGTAAGAATGTTATCTACATGCCTTCTGATTTAGGTAAAGTATGGCTACTTCAAGAATTACCAAATTACAAAGAATTCATTGGAAAATGTCTGATAGAATATATGAATGAATAAAAATCAGGATTTGATTAGAGGAGCATGGATGAAGATTTTCTTTTCCATAGTACTTTGATGATTTCCCCACTAATGGAACAATACGTTCCTGCAGCTCTACGATGAGTGATACAGTGATTATTAATTTTGAAATGAATTCATTAATCGGAGGGGCTTCGATGAAAAACAAGCAGTATTCCATTTGGATTGAGGCGGAACAGTGGGCTGAAGGAGAGTGGAACATCCATGATGATAACACTGATGCAATAGTCATGTTTGAAGATGGCTCAAGATGGGTTGCTTCATTTTATACATACAAAAACATTCAAACGCTTGCTGAAAAGAATCAACATACTGGCGAATGCTTACATGGAAAGTACTATTGGGGAAGTGACATGCTACTTGTAGATGAGTGTAGTCGTAATCGCATTGAAGAAGTGATTGAACATCTAATAACCCAAGGTGATTTTGAAATGATATTCGATAAGTGTAATGAATCCATTTGTACGAATGAAAGCACTATTTTATAAGGGAGAAATTTACTATGGAAGAAAAACAGTTTATTGCTTACATAGGGGATTATAGGGTACATGACAGCAAGATTGAAGGAATACATTGGGAAAACCAAAATCTAACCGTATCTTTAAGAAGCTTTGACGGCGAAGCGATAGTCGTGAGATTTTACGGCGTAAAAACAATCCATTCCAACAGACCAATTGGTATGATGCTTTATGCTATAAGTGAAATGAAGGAAGATGAACCATTACGCAAGTTTATTTTTGCAAATTGGCATGAAGAAGATGATGCTTTTCTTGAAATCACCGCAGAACAAGTAGACTTTTAAATCCAAATTGAATTGTACTGAGTAAAAGAGCAACTTTATCCTTGGGGTTGATAATGTGATAAATTCTGCCGAAGAGTTTGTGAAATTGAGAAACAGTGAAAATCCTGAGGAATATCTTAGAGCAGCTTGGGATGAAGCGCCATTGGAGGTTTGGCTTGCAGCTATTGAAAAATATTCGGATATGAAATTTTGGGTAGCACAAAACAAAACTGTTCCAATAGAGATACTTGAAATCTTGTCTGATGATCCTGAATCGAGAGTTAGGCACATGGTTGCTTCAAAGAATAGACTGTCTGAAAAGCTTCAATTGAAACTTGCGAATGATAAAGACACTTCGATCAGACAAAGAATTGTTCATAACAAGAAAGCTACATTGAGGGTTTTACAAATATTATCGTTTGACGAAGATGAAGAAATCAAGGAGTTAGCGTCGAAAAGAATAACTGAAAAGCGATACAGATAACGCGAGATAAACCTCGTCCCTTTATAGGATGGAGGTTTTTTAAATTATTTTAATAAAAACATTAAAAGGGAGTGACAACATGACTTCAGTAATTGACTATTACACTGGCTTTGGAGAAAAAGAATGGAGTAGGTTGGATAGAGAACCATTAGAATTTTTGATTAATTTGCATTTTATAAATAAATATTTACCGAAAGGTGGTCATATTTTAGACAACGGGGCTGGACCAGGAAAATATTCAATGTATTTAGCCCAAAAAGGCTTTCGAGTAACTTTAACCGACCTAACTCCTACTCTTGTTGAAATCGCTAAAGTTAAAGCAAGTGAACTCGGATTTATGGGAAAATTTAATGGTTTTTTCGTTGCTGATGCACAAAACTTATCTATGTTCCTTGACCAATCATTCAGCGCTTCGTTAATGCTTGGTCCACTTTACCACTTGCAAAAAGAAGAGGAACGTGTGAAAGCAGTTCGAGAATTACACCGGGTTACACAGAAAGACGGATATGTGTTCGTAGCATTTAGATCAAGAATAAACCATGTATTATATTCTCTCTTGCACCCTACTCACTGGAAGCCCAATGATAATATGGATTCTATAAACGATTTCTTAGATACTGGAATTTTCAACCATAGTGATGAAGGGAGATTCACAGGAGCATATTTTTTCAATATTGAGGAGATCAGAATGTTTATGGAATCAAATGGTTTTGAATTCGTGGACTTAATTGGTTCAACAAATATGGGAGCAGTTTTAAATCAGGAACAATGGGATTACTGGAAGCAAGATGAAAATGAATACTCTAAATTACTAAACTTACTCATTAAAAATGCAAAAGAACCTGCGGTTTTGGGAATGTCTTCCCATTTGCTATATATTGGTCGCAGAAAATAAAAAGACTTATTGCATTGTTAAAGATAGAGTTGGAGTTGGCGAACATAGAAAAATTAATTCCCAGAGATAAGTTTGACTTTGAAACTGTGAACGAATTGAAGAAATTAAGCAAAGAATCCTTGAAGTCAATTGTTCCGCAGTTATTTGAATGGACACAGGATATGAACTGGCCGATTGCAAGGGACATTGCCAATATATTGATTAATCTTGGTAGAGATTCATTACCTGAAATAAGAAAAATACTGAGTGGCGGAGACGTAGATTGGATTTATTTTTGTTTATCATTTATTGTAGCAGAAATGGAATTTGATATTATTGAAGATTTAAGAACGGGACTTGAAAGATTTTCATTACATTCTACAGAATATGAACAGTATGTTGGATTAGATGTTGAGGCGCAAAAGATACTTAAGAAAATACACTAGCACTAGCGCAGAAAAAGTAATCCAATATATCTCTTTCACCGTCTCGACTTCAGTTCTTCAACAGATAACGACTGATGCTGTATGGAGTGATCAAGGAATCGACTGATGATGTCAGCAACTTGCCCATAGGACAATGTCTCCGGCCCCGTAATGATATGTGCTGTATTATGGGGTACAACATCTGTAAGTGCATGGACGGCGACTGCTGCGATGTCATCTGCACTGACAAACCCGATTTTCCCGTTACCGGCAGCACTAAAGATTTTCTTACTCCGCTTTATCGTCTCTCTGTGTGGTCCCTCTGTAAAATTCTCCATAAAATATGACGGCCGCAACACAGCCCATTCGGGAACGAGCTCCTTCAAGGTTTGATGTACCTTGCCAAATATTGGACCATCCTCATCTATGGAAGCGCTGCTGAGCAGAACAAATCGCTTAACACCCTCCCATAGCGCTTCCTTAATAAAGGGAATCATCACCTTCTCCGGATTCATGTCCAGTCCAGGCACAACAAGATATACATTGTTCACATTCTTCAGCGCGGCAGCAAACGTCGAGGAATCATACCAATCAAAGTGAACATAATCGTCGCCATGAATAGAAGCTTGCTTTTTTCTGCCTGCCATGCGAACTGGATACAGCTTCTCCCGTAACAAGGCCGCAATCCGACTGCCCGTCTTACCATTGGCTCCTGTTATGAGTGTTAAAGGTTTATCTTCGATCATGTTTATTTCCTCCTAAAAAGTTCAGAACTATTATTTAGACTAATCGGTCTAAAAAGATGAAAAAATAAACGCCTAAGCGTTCATTTCGCAAGTCCAACCAGAGAACCGTGATCCTGTGATGACATTAATCTATAACTTTTAATGTCGTACGCACTAACTCTTGCAGCACTTCCGCGCTGGCACCGCTCTTAGCCGTGAAGGTCAGTGACAGGCGAGAATAATTCAGAAAACGGGCCAAGCCGGGTAATTCCTCTTCGGCATGCCGAAATTCACCATTATTGCGTCCGCGTACGAGCACTTCGTGAAAAGCGTCCTCCATTTGCTTGGTGCTGGCCTTTATAAATGCTGCAATTTCATGATTTTGTGGTGACTGCTCGATTGCGCTATTGATAATAAAGCATTCATTGCGGCGTTCCCCGTCTGTTAGTACCCGAACGGCTTCTCCGAAAAGTTGTTCCAAGCCCTGCCGCACACTGGTGCATTCATTCAACAGTTTGATGCCAGCCTCTGTTTTCTGTTGAACATAAAATTTCAGCGCTGAGACGAATAAATCATGTTTGGTTCCATAGGTATCATATAAACTTTGCCGCGCTATGTTTAGCTCGTTTAACAGTAAGGTTAATGAGGTGCCTTCATAACCGTAGGACCCGAATACAGCTGTTGCTTTTCGGAGAACACTTTCGGGATCAAACTCCTTGGCTCTTCCCAATTTCAGACCTAGCCTCCTTTCGTATGATATACATCATACACATTCTAGACTGATCAGTCAATAAAACGATGCGTTGATTTTTGACGAAATCTCATCTATGTCACGCTCACAACTTAGCAGGATATGGAAATGGCATTGGCGAATATAGAGTGGTGAAATCATTCAACTAACCCGGAGGTTAGCATGAAGGCTTGTCCAACTTGTAACAGTGACAAAATAAAACAAACAGATTCTATTTTAACCAGAATATTATTATCTATTTACATATTTTTAACCTTCCTTTTTTTTATCGGAGGGATTAATTATGAAGCATTATTTGCTTTGATTCCTTTAGTTTTTCCCTATGTGAGCACCTGCCTCAATTGTAACAATACTTTTCTTAGAATATTACCTGAATGGAATAAGACAAGTAGTGTAGATAAGTATCTATTAGCAATCTTACCTTCAATACTTATGATTACATTACTAATCGCGTTTTTTCCTCATACTGGTCTTGGTAGAATTATTTACTTACCGTTTGTATTTCTTTTAAACAGCACAGTAATAGTTATTAGTTTTATAAAAACAAGATATTTGAATCGCTCTGCTTTTGTTTCAGGGGCAATACTGTTAACATTGCTTATTACAATAATATTTTATCCTCAAGAGAGCAGTCCACATGTTTTAAAGCAAATTTGGGATGCTATCTTTGGCTAGTTCCTGCTAGGGCTAATGAGGAAAATGCGCGGCAGGATTTGCTGGAACAATTTGACGATGATCTATTGGAAAAGTGATGGTGAAATTGAATGAACGAATTTCAAACAAGACTACACAAAACAACAGATCGTTCGGCTGCTAGTCAATCTAATGTTGATTCTCTTCATAGTTTAATTTCAAATACCCACCTCTTACATAAGACAATCGGCAATCAAGCTGTACAGCGAATGGTTAAAAATGTTTTCTCTGGTGCTGGTAGTGAAGTTTATGTTCAACGCTTGATGACGAATGTAGAGTTTGATGATGTTACAGATCCTTTGAATCCTATTATTAGCAAAGTAAGTATTGAAAGAGGGGAAGGAACAACAGGAGGTGCTCATAGTACGGCATTTGTCGTTTTCGAAGATGCTGCGATTCACGCTGTACACGGGAAAAGTTTTCAGACAGCGATTATTGCACTTCTTAATCTTTGTGATGCGATTAGAGAGCTTCCAAATTATAAGAAGGCAGATGCAACAGAACAAGGACAAATAGACGCGGCAATTACTAACATAAGTAACAACAACGATTATTCAAATCCTGGTACTGTTTCCGATCTTCGTAAAGGATCGGTTGTTCAAAATCTAATTAAGGAGTATATATTGCTTAGAAATAGCTTGCCAAATACACTGATTCCCAAGATTAGTGGCACGAAAGCGAAAGGTTCTTCAAAAAACGAAAAAACCGGTGCAAACGATATGAGTTCAGCAAATGATTCATTTGGGCTGGGAGAAAAAAACGCTGGTGGAAAATTCACAAAACAATTTCAATCAGGTTTATGGCAGACTTTCGATGAGAGGATCTTGCCTAAATATGATGCTAAGACGATAAAAGGTGAATATCTAAATAAAGTAGCTCAACAATTAGCCAATCATCTTATGTCTTGTATTCAAGCCTATCCCGAAATACCTGTTGATGTTCGTGAAAAATCATCGCAGTTCCTGGCTACTAAGGCTATTTTGCATTTAAGTAGGGTTTATAGTATGTTCTCTTTGAGCACCTATGCGGAGAAAGCATTATTTGATAAGATTCAAGCTTACTTTAAGTGATGCTTTTTGTGGGTGTACGAATATCATGATAGGGTCAAGAAAGCTATAGCATGGGCTAAGAAAGGTGAAAATTCATATGATAATCATGATTAGGTTAAAGCATGAATAATCAACAGATCACTATCCAAGCAATGAAATACGGAAATCGTCTGCATTATAAATGGAATACTCGACTTCTAGAGAAGACAAGCACGTATATGGTTGTACTTGGCGAGCAGGGAAGGCAATTGCAGCATTTTACTAAGCAAAAAATTTTTACTATGGAAAACTGGACTATAGAGTTCTTTTCGTCGGAATTGTGGTTTACGGTTAGTGCTGACGTTGTAGATGGGGAAATTAATCAGTATTACTGCAATATCAATCAGCCTGCCCAAATCAACGGAAATGTTGTGTCTTTTGTGGATTTAGACCTTGATCTAGTCCAGAGAAACGGAGAGTGGAAGGTTGTTGACGAAGATGAATTTGAAAGTAATTCAATAAAATTTTCATACCCGGATGAATTGATTCAGAGGGCAAAACAAGAATTGGCTCATTTAAAGGAACGCATCAAAAATAGGGACTTTCCATTCGACGGTACCATTGAACGCTTTATTGAACGAATACCCAAATAAACGAAGTTCCGCCGCTGCGATGTATAATCGGTATTGATGTCGGAATTTTAATATCAATAAGTCGGGATATTACAAGGATTTTATTATAATATAAAATGTAAGCGCTTCAAAGGATATACCATCATAAAATCGGGAGGTGTAGAAACATGTTAAATGAATGGAGCAAAAATTACAAAGCTGCAATAACAAGTATTTTAGCAATTTGTATGGCGTTTTCATTTGGCATGAATGCGATGGCTAAGCAACAGACACAATCAAACTCTTATCGGACTGTTACGGAAATCGAAGATTGGGGCCCGGCAATTACGAAGTTGGTTATTGATGTAGGCAAACCGATACCCAAGGGTTCGGTAACACCGGATACTTTCAAAGTGCATGTAGTTAGAAGCGACAGTAGATTGAAAAATCCTTTTTTAGAGGAAGGCGACCGGGTAGTCACTAAAGCATACGCTGCTGATAAAAAGGGAAATCCTGCTGTCAAAATGGGGAACTATGTCGTTCTGGAAATGCAGATTGGTCCGAGTATAACTTTAGGTTCAGGTATTAACTATGATTTGGCCGGAACAAGATTTAATGCATGGATTACGAACGACTATACGATTACTCAACAGAAAGACATTCATACACCATCGGGAAAAATTTCAGGGTTAGTTGTGAATACGTTTGCAGGTGGAACCAGGAAACTTGTAGATGAGTTTACAACCGGTAAAGCAACCAACGATAATATCACTTTGACGTATGCAAGCTATGTGCCGGCAAAAGACAACAAAAAAAATCCGTTAATCATTTGGTTGCATGGCGCCGGAGAAGGAGGAACGGATCCAACCATTGCTATTGCCGGAAACAAGGCGGTCAATTTCGCCTCAAAAGAGATGCAATCCTATTTTAATGGAGCTTATGTGCTAGCGCCTCAGACACCGACTTTTTGGATGGATGGTTTAACGGGGTTTGGGGACGGCACCTCAAAATATGAGAAATCGCTGATGGCTTTGATTCAAAATTATGTTGCCGAACATAAAGATATTGATACTGATCGCATATATATCGGCGGCGACTCCAACGGCGGGTATATGACCATGCTGATGATTCGCGATTATCCCAACTACTTTGCAGCTGCGTTCCCAACCTGTGAAGCATTGAAAGATACACTTATAAGTGATGCGGATATTCAGACAATGAAAAACCTTCCAATCTGGTTCACGGCTGCAAAAACAGATCCGATCGTGCCTCCGGCTAACTTCGTCAATCCAACGTATGACCGGTTAATCCAAGCGGGAGCCCAAAATGTTCAAATCTCCTTGTTTGAAAATGTACATGATACTACGGGCTTGTACAAGAAAGCGGATGGCACGCCATACGAATACAATGGTCATTGGTCTTGGATTTATGTGTATAACAACGAATGCATAGCTGCAATAAACGGGAAAAAGACAACGATTATGGAATGGCTGGTTGCTCAATCATTAAAAAATAGCGAAAGACTTTGACCCTTCTGCGATTTATGCAGATGGTATTATAGGAAAGCATCAAAAGGAGCTGTCTCGGCGCAGCTCCTTTTGTTTTGTTTTACATGGGGAGCCACAATTGTCATACAAAAAACATGTATTATTTTTACTTCTTGTGTTATTCTAGATTAATATAATTTTTGAGGTGAAGACTATGCAATCAACAGATGTCTCAAAGGGCCCTGCAACATTTTCAAGGACAAATCCGTTTCAAGCGAAAGTTCTCAAAAATGTAAATTTAAATGGAGCCGGTTCGAGTAAAGAAACTCGACATATCGAGTTGTCGTTAAAAGGATCTGACCTTTCCTATATCCCAGGCTATGCTCTTGGTATTATCCCTCAAAACGATCCGGAATTAGTGGCTTCCCTTCTTGAGGAAATGAAGTGGGATGAAGAAACGCCAGTTATAATTAATAAGGAAGGCGATACACTTCCGCTGAAGGAAGCGTTAACCGCTCATTTTGAAATTACGCTGTTGTCGAAAAAGATTTTGCAGCAGGCTGTGGAATTCACAGAAAACGAAGAGCTGCGAAAGCTTTTGTTAGCTGAAAATGCCGACCAACTGAAAGAATATACCAATGGGCGTGATTTGCTCGATATGTTGCGCGATTTCGGTCCATGGAAAGCTTCGGCCGGGGAAATGGTCGCTCTTTTAAGAAAAATGACACCGCGGCTCTATTCGATTGCAAGCAGCATTGCCGCTCATCCTGAGGAAGTGCATCTAACGATCGGCGCTGTCCGCTATATGGCTCACGGACGCGAACGAAAAGGGGTTTGTTCTGTATTAGTTGCAGAACGCATTCAAGAAGGCGATACGCTTCCGGTATTCGTTCAGCCCAATAAACACTTTCATCTGCCGGAGTCTTCGGATAAAGATATTATTATGGTTGGTCCTGGGACAGGCATTGCGCCATTCCGTTCCTTTATCGAGGAACGTGCGGTGAATAAAGGAACAGGCAGATCGTGGCTATTTTTTGGAGACCAGCGTTCAGCGACGGATTACCTTTATCAGGACGAGTTGGAAGAATATCAAAAAGACGGGGTATTGACAAGAATAGAGGCTGCGTTCTCCCGCGATGCCGCGCAAAAAGTATATGTACAACATAAAATGCTTGAGAACAGCAAAGAATTATTTGAATGGCTGGAAAAAGGAGCATACTTCTACGTTTGCGGAGATAAGCAAAACATGGCGAAAGATGTCCACAACGCGCTTATTGATGTAATTGAAAAAGAAGGTATGATGAACCGTGAAGCAGCCGAAGCGTATTTAAATGATATGCAAGAGCAAAAACGTTACCAACGTGACGTGTATTAAAATCTAAAGCTGTTAGCGGCGCTGCCGCATAATTTCAAAAAGAGTGACTTTATACCGCAATTAGCGGTCATTTGAAGTCACTCTTTTTTTGTATCCAAATAACTTTACAAAGGAAATCGAAGGATTGTCATATGTCATTAAAAATGAAAGCGTTTTATATTTGGAATTGAAATAAAAATAATCAAGAAAGGAGCGAAGGCGGCAGTTTTGATTTTATGAATAAAGCATCCAATAATTCAAGTGAAGGGAAGGTTATCATGAAAAGAAGCATGAAATGGGTCTCCGTTATTCAAAGCTATCTTCTTATCATGCTCGCTTCAGTTTTGATCGGAGCGGCAACTGTCAGTGCATCCAGCCAAACCTTAAATAACGATGAATTCTGGAAGGACACCTCGAACAATCCGATATACTCCCAGGGAGGCAACGTCCTTAAAGTTGGCAGTACGTATTATTGGTATGGGGTGAAATACAACGGCGCGGTCACTTATTACAATAATCCGACGAAGAAGAACAGCGATACGAAGTTCAGCGCGGTGACTTGTTATTCCTCCACGGATTTGGTTCATTGGACCTTCTGTGGAAATGTCATCACGGGCGCGACGGACGGCTCGACTTGGGATGCCAGCTGGTTAGGCAGACTTGGCGTCGTGTACAACACGAATACGCAAAAATACGTCCTCATTACGCAATATGTAGGTCCGGCCGGAAGCGGAATCGCCTTTGCTACAAGCGACACGCCTACGGGTACATTTACTTTCGATCATGTTCAGACTTCTATCGGCAATGTCGTCAATAATATGTCGGGGGATCAGTCGACGTTTGTCGATGACGATGGCAAGGCTTATCTGATTTTCAGCAACACCAACGGGAGAAGCCACCTTTATGTCTCCGAGCTGCGGGCTTCCGATTATTTGAACGTCGAGCCGGCAACGAATGTGTTCAACAGCTCTTCCGGCGGCCGCGAAGGAAATGCTATGTTCAAATATAACGGAGTCTATTATTTGTGCTCTTCAGACCTGCATGGCTGGAACGCTTCCCATACCTATTACATTACAGCCACGAATATAAAGGGGCCGTATTCGAGTGAATCCGTCATGAACGGCACCGATGCCGATTTCTCCCATGTTTCGCAAACCTCCATGTTCATCAAGGTTCAAGGGACATCCGGCACGACTGTGCTGTTCGGCGGAGACCGCTGGAGCGATTTCGCGGGCAACGGAATCGGATACAACGAGTGGCTGCCGCTTTCCTTCAACGGTACGACGCCAACCCTCAACTCGTTGAGTCAGGTTAACCTGGATGCGGCGGCCGGTACATGGAGTGTTGGAAGCGGTAACAACTACGTCATGAATCCAAGTTACGAGGCGGATCGCGTCTCGCAGAATGCATTGGCCGGTTGGCTGATCTGGAGTAATGTGTCGACGGACCCGAATTCCAATGTTTCCGGCGGACATACCGGAAACTGGGCCGCGACACAGTCGGCATCGAGTGCCTACAGCGCAAGCCGCTATCAAAATCTTTCCAATCTGCCCAATGGCACGTATACCTTGAAAGTATGGGTTAGAAGCAGCGGCGGTCAGTCAACAGCCCAGATTTTTGTGAAAAATTACGGGGGCGCCGAAATTGATTATCCGATCAATTCTGCAATCAGTTCCTGGACGCAGGTGACCATACCTAACGTTGCGGTTACAAACGGATCGGCGCAAATCGGCGTTTTCTCGGTAGCGGGCGCCAACAACTGGGTGAGGGTGGATGATTGGTCCTTCGTCAAGAATTGATTGATTGAGGCTTGAGAGATTCGAAACACAGACTATTGAAGAACGACAAAGTCCCAAAAGACGCCTCCAAAACCACTATACAAGTGGGATTGGGAGCGTCTTTTTGCATGCATATTCATGCCAGAGCAGGGGCACTCGGAGAGGGTGCTGAAGAATAAAAAGAAAATCCAAAGTTTATCCTCTTTGATCATCCGGTGTCATCAACTATTATTATATTGATACCCTGTTAGTCCTTTGCCGGAATGAAGCATAAAGGAGATAACCATCATGAAATTGTTGATTGTAGACGATGAGAACCGTACGCGGGACCTGCTGCAGCATTATATACATTGGGAGGAGATCGGAATTTCCGAAGTGGAGACCGCCAAAAACGGTCAAGTCGCGATCGATGTGGCCAAGGTGCTGCGGCCGGATGTTATTCTGTGCGACGTGCGCATGCCCAAAATGAACGGCATTGATTTCGCCGCAGCTTATCGGCAAGAAGATCCGGCCTGCAAAATTATTTTCCTAAGCGGTTTTTCCGACAAGGAATATCTCAAATCGGCGATTCATTTGAAAGCGTTGTCATATTTGGAGAAGCCGATCAATCTGGAAGAGGTGCGCCGAACTGTGGAGGAGGCGGTGCAGCTGCGCCGCGAGGAGATCAAGAAGGCCGAGACATACGGATTGCTGCAGGCGGATTTGGACCGCAGCCTGCCGATTTTGCGGCAAGAGATGGTCAGAAGGCTGGTTTCCAGTCCCTCGGCCGGGCATACGCTGCAGGCTTTGCAAAATCGGGAAACCTTTCTCCTTCCCCTCAGCGGCCCCTACACGGTGGCTGTTGCCACGCTATTCTGGAGCCCAACGGATCATCCCGAGAACCCGGTTATGGTGCAAGAGCGCATACTGGTCACGATTGGCCGGCATCCGTCGTTTCGGTCGCATCAGGTATTGACCGGCTTTGACGCCTCTCATGCCCTTGTCCTCATATTGCCCGGATGTTATGGAAGTTCCTATCAGGCAGGGCGGGAGTGGATCGAAGACATGCAGGCTGAGCTCAAAAGGATGGCAGGTCCGATGATCGAACTGCGGCTGGGGGTAGGGGGAGCAGCCGCGGAGCTTATGGACATCCCGCATGCGTACCGCCAGGCTGTTCATGCTGTCAGTTTTCAATTTTATACGAACGGCCAGGCCCCCGTGTTTGCCGACAAGCTGAGTCCGAGCGTTCCGCTTCATACGGATTGGGACGAAATACGCCGTCTGCGCAGCGAACTTCGCAAAGGCGACATCGATCTGGTGAAGGAGACGATCCGCCGCTGGACAGCCCGCGTCAAAGATGTGCAGGATCTTGATATCCCTCGGGTCAAGGATACCTATTTCCAAATGCTGCTCGCGATCATGGAGACCGCGGCCCAGCTTGGCGTAACCGAGCGTTCCGATAATGCCGAGCGGCGGTATATCTGGAAAGAAATTGACCGGCTCCCCAGCCTGGATTTGCTGGCAGCTTATCTGCTGTCCTCCGTCGAGTCTTTTGACATGAGCGCGGATGACGGCGCTGCGGGCACGGGAAAGCTGAGGGAGATTATCCGTTTTACACTTGCCCACTTTCATGAGAAAGGCTTTGGCATTCATGCGATTTCACAGCATGTCAAGCTTAGCGAGACGTATCTATGCTCTTATTTTAAGAAGCAGCGCGGTCAGACCATTAAGGAATTCATAACCGAAACACGCCTGGATAAGGCGAAGGAGCTGCTTCGCGGTCAAGACATGAAGCTCCTGGAGGTGGCTTCCCGGTTAGGCTTTGCAGACGCGAACTATTTCACGACCTTCTTCAAACGATATGCGGGCGTGACGCCAAGCGAATACAGGGAGAAGCTGTCGAAAATGACAGGGAAAGTGTGACTCATGAAGAGACGGCTATCTTTCAGAAACCTGGGCATTCGTTACAAGCTGTTCTCCTCCTATGTGCTGGTCATCATGGTTCCTTTTTTGATACTCCTGTTTATCAATATCCAAACAAACCGGCAGGAAAGCAAGGATAATGCGCTGTATTTGGCGCGCAAGATGCTGGATGAAACCAATTCCTACCTTCAATACAAAAGCCAGGCCATTACGGAAGTGCTCAACTTTGTCGCTTTCAACAACCTGGTGCAGGAAAATGTGATCGCGGATTCCACGCCTTATCTCGACGTGAATTTGTGGCATATGAATGCGCTCCAATTGTCCCGGTTGGTGAATCAGTTTCGATACAATGAGGATATCGAAACGATTCAGCTCTATATGAAACAAGGACTGGCCGGAGCGACGGAAAATCCTGACTTTCTCAGTATCAGGAAGTTGGAGAATGAGCCATGGTTCCAACATTTTGCAAACGAGAATGCCGTGATTACCTGGCTGCCTTCTTCCGTGTTGGATGGCGACGCCGATCCCCAGGAGCTAAGCGTGATCCGCAAAATCCCTAATTCGCATAACCTTCAGCAATTCGACGGTTTGGTTCGTGCGCGCGTCACGAAAAGCGGCATTCAGAATGTTTTGGATCATGCTGTGCTAACCCAAAATACCTTCTCTCTGTTGTTTAACAAGCGCGGGGAAGTGCTCAGCGCCTCCAAGCATTTTCCCCTTACGTCCGAACAATCGGATGCGATCATTAATAAGTATAAGAGCTCCCCGAACGCGAACGATTGGAACGACCGCTATTCGATTGGCGGTCAGCGCTATTTGCTCGGTGTGCAGGAAATTCCCCGCACGGATATGGTGGTGGCGATGATTGTTCCCTATTCGGATATTTTGGCCTCCAGCAATAAGGCCCGGAATCGGACGATATGGATTTTTCTTCTCATTGTGCCTTTAATGCTGCCGTTGTCCTATCTGGTTACCAACCGGGCGACCAAGCGCATTCTCCGGCTGATCGCACATATCCGCATGGTGAAGAACGGAAGATTCCCTTCGGCGCATCTGCCGGTCAGTGAGGATGAAATCGGCGAGTTGACCCGCAATTTCAATGAAATGGCCAATAATATATCCAATCTTATGGACGAAACGTTTTTGCTCGGGAGGGAAGTCAAGAACAAGGAGCTGCAGGCGCTGCAAGCTCAGATCAATCCGCATTTTCTATATAATACGCTGGATTTGATTAATGTCATGGCGATTGAATCGGGCGCCTCCGATATTTCGCGGGTTGTGGACGAGCTCGCGGTCTTTTACAAACTGAGTCTTTCCAGCGGAAAGGAATACGTCACACTGGGGAATGAGCTCAAGCATATGGAGGCGTACGTCCGCATTCAAAATATGCGCTTTGGCGGCGGTATTCGCCTGCAGATGGAAGTATCCAGAAATTTGTATGATTACCGGGTTCCGAAAATACTGCTGCAACCGCTTGCGGAAAATGCCATTCTCCACGGCATTATGGAGAAGGAGCCTGAGGAGGGAGCCATATGCATCTCCTCCTGGCTGGAGGACGGCGATCTTCTCATTGAAGTCGCGGATGACGGCGTCGGGATGGATGCCGAGCAGATGAACCATATCTTTAAAGAGAGAAGCAGCGGGAGCAAAGGAGGCGGCTATGGCGTCCGCAATATCCAGGAGCGGCTGCGGATCGCATACGGTGCGGTGTACGGTTTGAAATTTCAAAGCGAACCCGGCAAAGGGACCCGAGTCCTGATTCGGCTGCCCGCTCAGATCGAAGCTTAGAAATTCAAAGGTTTTCATAGGTTTAACCGCTACTTGCGAAGCTGCCGTCCCTTTACAATAAAGACATAGATAAAAGTTGTTTTGAGAAAAGGGATGGAGGGTGATGGACTTGGGCGTAATCCGCGAGCTTCGGGTGAGATGGCCGTTATATTTGATGTTTCTCCCGATCGCCATTTATTTTATCGTCTTTGCCTATGTGCCGATGGCCGGCATTGTGATGGCTTTCAAGGAGTTTAACTACAAAGACGGGATTTTTCTGAGTCCCTGGAACGGACTGGAGAACTTTCATTACTTTTTTTCTTCAGGCAAAGCGTGGCTCGTGACGAAAAATACGATTGTTTACAATGCCGTGTTTCTTGGCGTCTATACCGTATTCTCGATTTTGTCCGCTGTGCTTATTTCCGAAATTTACACGAATTGGTTTAAAAGAATAGCGCAAACTTTTATGTTTCTCCCCTACTTCATTTCCTGGGTCACGGTTTCCGCGTTCGTCTACAACTTTCTGAATTACGAATACGGCATTGTCAACCGGATACTTGGTTTTTTCCACATGGAGCCGATCGACATTTACTCCACGAGCTCGTACTGGTATTTGCTCCTGCCGATCCTGTATGTCTGGAAATGGGTTGGATTCGGCAGTGTGCTGTACCTGGCGGCGATCGTCGGTATCGATCAGGAGATTTATGAAGCGGCGACGATCGATGGCGCAACGCGGTTCCAGAAAATTTTCAAAATCACGCTGCCTCTTCTCAAGCCGACTATGATTATTCTGCTTCTGCTCGGACTTGGGCGGATTATGCGCGGTGAGTTCGATATGTTCTTCCAGTTGATCGGCAACAACGGGTCGCTGATGGACGCAACCGATATTATTGACACGCTGGTGTTCCGCTCGCTGGTAGGATCTCTGGACTTCGGCATGGCATCTTCCGTGGGCTTCTATCAATCGGTGCTGACCTTGATCATCATCCTGACCGCCAATTATCTGGTCAAGCGTTATGAGCCTGAGCAAGCCCTGTTCTAGGAGTCTGTCCGATGAAGTCCGTGGAAGGTATGCACAAAAGCAGCTCCGTCGGACAGACTCCTAGGCCTATCCTGCAGAAAGCGAGTGAACGTACATGGAAGCCAATGTTAAGTCCTATGAAGCGGCGGTTCCTGCCGCGAACCGGCCTGCTATGAAAAAAGGCGGGCCGCAGCAGGACCGGTTGTTTCAATCGATTTCCTACACGCTGGTCAGTCTGATTGCTCTATTTTGCTTGATTCCTTTTATCGTCATGCTGGCGGGCTCCTTTTCCTCCGAGGCTTCGGTGCTGAAGGACGGATACTGGTTCTGGCCCCGCTCTTTCTCCGTTGAAGCATACAGGCTCATCTTCCGTTATCCGGAAGACGTGCTGAACGCATTCAAGGTGACGCTGCTCACGACAGTCATCGGCACAGCGATTTCCCTTTTAATATCGACGATGGCAGCTTATGTGCTGTACCGCAAAGAAGTGAAGTACCGCAACGGTTTGGCGTTCTTTCTGTTCTTCACGACGCTGTTCAACGGGGGACTGGCCCCTTATTATTTGTGGATCAGCAGCGATCTTCATTTGAAAAACACTTATCTCGTGCTGCTGCTCGTTCCGATGTTTAACGTGATGTATGTGCTGATTCTCAGAAGTTTCATCAGCAGCAGTATACCCGAGCCGCTTGTCGAGTCGGCGCGCATTGACGGGGCGGGGGACTTCCGGATTTTTTTCCAAATGGTGCTTCCGCTTAGTAAACCGGCTTTGGCTTCCATCGGTTTGTTCACGGCACTCGCCTACTGGAACGATTGGTGGACAGCGATGATGTTTACAGACAAACCGCAGTATGTCACCCTGCAGTATTTGCTCTACAAAATGCTGTCTTCGATCAATCTCTCGTCTGCGATGGCCCAGCACGTAACGACCAACGATCCGAAGGAAACATTCAAGCTGGCCCTTACCGTCATTACGACGGTGCCGATTGCGATTGTCTTCCCGTTTGTCCAAAAATATTTTGTCAAAGGTGTCACGATCGGCGCTGTCAAAGGCTAAACGGCACGGCATTATGGCAAATCTCCCGTTAGGGGATTTATATAAATTTTATCAAAAAAGGGAGGTCTTTATTTTGAAAAGTCTCAAAAAGTTTACACTGCTCTCTGTGCCGTTGGTGCTGACGTCTGCGATGTTCTTGTCGGCCTGTTCCTCGAGCAACAATGCTTCGAGCAGTCCGGCAAAGTCGGAGGCTCCCGGTCAAACCGCCGCCGCCGGTGCGTCGACGAGCAAGATCGATCATTCCAAAGAAGTGAAGATCGTCGGCTACTTGCTCGGCGAAGCGCCCAAGGGGATGCCGGAGGTGCTCAGCGCGATCAACGCCAAGCTTAAGAAGGATATCAACGCTACGCTGGAAATCAATTATATCGGTTGGGGAGACGTAGCGTCCAAATATCCGCTGATGCTTGCTTCCGGCGCCGATGTGGATTTTGTTTTTGCCGCCGATTGGAACTTCTATGTGTCTGAAGCGACCAAAAACGCATTCCTGAAGCTGGATGAGAACATGTTGAAAACCTATATGCCGAAGCATATGGCCAAACTGCCGCCGGAAGCGATTACGGCCGCCAAGGTGAACGGCAATGTGTTCATGGTGCCGACCTCGACGCCGGACCGCAAGGTCAATGTGGCGCTGTTCCGCAAAGACATTATGGACAAAGCCGGCATAAAGGAATTTAAAAAGTTCTCGGACATTGAACCGTATTTGGCGGAAGTGAAAAAAGATTACCCGGACATGATTCCTCTGAATCTCGAGTCGCAATACGATTTGCCGACACCGTATCAAACCTTGCTGCAAGAGAAGGTCGGTTGGGCCGGGGCGCCTTTCGATTCCGGCGATCCGATGGCCCAAGGGATCACCTCCGATTTTGACGATTCGACCGGCAAGATCGTCGGCATGACGGAAGAGCCGTTCCTGAGCGCTCAGAAATATGCGGCGACTGTCATGAAGGACTGGTATGACAAAGGCTACATTAACAAGAACCCTTACGCCAACAAGGTGCGTTCCAAGGATAATTTTGTAGCGGGAAAAACGGGCGTTGCCTTCGGCAACTCCATCGATGTCGCTGCCGTCATGACGAGCGCGAAGGAGAAGGGCATCGACGTCTACGTCAAGCCAATGCTGTATCCGTCGGGCAAAGTTTCGCAAACGAGCTGGATCAACAACGGGATTGCGGTTGCGGCCAACTCGAAAAATCCGGAACGCACGCTGGAAGCGCTTGATTTATTGATGGAAGACCCTGCCTATGTATATCTGGCTTATTTCGGCGTTGAAGGCAAGAACTATATGATTACAAGCGACGGCAAAATCGGCCTGCCTGCCGGCGTGACCAGCGAATCCAATACGTATCCTCCGGATGCAGCTGGCTTCTGGTTCGTGAACAAAGATTTGTTCAAGCCGATGGCGACCTGGACGGACAGCTATATTGCACTGAACGGCAAAATCAAAGATTATTTGAAGCCTGTGCCATACCTGGGATTCACCTTTAACTCGGAAAGCATCAAAACCGAAGTCGCCAATTTGAAAAACGTGTCCACTCAATATGCCCAGCCGATTTATTTCGGAGCCGTGAAAAATGTGGACGAGGCGTTTGACACGCTCGACAAAAAGCTGAAAGCAGCAGGCATTGACAAGGTAAAAGCCGAGGTCGAGAAACAGGCCGCCGCGTTCTTGGCCAACAAGAAGTAGCCGGCGCTGCAATTGGATAAAGACTCTCTCTCAGTTCGGGAGAGTCTATTCTTTTGCCTTTTTTTCAGGATAGCGACAAGCGAGGAGGGAAATTTTAAATGGCAGCGTACCGTATTGACGCCAGTCAGGATTTTAAAGCGATTGATGTGGATAAAAACTACATGCAGGGAAGCAGCCCGACCGGCGAGCACATTCGCTTTAACAACTACTTTATGGAAAAAAACGGCCATCCTTTTTTTGGCATCTGCGGCGAATTTCATTACAGCCGGTATGACGAGCATGCTTGGGAAGACGAGATTGTCAAAACAAAAATGGGCGGCGTGAACATCGTCTGCACCTATATTTTTTGGAATGTACACGAGGAAATTCAAGGTGTATTCGAATGGGGCGGACGCCGAAATCTGCGGCGGTTCGTCGAGCTTTGCGGCAAGCATGGCCTGTACGTCATCATCCGCATCGGGCCTTTCGATCATGGGGAAATCCGCAACGGCGGCTTGCCGGATTGGCTGTTCGGCCGGCCCTTCGATGTGCGCTCCAATGACGAAGGTTATTTATTCTTCGCCAAGCGGCTTTATGAGCAAATCAGCTCGCAGGTGCAGGGATTGCTGTTCAAGCAGGGCGGGCCGATTATCGGCACGCAGATTGAGAACGAGCACGGCCACTCTGCCGCGCAATGGGCTCTGACGACGGGCATCAGCAATGAGTGGCTGACGCGCGGGGAGGACGGCGAAGCTCATATGCTGAAGCTGAAAGAAATGGCGATTGAAGCCGGCATCGACACGCCGTTGTACACTTGTACGGCTTGGGGAGGCGCCAACGCCCCGGCCGCCGAGATGCTGCCGCTTTGGGGCGGGTATTCCCACTGGCCCTGGATTTATTACGAGCATGACCGTTTCGGCGATATGCGCGAGCATCCGGCGACGCCGGAATATATATTCCGGGACAAACATAACAATCACATTCCGGTCAGCTACAATTTCGAGCCGGGATACACGCCCGAGGATTATCCGTATGCCTGCTGCGAGATGGGCGGCGGGATGACGCCGTTTTATAAATACCGTTTCGATTTTCCTTATGTCAGTGTATCGGCGATGACCGGCATCAAGGTGGCGGAAGGCTGCAATTTGATCGGGTACTATATGTACCATGGCGGCTCGAACCCGACCGGGAAGCGCGATGTGTTTCTCAACGATCTGGCAACGCCGAAAATTTCCTACGACTTTAACGCCTGCATCGGGGAATTCGGCCAAGTGCGCGAATCGTATCACCGTACGCGGCTGCAGCATTATTTTTTCCGGACTTTCGAGAAATGGCTGTGCCGGACCAAGACGATACTGCCCGGCGATACGTCGAAGATGGAACCGGCCGATACGGATACGCTGCGCTGCGCGGTTCGGGCGTCTGAGGGCTCGGGGCTCCTGTTCCTGAACAACTATCAGGACCATGTACAGACACACGCTCTGAGCGTGGCGGACGGCGTGACCGTTGTCACCAAGGATAGGGAGATTCGTTTTCCCGCTGAAGGAGCTCTGACGTTGGACCCGGATAGCTATGCGATGCTGCCCTATCGGTTTGACCTGGAAGGCATCATGCTGGAACATGCCATGGCGCAACTGATCACCCGGCTGGAAGTTGACGGGGCTTCCTATTATTTCTTCGCTTCGCCGAAGGGGATGCTGCCGGAATATGCCTTTAAAACTTCCTCGCTGGCAGGTTTTGAAGCCGGATCGGCGGAGATTTTCGAGCGTAATGGGGTGACGGTTGTACGCCCCGCTGCGGGGAATGCCGCGCCTATCTTGCTAACGTCCGCTGCCGGACGCAGTGTGCGCCTGATTACGCTCACCGACGAGGAGAGCCTCGGCTTCTGGCAGGCAGCAATCTGGGGAAGCGAACGCGTTATTCTTACGGATTGCAATCTGCTCGTCAGCGGCGATCAGGTGAAGCTGGAAGCGACCGGAGCGGAAGAAATTGCGCTTCGCGTATTTCCCGATTTTGACGGGCTCGGCCTTATCAACGGAGGCGAACTGCTGGAGCGAAAGCAGGAAGGGCTCTTTACGGCGTACCGGTTCCGGGTGCCTCGCCGGGAAATCGGTTTTGAGCTCAAACGGGTGAAGGATGACAAGGCCGTGCTTTCGTTTTCGCCGAATGCCTTCGTCGGAATCAAGGAGGCGCTGCTGCGGATCGATTACACGGGAGATATCGGCTACGCCTTTATCGACGGCGATTTGATTAACGATAACTTTAGCAATGGAAAAACGTGGGAAATCGGACTGAAGCAATTCAGCGAGAGGCTGCTTCAGAAAGGAATGTACCTCTATATCTCGCCGATCCGTAAGGGCAGCACCGTCGCTAGCCATACGACGATGGCTGGCTGGAGCGAGAACGCGGAGGAGTCGATCGCGGAATTGAAAGGCATCGCCGCCGTGCCTGTATACGAACTTACGCTGCAGAAAGGTTGACCCTCATGAAGGATAAAAGCCAAAATGTCCGGGTATGGACGTCCGCCTACCGAGGCTGGCTGTCGCTTGTGCTGGAAACGAAAGTAATCCGCGTTGAACTGATTCCCGGGCTGGGGGCAAAAATCGTCTCGCTGCGCTATAAACCGGCGGACAGGGAATGGCTGGTGGACGCCGGCAGCCGCGAGCTGCTCCGGCCGGCCTACGGCTCTCCCTTTGGCGAAGCGGATATGAGCGGGTGGGACGAATGCTTCCCGACGATCAATCCCTGCTTCGCGGATGCGGAGGGGCGCTGTCCGCTGCCCGACCATGGCGAAGTGTGGGCGCTGCCCTGGGATTACTCGTACACCGGAGAACAGGTCTCCTGCTCGGTGGAAGGCTTGGCGAAGCCTTATCGGCTTACGCGAAAGCTATCTTTTGCCGCCGCCGATACACTGCGGATGGACTACAGCGTTGCGAATCAGGGCAGCGATCCGCTGCCGTTTCTCTGGGTGCCGCATCCGCAGTTCGCCGTTTCGGAGCCGACGAATCTCGTATTGCCTCCTTCCGTCCAAGAGGTGCTTTGCGTCTTCGGAGGCTTGAACCAAACCGCCGGCCGGTCCTATCCGTGGGCGGAGCAATCGCTGGTAACGGAACGGCAGACGGGGAACGGCCGCAAGTATTATGTGCCCGGCATTCATGAGCAGGGCTGGTGCGGTCTGACCGGTGCAATAAGCGGGAACTGGCTCCGCATGGAATGCGATCCGGCCCGCGTTCCCTATCTCGGCATCTGGATCGACGAGGGAATGGGCAACGACCGCAATGCGATTGCATTGGAGCCGTCGATCGGCTTCTACGACAGTCTTGACCGGGCGAGAGACAATGGCACGGCGCAGGTCGTTCAGCCCGGCGAAGCTTGGGACTGGTCGATATCGGTCCGGCTCGGAACCGGCGGGATCGGCGAAGGGTTCGTCGCGGAAGCTTGATCGGGACCGCCGGACTCACCGGGAGCAAGTCCCTTGCGGACCTCCCAGGAGTCTGTCCGATGAACTCCGTCGGACAGACTCCCATGCGCCGATTCACTGCCATCGGTAATTGCAAACGGTCTATTGGCGAATGAAGGCGGCTGCCGTACACATATACGATCAATTGAAGGAGGGTTTATTTTGACGCTATACGCACAACCTGAGCAATCGTTCCAAGGGGTCCGAATATGGGAAGAGGATGTCGTCATCCCGACTTACGGCGTCGGAGAGCCTGACCGCAATCCGATGTTTCTGGAAAAGCGGGTTTATCAGGGAAGCTCCGGAAAAGTTTATCCGCACCCGGTCATTGACCGGATTGAAGATGAGAAACGGCCCCAAAGCTACCGCATGGCCATTTTGGAGAATGAGTATGTTCGTATTGAGATTATGCCCGAACTGGGCGGGCGCATTTACCGGGCGCTGGACAAGACCAATCAATACGACTTTGTCTATTACAACCGGGTCATCAAGCCTGCCTTAGTCGGATTGGCCGGACCCTGGATTTCAGGCGGGATCGAATTCAATTGGCCGCAGCACCACCGTCCGAATACGTACGGTCCGGTCGAGTACAAGCTTGAGGAGAACAAGAACGGCAGCGCAACGGTGTGGGTAAGCGAAATCGACCGCATGTACGGCACGAAAATGACGGCCGGCTTTACCCTGTATCCGGGCAAGGCATATCTGGAAATATCGGCCCGTCTGTACAACCGGACAGCGGAGCCGCAAACTTTCCTCTGGTGGGCCAACCCTGCGGTGGCGGTTAACGATCATACGCAGTCCGTTTTTCCACCCGATGTTACCGCTGTATTCGATCACGGCAAACGTGACGTATCCCGATTTCCGATTGCTACGGGCACGTATTACAAAATGGATTATTCCGCAGGCGTCGATATTTCCCGCTATCGCAATATTCCGGTGCCGACCTCCTATATGGCTTACAAGTCCGATTATAACTTTGTAGGCGGGTACGATCACGGCGTTCGGGCCGGTCTCCTGCATGTGGCCAATCATCACGTATCTCCGGGCAAAAAGCAGTGGACCTGGGGCAATGGCGAGTTCGGCCAAGCCTGGGACCGCAATCTGACGGACGAAGACGGTCCGTATATTGAACTGATGACCGGCGTCTTCACGGACAATCAGCCCGATTTCACCTGGCTTGCGCCTTACGAGGAGAAATCGTTCACCCAATATTTTATGCCTTACAAGAACATCGGTGTTGTCAAAAACGCGACCATTGAAGCGGCAGTCAATCTGGAGGTCGACGACCGGACGCGCAAAGCGCTCGCTCAGGCCTATGCGACTTCGCTCTACGAAGGAGCGGTCATTGAGCTGAAAGGGAAGCGGCGGTCCTACTTCAAAGAAACGGCGGCGCTATCCCCGTTATCCACCTTTGAATTGGCTGTTCCCCTGGAGGATGACGACCAAGCGCATGAGTTAACCATTACTGTTCATAGCGCCGATGGACGGCTGTTGGTTTCCTACCGGCCCGCAGCGCCGTCCATCGAAGAAGTGCCGGAAGCCGCCAAACCTTTGCCGGAGCCGCATGAACTGCGCACGAATGAACAGCTTTACCTGGCAGGTCTGCATCTTGAGCAGTACCGTCACGCGACGTTCGAGCCGGAAGCTTACTATTTGGAAGGCTTGAAGCGGGATGAGAGCGATATTCGGATCAATATCGCATACGGCACGCTGCTGCTGCGGCGAGGGCAGTTTTCCCAGGCCGAAAAGCATTTTCGCACGGCAGTAAAATCGCTGAACTGGCGCAACGCGAATCCGTATGACGGCGAGGCTTACTACCAGCTTGGCCTGTCGCTAAAGCTGCAGGGGCGAAACCGCGAGGCGTTTGCCGCTTTGTACAAGGCGACGTGGTCGGGAGCCTGGCAGGACGCCGGCTTCTTTACGCTCGCCCAGATTGCCGCATCCCAGGGGGGGATCGAGGAGGCTTTCGAGCTTGTCGGCAAGTCTCTGGTCCGAAACGCCCATAATTTCAAGGCACGCCATCTCAAGGCGGCGCTGCTGCGGAGACGGGGATGCCGGACAGAAGCTGCCGATTTTGCGAGAGAAACGCTGCAGATCGATATCGCCGACTTCGGCGCCGGAAACGAGCTTATGCTGGCGTTGCAAGAAGCCGGGGATGAGGCCGGGTCGTTGGAGGCCGGCGAGGAATTGCGGCGTTTGCTGCGCGGCAGTGCGCACAATTATTTGAACTTGGCGTCCGATTATGCGTTCGCCGGGCTGTTGAAAGAAGCGATTGAGGTGCTGAACCGAATCGCGCCGAGCGCCTCGGCAGCAGCCTATCCGACGGTTCACTACGCGCTTGCCTATTTGCACGAGCTTTCCGGCCATCCGGAGTTGGCTTCGCAGCATCGGGCGGCCGGGCAGACGGCGGCGCCGGGCCTTTGCTTTCCCAACACGCTGTTCGAGCTGCTGGCGCTGGAAAGCGCGGTTTCCGCCAATGCTGCGGATGACAAGGCGAACTATTATTTGGGGAACTGGTACTACGACAAGAAACGGCATTACGATGCCGTCCGGGCTTGGAAGGCCTCGCGCGAAGCTAACGGCGCTTTCGCGACCGTTCACCGCAATTTGGCGCTCGCGTTTTATAACAAGCTGGGCGATTCGGAACGCGCCCTGCAATCGCTGGAGCGCGCATTTGCCCTCGGGCAGGACGATGCCCGCGTATTCTACGAGCTGGATCAGCTTTATAAGAGGCTGGGCCATCCGGCTGAGACGCGTTTATGTGCCCTCCAGGCGCATATGCCGCTTGTTGAGAAACGCGACGATTTGTATGTTGAGTATGTAACGCTTCTCAACCAATTAGGGCGGCACCGGGAAGCTCTGCAGGCGCTGGACGTTCGGAACTTCCACCCGTGGGAGGGAGGCGAAGGCAAGGTCACCGGCCAGCATGTGCTGGGACATGTGGAAGCCGCTAAGCAGAACTTGGCGGAGGGTCGGTTTGCGGAAGCGCTTGACCGTTTGCAAACGGCGCTTGTGTATCCGGATAACCTGGGCGAAGGCAAGCTGGAGGGCGCGCAGGAGAATCATGTGTACTACTTCATGGGGCTTGCTCTCGAGGGCATGTCTAAGACGGCCGAAGCGGAAGCGTGCTTCCGCCGAGCGTCTCAGGGCTTGGAGGAACCGACGAGCGCGATGTATTACAACGATCAGCCGCCGGAGATGATTTTTTATCAGGGACTCGCCTGGAACAAGCTGGGCATAGAAAAGGAAGCGAAGCGCAGGTTCAACAAGCTGATCGACTATGCGGAAAAGCATCTGCATGATGACGTGAAATTTGACTATTTCGCGGTTTCTTTGCCGGATTTCCTAGTGTTCGAGGACGATTTGGACAAGCGCAACACAATTCATTGCCGATTTATGAGAGGCCTCGGCCTGCTTGGTCTCGGCAAAATGGAAGAAGCGAAAGCGGAGCTGGAAACGGTTCTGGCGATGGATGTCAATCATGGCGGAGCGCGGATACACAGGGCTATGACGAAGTCATGACCTGTTGTAACTGCTTGTCATGAGACGGCCTATTGCAGTCCCTTTTGCGCTTTTCTGTATGATTTTTCGCATACAAAGTCATTTTTACCGCTGTAGGCACGATTCTGTTCGATTTTTCATACCTATTTCTCGATTTTACGAAATCAGTGCAATTTCTGTATGAAATTTCGAACAGATTTCCACGATTCGCAAGTGGCAGCGGTTGGCAGATGGGCTCATAAGCTTTCCTGAACCCCAGTCGAGAACCTGAGGGGTTCGTATACAAGAAAACCGGGACTCTAATGGGGTCCCGGTTTTTGGCAAGCGAAGACTCGAGGAACATCGGCGGCCCGGCGTCATGAAGGAGGTATTCGCACAATTTTCCGGCGCTATCAGGACGTTTGTGCACGACATGGCCATGTGGTCGACCGACCGCCGTCATGCAGCGCAACACCGCGCGCTGGGAACTGCGCGCGCGGTGCGGTTGTACCGGCTGGCGTCGGCACAGCGGCTCTTTCCTGATGCCGCCTCTCCGCCGCCTCTCCGCCGCCTCTCCGGCGCTGCACGGCGGGTGGCCATGAGGCCGCTTGCCAGGCCGGTCCGGGAGAAAGCCTGCGAAAGTCAGGCTGTCGAGCCACAAAGCGCCTGGCTGCGCGAAGAAAACCTGCAAAAGTACATCTTTTTGCACCTGAAAGCGCTTGCTGGGAAAAATTCCTGCAAATCTGCAGTTTTTTTCGCTCATATTCAAGCTCAACCCCATCGGGAGCGGAAATTCCTGCACAATTGCAGGCTTTTCCTCCAAACGAACCGTTTCCAGCGCAAAAACCTGCACTTTTGCAGGTTTTCTCTCTACCAAGCTGCTTCCCACCCAGTTGCGCAGTTCCACGACCTGCACCGGGAGAGGCGCCGCTGGGAAAGTGGCTGTCCCCCTAAGCCTAACAAAGTGTCGCGACTTTCTCGGGCAGCCTGCACAATTGCAGGTTTTCTCCCTACCAAGCTGCTTCCCTCCCAATTGCGCAGTTCCACGACCTGCACCGGGAGAGGCGCCGCTGGGAAAGTGGCTGTCCCCCTAAGCCTAACAAAGTGTCGCGACTTTCTCGGGCAGCCTGCACAATTGCAGGTTTTCTCCCTACCAAGCTGCTTCCCTCCCAATTGCGCAGTTCCACGACCTGCACCGGGAGAGGCGCCGCTGGGAAAAGTGGCTGTCCCCCTAGGCCTAACAAAGTGTCGCGACTTTCTCGGGCAGCCTGCACGTTTGCATGCGTCTCAACGAGCAAAACCTGCACTTTATACGAAAATAGAACGCAGTAGTCCTGATTATTTTCATTCTGTGGGGTGACGTCCACGACGTCATGGGGGTTTTCGCAGGCTTTCTCCGCGCAACCAGGCAGCCAGGCAGCCGGGCGGCCAGGCTCTGCGCGCGAGCTTCTCAACTGCCTGACTTTCGCCGATTTTCCGTGCACGGCTGTGCTGATATGGGCAAGTTTTTACAAAGTCTGCGAATGGCCGGTGATGTTGGCGATGTCGGGCATCCATGTTCCCGGGGGGAATTCGTCAGTCACCCGCAGGGTGATTTTTTTTGATGCAGGATGATCTATTTGCGGCAAAAAGGTCCCGTGCAACTCCTCTTGTTTGCAATTTGCCGATCGGATTTCATATTGTAGATTCCGTTTGTTGCGAAATTGTCGATCCAATTCCAAAATGGTTTCATTGAATCGACCGCATGATCCGATATAATGAAATACAAAATGGTTCTAAGCTGTGTGTTTATTATGAGGAGCGTCGGATATGCGGACCTTTTTAAAATTCAGCAATAGTGTAGCGTTTAAGTGGATCATTTCCTACGCTGTGATTATGATTATTCCTCTGATCGTCAGTGCGGTCGTCTATTTGCAAACGAAACAAATTGTCGAATATGAAATTCGCCGGGCCAGCAATGCGATGCTGAATCAAGTTAAATTTATTGTTGATAATGAGCTGAAACAAACGGAGAAGCTGGCCGCTCAGCTCTCGATTCATCCGGATATCAAAAAATATCTGGAGCTCGATGACGATGCGGAGCCTGAGCATGCTTTTCAAATCTACAAAACCGGACAGGAACTCAGCAAATACAAATCCATTAACGATTTCATTAACGGAATTTACATTTATTCGGTCAAGCTGGATAAGGTGTTGACGAACGAAACGTATGCGGAAGCCAAGTTGTTCTACGATGTGAACCACCGGTCCCCGCAATTGACCTATGACAATTGGCTGGCTGGCGTAAGGGAACCTGACCGCAAGAAATACCGGTTGATGCCGGTCAACGAGTCGGACAAGCCGGGAGAAACGGTCGTCTTTATGGAAGCGTTAACGAATAAAGCCGAGAGAAGGCAAGACGGGACGTTAATGATGCCGATCAACAGAAACAATATACAGCATTTGCTGGAGAACGTGGATTGGGTGAACAGGGGCAGAATTTTTATTATCGATCAAAATGATGAAATTTTGTTCCAGAACCGCAATGGCGAAACCGTGCCGAAAACGTATTTTCAATCTTTGCGCAGCTCCGACAGCATGGTTACGTTTGTGGACTCGGATACTACGGCATGGCGGTATGTAAGCGTATTTCCTTCCGATGTATTCTGGGAGCGTGCCAGAGAAATCCGCAACCTGAACCTGTTGGGGCTGTTGATTTGCTGTCTTATCGGAGCCGGAGTGATTTCCTATTTTGCCCGGAAAAATTATGGTCCCGTCCGCGAGCTGGTCCATGTATTTTCACGCTTCAAGAAGGTGAGCGAGGGGGACGGTAAGGACGAGTATGCCTTTATCCGCGAGAGCGTGCTGGCGACTTTGCGGGAGCGGGACGATATGAACAATCAGCAGTACCAGCAAGTTCGAGTGCTTCAGGGCTACTATTTGTCGCGACTGTTAAAGGGGCATGCGGAAGAATCGCTGTCCATAGAAGAAGCGGCGGGAATTTACCGTCTGCAATGGACGTCGGCGCAGTTTTCCGTACTGTTGTTTCATATGGAGTTGGGCCAAGTTGGCAAGAGAATGTCATTGGAATTGTCGCATTTTATTGTCTCCAATATTGTGATGGATCTGATTCGGCCCCGGCACGGCATCCATTTTGCGGATTTGGACGGTATGTTGGGAGCCATTGTGAATGTGAATCCGGAGCATGCAGGATGTTGGAAAGAGGATGTCGAGGCAGCGCTCTCGGAGGCGCTTGAGTTCATCGAGCAGCGTTACCGTCTGTCCTTCGTTGTCGCAGGGAGCGAATTGCAAAACGGGCTCAAAGGAATCCATCAAGGTTTCCTTCAGGCGCTTGAAGCTCGGGAATACAGCTTGCTGCTTCATGAGGACGGGGTTATCTGGTACGGGGATATTAAACAAGAGGACACGGATTATTATTATTCCATGAATGATGAGATCATCTTGATCAATGTGATCAAGAGCGGTGATGTGCACAAAGCGATCGAGCTGATGGACGATCTGATCGAGGGTATATTTAGCCATCAATCTTCAATTGAAATGATCAAATGCGCTATGATTGACTTGGCCAGTACGATGATGAAGACCATTCCTTTGGATACGCGCAAATCGGCCATGTGGGAAGAGCGGCGTCCGGTCAAGCGTCTGCTGGGCTGCTCCACTCGCGCCGAATTCAGGCAGGAGCTTCTGGAGATCGTATCTCTAGTCTGTGAGCGTGCCCATGCAAAAATGTCCCAAATGAGCAATATGGGCATAGGCAGTCAGGTGGAAGAGTACGTGAAAGCCAGCTTCTCCGATGACAATCTAAGCGTCTCCATGATCGGGGCGCACTTCGGCATCACTCCCCAATATGTGTCCAAAGTATTTAAGGCGCATGCCGGTCAAGGGCTGCATGACTATATTAGCCAGGTCAGAATCAGTAAGGCGAAGCTGCTGCTGGATGAAGGGGCCTCGATCGACGAGACGGCGCTTAAGGTCGGATTTACCAGCAGCAGCGCCTTTATCCGGGTGTTCAAAAAGTATGAGGGCATAACGCCGGGCCGATATAAAAGTTTGCCATGATCAGCAAAAACCGGCATTAACCAAAAAGACGATAGAAGTCAAATTGACAATCGTCTTTTTTTGCATTTCGTCAACCGAGTTGCGAAATTGAACATTGCCGGCATCGGGCGCTTGGATTACATTGAGAAAGCGGTTAATCAAGGCACAAATCAAATGATCAGGGGGATTGGCTCATCATGAAATCAATAAGCAAAGGCAAGCTCCTTAGTTCCGCAGCTCTCATTGCAAGTTTCGCGCTGATGGCGGCGGGATGCACCGGAGGCCAAAGCAATGAAGGGGCGCCGGCGGCAAATACGAGCGGCAAGAACGCAAACTTTACGTATCCGATGCAGGGAAATATCGAACTAACTTATATGACGGAATCGCTTGGCGGCATCCCCGAGAAAGTACAGATTGATGAAGAATACCAAAAGCGTACCGGAATCGCCATTAAGCATCTAGGCGGCACACCGATGAAAGACCAAAAGTTCAGCCTGCTGCTGGCAGCCGGGGAGCTGCCGGACATATTCCTGAATACTTGGCTTCAATATCCGGGGGGACCGGAGAAGGCGGTGGAGCAAGGTTATATTTTGAAGCTTAACGATTACATCGATCAATACGCGCCCAACCTGAAGAAAGCGCTGCAGGATAATCCGGAGATCGATAAAATGATCAAAACGGATAACGGCACGTATTATGCATTCCCGTTTATTCGTTCGGAAGCCGGTCGCGTGTACGGCGGGCCCATTATCCGCAAAGATTGGCTGGATGAGCTGGGGCTGGGTGTTCCTGAAACGATCGATGAGTGGTATACCGTGCTGAAGGCGTTTAAGGAGAAAAAGAACGCTGCGGCGCCGGTTACTTTCCGTACCATGTTCTTGGGAGAGCGTACCGGAGGCTTTGCGGGCGCCTATGGAGTGATGGGCAACTACTATGTCAAGAATGGCAAAGTCGTCTACGGCTACTTGGAACCGGAATATAAGGAATATCTTCGAACGATGAATAAGTGGTATAAGGAAGGCTTGATCGATAAAGATTTTGCATCGATCGATGCGGCGACGGTCGACAAGAAAATGACGTCCCAGGTGAGCGGAGCGACGTTCGGTTGGCAGTTTTATATCGAAAAGTACAATTCGACCGCGCAAGCCGCCGACCCGAAGGCAAACTATGTCGCCGCGCCGTATCCGACACTCGTAAAGGGCACCAAGCCGGAATTCGGCCAGCTTGATAATGCGTATGCGGGCACAAGCTCCGCAGCGATCTCGGCGAAAACCAAAAACATTGAAGCAGCGATGCGCTGGCTGGATTATGCTTACTCCAAGGAAGGCAGCATGCTGAATACGTTCGGCATCGAGGGCACTACATACGAGATGAAGGACGGAAAGCCTGTATATACGGATCTGGTCGTTAAAAATCCGAAAGGACTCGGCAGCGACCAAGTCATGATGCAGTACGCTCATGGCACGAACTTCCCGATGATCCAGAAGGATAACAACCTGCCGACGAAGTACAAGCAGACGACCGATGCGATTGATATCTGGAAAAATACGAATCACGCGAGCCATTTGCTGCCGCCGGTGACGCCGACTGCGGCGGAATCGGATGAAATGGCCAGCATCATGAACGATATTAATGCGCTGGTGAAAGAGGCGGAGCTGAAAATTATTTTGGGCGCCGAGCCGGTCGACAACTATGATAAATACGTTCAGCAAATGAAGAGTTTGGGTATCGAACGCGCGCTGAAGATTCAACAGGATGCGTATGAAAGATATTTAAAGCGGTAATGAAAGCCGAGGCTGGGGTCCGCCGCTCGCTAGACGCAAGCAGCGGTCCTTTGTTCTGAGCGGATTTGGGACTGTGCAAAAGGAAGGTGGAGCAATGACCAGCTTATTAAGGAAAGATTTCATACGCAACAAGTGGCTGTACGTCATGATGATCCCTGTCATCGTCTACTACATTGCCTTTCATTATGCGCCGATGTATGGCGCGATCATCGCCTTTAAGCAGTTTGTGCCCGCCAAGGGGATACTTGGAAGCGAGTGGGTGGGCTTTAAGCATTTTAAAGAATTCTTTTCCAGCATTTATTTTTTTCGTGTGATCAAAAATACGATCTTGCTCAGCATGAGCAATCTGCTTTTCGGATTTCCGGCGCCTATTATTCTTGCTTTGCTGTTGAATGAATTAAAGAGTCCGCTGTTCCGCCGCATTACGCAAACGATTACGTACATGCCGCATTTCATTACGCTGGTAGTGGTCGCCGGCATTATCCGGTATTTTACCCTGTCGGATGGTTTGATCAATGATGTGATCGCCTTCTTTGGAGGGGAGCGGGCATCGTTCCTGCAGCAGCCGGAGTCGTTCCGGTCCATCTATGTGATCAGTGAGATCTGGCAGCAGATAGGCTGGGGAACGATCATCTATCTCGCCGCGATATCCGGCATTGATCAGCAGCAGTATGAAGCCGCCAAGATCGACGGCGCCACGAAGTTCCGCCAAATCTGGCATATTACGCTGCCGGGCATCCTGCCTACCGTCATGATCATGCTCATTCTGGCGCTGGGCAACTTGATGAACGTCGGCTTTGAGAAGATCATTCTTTTATACAGCGCAAGCATTTACGAAACCGCGGATGTCATTTCCACTTTCGTGTACCGCAAGGGGATTTTGGAATTTAACTATGGATACAGCACTGCGGTAGGGTTATTCAATTCCGTGATCAATTTCATCATTCTTCTGATGGCCAATCAGTTCAGCAAGCGGGTCAGTCAGAACAGTTTATGGTAAGGAGGGGGACCCGCGATGAACCGACCGACATTCGGAGAACGGATATTTGATGCAGCCAACTGTTTAATTATGGTAATATTGATTTTAGCGACATTATACCCTTTGCTGTATATTTTGTTCTCGTCTTTAAGCGATGGCAGCAGGCTGATCTCGTTCGACGGCATTTTGCTCTGGCCGCAAGGATTTTCGCTGGATGGCTACAAAGCCGTTTTTAGCAATGCCACCTTTCTTCAAGCTTTTAAAAATACGTTCTTCGTCCTGTTCGTTGGCGTGGCGATCAATCTGACATTAACGTCGCTCGGCGCTTATTTTCTTTCGAGGGACGATGTGTTATTAAGCAGGCCCATTATGTTCTTCATCGTATTCACGATGTTTTTTCAGGGCGGACTTATTCCTTTCTATTTGATCGTGAAGTCCTACGGACTTACGAATACGTTATGGGCGTTAATTCTTCCGTCAGCCATCAGTACTTTTAATTTAATCATTATGCGAACGTATTTTCTGGCTATTCCCAAGGAACTTGAAGAATCGGCCTTCTTGGATGGAGCGGGGCATTTCACCATTTTGTTTCGCATTTTCATCCCTCTATCCATGCCTGTAATAGCCGTTATGATTTTGTACTATGGGGTAGGGCATTGGAACAGCTGGTTCAACGCGATGATCTTCCTGCGCGATCAACATTTATTTCCCGTTCAATTGGTGGTCAGGAACATTTTATTGGAGAACGACAATGCGAATATGATCGGGACGACAACACTGATGCAGAGTCAGAGCGTTGCCGAGACGCTCAAGTATGCGGCGATTATCGTTACGACGGCTCCGATCTTATTGTTGTATCCGTTTCTGCAAAAATACTTTGTGAAAGGAGTCATGGTCGGTGCATTGAAAGGCTGATGTGCCTGGAAGCGGCACGGACATGAATGACTTGAGGGCAGACGATGAGTGTAAAAATAAAAACGGTTATCGACGCGTTAATAGCTCCGGTCGGCAAGCTTGAGCAAACCGTCGATACGCTGAAGTTCGGCCATCCCGACACAGAGGTGACGGGGATTGTGACCGCCTTCATGCCTACGCAATTGGTCATCGAGCAAGCGATACGGCGGGGAGCGAATTTGATTATTGCTCACGAAGGGCCGTTCTTCTCGCATCATGATAGCGCAGCTCATAAGGAAGACCCGGTGTACGAGGAGAAAAGGAAGATTTTGGAATCCTCGGGCATCGCGCTATTCCGGTTCCACGATTACTGGCATCGCTATACGCCGGATGGTGTCATGGAGGGCTTGATTCAGGCGCTCGATTGGACCCCGTACATTCGGAAGCATGATGCTGCGGCCTCCGTTCTGCATATTCCCGCAGATACGGCAGGCGCAATCGCGGAATATGTGAAGAAAAAGCTAGGAATTGCTTTTGTAAGAACGCAAGGCGACCTCGGGATGAATTGTTCGAGGATCGGCTTGCTTGCGGGATACCGAGGCGGAGGTCAGCATACGCTTCCTTTATTTTACAAAGAGTCTCTGGATCTTATTTTATACGGGGAAGGGCCGGAATGGGAAACGCCCGAGTATGTGAGGGATGCGGTCTATCAAGGAAGACGCAAGGCGTTGATCGTCCTCGGTCATGCTGAAAGTGAAGAGCCGGGGATGAAGCTTCTGGCCGACAAGCTGACAAGCATGTATCCGGATATTCCCGTTCACTATATCAAAGAACGTCCTATTTTCCAGATTGTGTAAGGTGGGGGAAATCGAGTGAGTCTAATAATGGGAATGGTGGGAGAGGACGGCAGCAGGTTATGAATAAGAAAATACTTTTTAACGATGGATGGGAATTTGCAAAAAGCGGCTTGGAAGCGACGGATTGTGCCGGTCTAACGTTCGAGCCCATCGATATTCCCCATGATTGGCTTATCTATGATACGCTTAATCTTTATGAAAACAGTATTGGCTGGTATCGCAAGACATTTATTTGCGCCAAAGAAGATAGGCAGCTTTTGCTATGCTTTGACGGTGTTTATATGGATTCTTCCGTCTATGTGAACGGGTGGTTTGCAGGAGAATGGAAATACGGGTACTCCTCATTCGAACATGACATCACAGCTGCCGTCGTCGAAGGGGCGAATGAAATTATCGTAAAAGTCGTGCACCAAAGCCCGAGCAGCAGATGGTATTCGGGGGCGGGCATCTACCGCAATGTATGGCTCAAAACAAGAGATAACAATCATATTGCAACGGATGGCGTTTACATAACGACGAAAAAGACGGACGACGGCTGGCAGGTCGAAGTCGATACCGAAATGTGCGTGCATGAAGCTGTGCAAATTTCGCACACAATCCTGTACAAGGATCAAATGATTGCTGCCGTATCAGAGAAGGTCGATGCAGGAAACGATATTCGAACAATGAGCCGACTAAGTCTGTTTGTTGAGAATCCTTTGCTATGGAGCACGGATGAACCCAATCTCTATCGGCTGATTACCAGATTAGAGCTGACAGCATCGAATAGTGAAATTGAAAACATATCCCACAATATCGGGTTTCGAAGCATTGAGATGTCCCCCAGCCAAGGACTTCATCTGAACGGTAAAAAGATGAAGCTGAACGGAGTTTGCGAACATCACGATTTAGGTGCCTTAGGGACGGCGTTTAACAAAACGGCGATGAAAAGAAGGCTTGATATTTTGAAAGAAATGGGTGTCAACGCCATACGGACGACCCATAATATGCCGGCCCCGGAATTGATGGATTTGACGGATGAGATGGGAATACTTGTCGTCTCGGAAGCTTTTGATATATGGGAAAGACCTAAAACCAAGTTTGACTACTCAAGATTTTTTAAGGACTGGGCTTCTGCCGATGTGAAGAGCTGGGTGATGCGGGACCGGAATCATCCGAGCCTGCTGATGTGGAGTATTGGAAATGAGATTTACGATACTTATGCGGATGAGAGAGGGCAAGAAATAACCAGGATGCTAATGGACGAGGTCGGGATTTATGACCCGAAAGGGAACGCGAGGGTCACGATCGGCTCGAATTATATGCCTTGGGAAAATGCTCAAAAATGCGCTGATATCGTTAAAGTTGCAGGATACAATTATGCGGAAAAATATTATCATAAGCATCATGAGGAGCATGAAGACTGGATTATTTATGGCAGTGAGACATCATCTGTCGTGCAAAGCCGCGGCATCTATCGTTTCCCGTTCGAAAGATCCATTCTTGCCGATGACGACGAACAATGCTCCGCACTTGGAAATAGTCCGACGAGCTGGGGGGCCAAATCGGCGGAAGCATGCATTATCGCAGAAAGGGATACGCCGTTCTCTCTTGGTCAATTTATTTGGACCGGATTTGATTATATCGGTGAACCGACTCCGTATCATACGAAGAACTCCTATTTTGGACAGATCGATACGGCTACATTTAAGAAAGATTCCTATTACATCTATCAGGCGGCATGGACGGATTATAAGACTAAGCCGATGGTGCATATTTTTCCGTATTGGGATTTTAATGACGGCCAGATGATTGACGTTCGCGTCTGCTCGAATGCGCCCAGAATCGAATTGCAGCTGAATGGCGTTCGGGTAGGAACGCATGATATCGATCATCAACACGGTACGCAGCTTGTCGGCTGGTGGAAGATTCCTTATCAAGACGGCGAATTAACTGCAATAGCCTATGATGAAGCTGGCCGTATTCTTGCTGCCGACAGCCAAAAATCGTTTGGCGATGCGAAGAAGATCCGTTTGGCCGCGGATAAAGAACGGCTTCTGGCCGATGGCACAGATCTTATTTTCGTAGAAATTACAATGGAAGATGAGAACGGGCATACCGTAGAAAATGCGAATAATCAAGTGCATGTTGAAGTGACTGGGGCAGGCCGGCTGCTTGGTTTGGACAACGGGGACAGTACGGATTACGATCCGTATAAAGGATTGAGCAGAAGGTTGTTCAGCGGTAAGTTGATGGCTATTATCGGATCGACGCTTACGCCCGGAAACATTCAGATCAAAGTATCTTCGGCAGGAATGAACAGCCGGACAGCGGAATTCGAGTCTCTCCCGGTTGAGGCTCGGACAGTTGCGGGTATTTCCGCGAATACCCGGAATCATGAGCTGCCGTGCGTCATGGGCATGGGAAGCGGCGAAGAAATACCGGTTCGCAAGATTGAAATCATTAGCGATTCCGGGCAAAGGTTCGATGAAACGGCCAAAGAAATGAAGGTAAGGGCAAAACTGCACCCCGCTGACACCACTTATCAGGAAGTCGAGTGGAGCGTGGTAGATGCTGCAGGGATTGTGTCCAATATCGCAAAGGTGGATGCGGCCGGCTGCGAAGCAAAGGTCACCGCGCTGGGGGACGGCGAGTTCCGTCTTCGCTGTACAAGCAGAAATGGCAGCGACAAGATCAGGATCATATCGCAATTGGAATTTACGGTTGTCGGGCTGGGCACAGCTTACCTCGATCCTTATGGTTTTATATCCGCAGGCCTTTACGATTACAGTAAGGGGGATGTCGGCAACGGGAATGAAAGAGGTGTAGCCACCAGCAGGGAGGGCGAAACTCAAGTCGGCTTTCATCAAATAGACTTCGGCCCCTATGGTTCCGACACGATCACCATCCCCATTTTTGCTTTAACGAGCGAAGAGTACCCCCTGCAAATTTGGGAAGGAATGCCGGGGGAGGATGGAAGCTCACTCTTGGCGGATGTCGTCTACCAAAAACCAACGAAGTGGAATACGTATCAAGAAGAAACCTATCATCTGTCCAAGAGACTTCGCGGCATTTCTTCGATTTGCTTCGTCCTTCGTCAGAAGGTGCATATTAAAGGATTTTCCTTCCGGCAAGGGAGCAGAGCCTTCGAGCTTAATCACGCGGCGGAATGCGACCGCATTTATGGGGATACATTTGAAATTACAGGAACAAGTGTAGAGGGGATAGGCAACAACGTTTCCCTGGAATTTGAACATTTCGATTTTACCAGTGATGGCGCAACAAGGCTTGTTGTGTTCGGCAAATCGGCTATCGATAAAAATACGATTCATATCCGCTTCGCGAACCATGAAGGTGAAAGCAACCGGATTGTTGATTTTACTCAGTCCGACGGGTATGAAGAGCAAGTTTTCGACTTGGAAAAGATTACAGGCGTTCAAAAAGTAACTTTTATTTTCCTGCCGGGATCCAATTTCGATTTTGGCTGGTTCCGTTTTGAGAAATAAGGCTGATAATGGTTCTTGAATCCACAGATGGAAAGGCGCGGTGATCTCCAATGAGTCATGTCGAAATACTTTCGATCAATATAGGTAAACCCCAACAGATAAGCTTTAATCATAAAGAAATTTCAACCGGAATATTCAAACGGCCTGCGAACAGATCCCTATTTTTATCGAGTCTGAATTTCGAGGGGGACGGGCAAGCGGATCTGGTTCATCATGGCGGCAAGGAGAAGGCCGTATGCGTCTATCCTTACGAACACTATCCGTATTGGGAGAAGGAATTAAAAAGAACTTTGGAATACGGCGCATTCGGAGAAAATTTAACGATCCGGGGATTGCTCGAAGCGGACGTCTGCATCGGCGATATATTTGAGCTGGGCGAATCGATCGTGCAGGTCAGTCAACCACGGCAGCCTTGTTATAAATTGTCCGTAACATACAACTTGCCCGATATGCCGCTAAAAGTGCAGGAAACCGGTTATACAGGCTTTTATTTTCGCGTTTTGCAAGAAGGAGTCGTACCCGCATCCGCCTGTTTAAGAAGAATTGCCCGCCATCCCAAAGCAATAACGGTTTCCTATGCGAACCGTATCATGCATCGTGAGAAAGATCATATCGCAGGTATTAGAAAAATTCTCGAAGTGGAAGAGCTGTCGGTAAACTGGAGAGCAACGTTTTTAAAACGTTTGGAAGGGAATGAAGCGGATTCCCGGGAACGATTAACCGGTAATAAATGAACAGCCGCTTCATTTATTTTCCTCCCTAAAAACGTCAAATATCGCACAGAAGCAAACAATATTAGAACATCAACCAAGATAATCGGCTTATCATTTGGCCGCTCTGGGGATTCGGATTCCGATTACAGTGCCTCTGCCCGGAAAGGAATGAATCGAAACTCCGTAAGCGGGGCCATATTTTAGCTGTATGCGCTTTTGGACATTGGGCAGGCCCAGCGATTCGTGCTGACTTGCTTCGTCATGTGCATTTCCGGACTTCAATGCGTGCTCGAAGCTTTTTTGCTTATGTTCGTCGATTCCGGGTCCGTTGTCCGCAATTTCGATGATAAGGTCTTGCTCCTCGGCGTAGGCGGTTACGATGATAGCTCCGTTCCCTCCGCGAGGCTCGATTCCGTATTTCACGGCATTCTCTACGATGGGCTGCAGAGTCAGCTTCATGATTCGGGAATCCAAAAATTTTTCATTGATGACAACTTTGCTTTCAAAGCTTTTGGGGAATCGAATGTGAATAATTTCCAAGTATTTCATAAGAATCGAGAGCTCGTCTTTCAGCGTGACTTCCATATTGGCGAAACTGGCCGCGTAACGGTATACATCGGCTAAATTTTGCGCAAGCTTTTCCGTTAACGGATTATTTTCCAAACACGCAATGCCGCTGATAATGCCGAGCGTATTGTAGAGAAGGTGCGGATTAATCTGATTTTGCAGCGCTTGAATGGCGGCTTCCTGTTGATGCAATTGCAGCTTCATCTCTTTCATTTCCAGTTCGGCTACCATTCTTAACGAATCGTTCAATTGTTCCACCATCTTATTGAAGCTGTAGCTCAGAATTTGAAATTCGTTGATTTCGGAGTTTAGCTCAACTCGAACATTCAAACCGCCTCTGGCCACCGCCTCCATGGCGGATTTCATTTTTTTTACCGGTCCGACAAAACTTTTCAACACTAGCGGAATGACCGCCACGAGACAGAGAATGATGATAACGACCGTGATCAGTGAAGATTTGATGGCCGTATTCAATCCGCTCGCGATTTCTTGATAGGGGACAATGGCCACGATGTTCCATCCTGTTTGCCCGGATTTTGTAACATCCACCAAGGATTTTTTGCCGTTCCATTCCTGGATGCTCGATTGCCCGTCCAATTGCAGAGACAGCGTGTTGAGGCCCGTATCGCTTCGGGCCTTCCCTACCCATCTTTCATCCGGATAATAGATCACATTCCCTTCCGGCGACAGCAAAAAGAAAAACCCGCTCTTGCCCAGATTGGACTTTTGGAACGTGGCGTTAATTTCGGCAAGGGAAAATTCAATGACCAGGTTCCCTATTAAAGAAACATTTTGAGAACTGTACACGGGAATCAGCATGCTCATAACCGGCAGATTATTCGTCGAATTTCTGTACGTTGGCAATGTTTTGGTTTGCGCCGTCGGCGTTTCCAAGTACCAAGGTTTATTGGCGTACATCGTTTCACCTTTATTGAGGGCAATGATACGCTTATCGGAAGAAACCAAGTACAGATTGACGATCTCCGGATAGTTAAAAGAGATATAGACTTCCATTTCCTTCTGCAAATCCGTAACTTCTTGCGGAGTTAGTGGGGCGCCGCTTTCCAGCCACTTCTGAACCAACTGTGTAGTGATCAAGGTTCTCGTCGATTGGGCCATTTGCTTTAAATAAAATTCAAGGTGATAGCTAAGACGTTCGGAGGCCTCTCCAGTGATGGTTTTGAAATCCTGCTTAACCGCTTTGTTATAAAATAAGTAAGAAAAACTGGCCATCAGCAGGACGACCAGGATGGAAAGGCACATGAAAAGGGTATACATTTTTACAGCTATGGAAGAATTACGAAAGAAGCCCTGTCTCATACTCCCAGGCTCCTCTTATACTCGTTGGGCGAAAGCCCCGTTACCGTCTTAAACAACCGGTTGAAGTAAGGCAGCGTCGAAAAGCCCACCATATCGGCGACTTCGTAGATTTTCAAATCCTTCTCAAGCAGCAGCTGCTTCGCCTTATCGATCCGGTATTGGTTCAAATAGTTGACGAAGGAATCGCCGGTATTTTTTTTGAAAATGACGCAAAACCGGGAGACGCTTAAATCAGCGATTTCGGCAATTTGCGACAGTGTAATTTCTTTCATATAATTTTTTTGCACATATTCTTGAACTCTTTTCATAACCAGATTTGGATTTTGGCTGGGAGCGGTTTCAAGATGCCGAAACCAATTTTCCAATAAGGAATAAAAGTATTTAAGAATCGCTTCCTTGTCTTGTCCGTTGATGGAGGCCCATTCCGCTCGCTCCCCCGTATGGCCGGTCTGTTCATACAGCTTGTCCGACAAGATACGCAGCATGCCCATTTTCTCGCCATGTGCCGCATGTTTGACGGTTAAGACGGATTTAATCAGCTCGGATAATTCACGCCAAGCTTTTGGCCGGTCAAAGGAATCCAGCTTATGAATAAATTCATGGATGAGCAGCCAATGTTCCCGGTGACGGTGAGAGCGCTGCATAAATTCCACGGAATGTGTAAGGGCTTTCTTTATTTTCTCTTCTGAAATCGGCTTAAGGACATACTCGGCAACCCCATATCTCATCGCCTCTTGCGCATAGGAAAAATTATCATACCCGCTAATAATGATCGGCACGACAGACACTTGATATTCATACACTCTTTGCAGCAGTGCCAGCCCATCCATCTCCGGCATCATAATGTCGGTGATCAGCACGTCCGGCCACAATTCATTCATCAACTTCCACGCTTCTTCGCCGTCTCTTGCTTCACCGATAACTTTAAATCCTTCGATTCTTTCAATCAATTCAATGACCTGATTCCGGATCCAGAATTCATCTTCCGCAACAAGCACCTGATACATAGGAGCACCTCATTTGCTGATCGAACTTTAAGAAGAGTCGGTACGTCCCGATTGACCGAATCTATATTCATTTTATCCGCTCGACTTTCGTTTGCATACCCTATTTTCGAAGGCCCGAACGCATGGACCGATCTCAATCGTCGTGTGAGAAAAAAATAAGTCAATAAACAAAAAAATAGGGTAACGTAAATACTAGCCGAGAACTGTTATAGTAAGTAGTGTGAGATTTATCACATCCATATATCCGAGGGGGAAAAAAAGTGAAAAAACTTGCCGCATTAGCCGTATCTTCTTTGATTATCGTCAGTACTACCGGATGCGGGAAAGCAAGCGATACACAAAAGCCGGATGGAACCGGCAGCGGTTCGACCGATAAGAAAATGACCGTCACTTTAATGACGTCAAGCTTTTCCGGAGGGGGATGGGCGGACAATAGCCCGGTGGTGCAGAAGCTGAATGAAAAATTAAATATCGACCTGCAAATTCAGTGGGTTCCTTTCGACACATTGGCTCAAAAGGAAAACGTTATGGCGGCTTCCAACAGTTTTCCCGATGTGTTCTGGGTTCAGCAAAACGAGTTTGTCAAATGGCGGGATAAAAATGTGTTTATGGATGTCAAGCCGTACTTGAACCAATATCCGAACCTGAGCAAACAAATACCGGAAGAGGGATTGCAAATCGAAAATCCGAAGGGGAAATACTTCGGCATTCCTTACTATATTCAGGATACGCGGGATTCGTTTATTATCCGGCAAGATTGGCTGGACAAGCTTGGATTGAAAATGCCGACAACAGTGGACGAATTCGCGCAAGTGGCCAAGGCGTTCGCTGCGCAAGACCCGGATGGCAATGGCCAACAAGATACGAGCGGGTTCTCGTTCGGCATCCAAAACAATAAATTTTACGGCATTTCTCCGATCATGGCGGCATTCGGCCTGGGCAACGAGTGGAGCAAATCCGGCGATCAGTTGGTCAACTTTAAGACGCAAACCAAGGAACTGAAACAATTTGTTACCTTTATGAACAAGCTTTATCAAGAAGGAGCTCTGGACAAAGATTTCGCCACCAATAAAACGAACGATCAAGCGGACAAGTTCACATCCGGCAAAGTAGGGATTGCTGAAGTCGTCCCGGTGGAGTTTCTTCAAAACCGCTTGCCTACTTTGAAAAAAGCGCAGTCAAGCGCAGTAGTGAGCCAGCTTCTTCCGCCGAAAGGCCCGGATGGGAAACAAGGAACCTCCACCTTGTCGATGACATCTAAGATTGTGATCAACAATTCCATCGACAAAGACAAGCAGCAGCGCATTTTGAAAATGCTGGATTATATGCTGTCCGACGAAGGGTATGACCTGATCAAGAACGGCGTTGAAAATGTGCATTACAAATCGGATAACGGCAAGTTCGTCAAATTGGAAGCTTATGACAAAGATCGTCCGTTTCTGCTTTCTACATGGTTCATGCGCCGATTTGATCCGTTAGTGCAAATTCATAAGTGGGATGACGGAAATCTGGCCAAACAGCTTCAAGCCTTTGGCGACAATAACGCAAAATACAAATGGCCGAATGCGGCGGCTGCGGTTGTATCGGACGTTCAAACCAAGCTTGCGCCAAATCTGGACCAGAAATGGCTCGCGAGCATGATTAAAATTATTATGGGGCAAGCTCCTGTGGATACGGTCGATCAGGCGGCGGAAGAATGGTTGAAAAATGGCGGGGACCAAATCACGAAGGATATCAATGCCGAGTACCAAAAGCTTCAATAACTAATTACTGGAGTTGAACGATCCCCATGATGAAACTTGGAAGTCGCAGCGTGCCGTTATATTTGATGATTTTGCCCGGTTTGTTATTCTTTATCCTGTTTCGTTATATTCCGATGGGGGGTCTAGTCCTTGCTTTCAAGGACTACGACCCGATCGGCGGATTTGCCAGCAGCCCTTGGGTCGGCTTGGACAATTTTCGCAAGCTATTCGCCGACCATGATTTCTGGATATTGCTGCGCAATACGTTTGTGTTAAGCGGAATTAATTTACTTTTCTTTTTCCCGGTGCCCATCATAATCGCGTTGTTATTGAACGAAGTTAGATTGCCGTGGGTTAAGAAAATCGTGCAAACGACCATCTATATTCCCCACTTTGTTTCGTGGGTCGTAGTGGCCGGCATCACCGTTGTATTATTTGCCACACAGGACGGCGGGATTAACAAGCTTTTGGTGCAGTACGGATTTCCGCGATTCGAGCTGTTGACAGATCCCGCTTACTTCCGAGGGCTGTTCTTATTCCAAAATATATGGAAGGAAATGGGATGGAGCGCGATTGTGTTTCTTGCCGCATTGGCCTCAGTGGACCCGGGGCTTTATGAGGCTGCCTACGTTGATGGCGCAGGACGCTGGAGACAAATGTGGCATATTACTTTGCCGAGCTTGCGTTCCATTGCGGTCATTTTGTTTGTGCTGCGCTTGGGTTCGGTCATGGATGTAGGCTTTGAGCAAATATTGTTGATCCAAAATTCGGTAAATATTAGCGTGTCCGACGTCTTTGACACTTATGTGTACCGCAACGGCATTCAGCAAGGCGAGTACAGCTTTACGACCGCAGTAGGCCTTTTTAAATCCGTTGTCGCTTTCGTTCTTGTCATGACGGTGAATCATTTGGCCAAGAGGTTCGGCGAGGAGGGAGTTTACTAGTATGAAAAAAGCAAATATCCTCTTCGACGCATTTATTTATGCGGTGCTGCTGGTCTGCTTTCTATTTGTAGCCTTTCCGTTCGTCTACATCCTGTTCAGTTCATTCTCTACAAAAAGCGAATTTATGACGCGCGGATTTTTTATTTTCCCGCATGAATGGACGCTGAACTCGTACGGCTATTTGCTGCAAAATCGAAATTTCACGCATGCTTACGGCAATACGTTTCTGATCACGATTTGCGGGACGGCGATAAGCCTCTTGTTCACCGTATTTATGGCTTACGGATTATCCAAGAGCTGGCTTAAGGGGCGAAGAGTGCTGAATCTGCTTGTCTTGTTTACGATGATTTTCAACGGCGGAATTATTCCCACTTATCTCGTCGTGCGGCAATTGCACCTGTTGAACAGTTATTGGGCGCTATTTTTGACCGCCGCTATTTTCCCGTTCCTGCTGATTATTATGCGCAGCTTTTTTGCCAGCGTTCCGTTGGAACTGGAGGAGGCGGCCAGAATTGACGGGTGCGGCGAGTGGCGGTTGCTGTTCCGCATTATTTTGCCGCTGTCTTTACCTTCACTCGTTACGATCGGGCTTATGTATGGAGTAGCTCATTGGAACAATTATTTCCAAGCGATTTTGTACCTAAACGATGCTGACAAATGGCCTGTCCAAGCTTTCCTGCGTCAATTTTTACTTGAATCCGACACTGGAATGGCGACAGACATCGGGGGATTCGAATACGGGCCGCCGGTCAAAATGGCCGCCGTCGTGGCTACAGCCTTGCCGCTTATCCTCTGTTACCCTTTCCTGCAAAAATACTTTAATAAGGGTATGATGGTAGGTTCAGTCAAAGGTTAAGCCGAAGGAGGAGACATGCAGCGATGCGCAATATTGTCATGATTACGACAGACCAACAGCAAATGCGGGCGATGAGCTGCGCCGATTCGAGCTATCGCACGCCCAACCTGGACAGGCTGGCGCAGATGGGCGCACGGTTTACAGGGGCTATCAGCACGTCAGCCCAATGTTCGCCTTCAAGAGCTACCTGGATGACAGGGAAATACCCCCATCAAGTGGGCGTCAATAATATCGGTCATATGCTGGATCCCGGCGACTGGGGAATCGCCAAGGAATTCAATAGCTGCGGCTATGAAACCGTGTATTTCGGCAAATGGCATCTCGGCAATACTCCAGCCGATTACGGGTTTCAAATCACCGATTACCGGGCGGACGGCTTGCAGCTTGACGGAGCCAACGGCGATCCCCGGTTTCACAGCTGCAAGGACGCCGAGACAACGGCGAAGGCGCTCAATTACTTGGGGGACCGCGATGGCGGGAAAGCGTTCTTTTTAACGGTATCGTGGTATATGCCGCATCCGAATTCCCCGGAGGACGGTCCCTTCGAGCTTCTTGAAGGCGATGCCGCCGCATTTCCGAGGGAGCGGATGCCCGTGCCGGACAGCTTTTATGCCGACGATTTATCCACGAAGCCTGCTTTTCAAAAAGAGCGGGCTTCGAAAGCCGAGTCGGCGCTGACTGAGGACATCGTGAAGTGCGATGCGCAGCGCTATCGGGCCATGCTGAGCCTGATGGACCGGAATTTGGGCCGCTTGCTGGAGCGGCTCGAAAGGAAGGGGCTGCTGGACAATACGGCCATTCTTTTCACCAGCGATCATGGAGATATGCAGGGGGCACACAGGCTGCGCTTAAAGGGTGTTATTCCGTACAAGGAGCTGTATAACGTGCCTATGATCCTCTATGTTCCCGGTCTCGATCCGGCGAGGAAAGTCATTCCCGATCTTGTTTCAAGCGCTGCGGTTCCGGGGACTTTGCTCGAAGCGGCAGGGCTTCCGGTACGGGAGCGCTTTGAAGGCGGCTCGTTTTTGAACGCGATGGTGCGGAAGGAACGGCCTTCGGAGGAAAAAGTATTTTTCGAGCACTACAAGGCGTACTGGGGATTCCATCCGTTCCGGGGCGTGCAGACGGCGAGATGGAAATATGTGTTTTATTACGAAGAGGGCTACGAAGAAATGTATGACCTGGAAGAGGACCCGGATGAGAATGTAAATGTTGCCAACTGGCCGAAATTCGAGGGGATCCGCCGGCTGCTCAAGGAAGAAGTGGATTGCTGGTGGGAATCAACGGGAGCACTTACTCGAGAGCCGATTATCGATCAGAACAATCCATGGGGCAAAGATATTTAGCGATGAATGGAGAGGTTGAGGTAGATGAGAATATTATTTTTGGATTTGGATTCGACGAGCCCGGATCATCTGGGATGCTACGGTTATCATCGGAATACTTCGCCGAATATTGATAAAATCGCAGCCGAAGGCGTGCGGTTTAACAATTATTATACATCCGACGCGCCATGCGCGCCTTCCCGGACGGCGCTGATGAGCGGCAAGTTCGGGATCATCAACGGTCTTGTAGGCCACGGCGGTACAGCCGGCGATATGAAGCTGGAAGGGACGGAACGCGAGCTGATGGGCAAGCTGACGCGCGGAGGTGCGCTCCCGTCTTATTTGGGACTGGCTGCCGACTTGAACACGGTGTTAATTAGTCCTTTTGCCCAAAGACATTCGACTTTTCATTTTTATGCCGGATTCAACGAAATCCTTAATACAGGCAAATATGGCAACGAATCGGCCGAACATGTAACGCCGGTCGCTCTGGATTGGATCGGGCGCAACGCAGGCAAAGATGACTGGTTCCTGTATATCAATTACTGGGATCCTCATACGCCTTACCGCGCACCGATGGAATTCGGCAATCCGTTCGCCAATGAGCCGCTGCCGGCATGGTTGACGGAGGAAGTGCTGGAAAGGCATAAGCAAATGGTCGGTTCCCATAGCGCGAATGAGCTGAATATCGATTTTCGGAACAAGACCTACAATAATGAAACGAGTCCGAACTTCCCACGGCACCCCGGGGAAATTCAAAACATGGACGACATGAGAACGATGATTGACGGTTACGATTGCGGCATCCGTTATATGGATGAGCATCTTGGCCGGTTATTTGCCGCTTTGGAAGAGCAGGGCGTCATGGATGACCTGATCATCATCATTTCTGCGGATCACGGCGAGAATATGGGGCAATTGGGCATTTACGGCGAACATGCGACCGCCGATCAGGGCACATGCCGCATTCCTATGATTATTCGTTGGCCGGGCATGAAGCAGGGAATCGCAGATGACGGCCTGCATTACCATCTGGACCTGCTGCCGACACTGGCTGACATGCTGGGGACGCCGGCCGTGCCCGACTGGAGCGGTGTCAGCTACGCCCCTGTTCTGAAAGAAGGAGCCGACTGCGGTCGCGATTATTTGGTCGTTTCGCAATGTGCCCATGTCGTCCAGCGAAGCGTTCGTTTTCGAGATTGGATCTACATCCGGTCTTATCATGACGGATTCCATCTGTTTGACGAAGAGATGCTGTTCAATCTTGCCGAAGACCCTAAAGAACAGCTCAATGTTGCGTCCGAGCACCGGGACGTTTGCATGGAAGCGGTCTATTATTTGAACCAGTGGCATGACGAAGCGATGCGCCGGAACAGCGACGCGATCGACCCGTTGTGGATGGTGATGAAAGAGGGCGGACCGTTCCATGCCAGGGGGTATCTCAAAGGGTATATCAAGCGGCTGGAGGAGACGGGCCGAGGGCATCTCGTGCCGGAACTCGTCCGTAGGCATCCCGGTGAGTTCCCGCAAGAACCGAATGCCGTCATGGGGCATTTTCAAGCGAAGATTGGCGCCAGAATGGCGGGGAAATAGGGGAGCCGACAACCGCCTGTCCGCCGGAGGGGACGAGCCGTATCATGCGCGGTAGGGCTTACTTATGCCGCAAATCCCGCCGCAACCGTTGCTGTGTGTCGTCACGCAGCCGGGATGCACCGGACGGTTCAGCGAGCGGGCCGCCTGATAGGCGCTTCCGTCCAAAAGCCTGCGAGAGTGCAGGGATTTCTGGCGCCGAGGGGGGGCTGCGTCCATGTGGGCGGTGAAAAGCCTGCACAATTCAGGCTGTTGAAAAACCCCCACGCTAGAGGAGATAGCTGCAATCTGCTTGGCTGCACGAAGAAAACCTGCAAAAATCAAGCTTCCCAAAAACCCCCGCGTCAGAGGCGATAACTACAATCTGCCCGGCTGAACGAAGAAAACCTGCAAAAATACATGAATTTGCGTCTTTGATCGCTGTCCACGAACAATTCCTGCAATTGTGCAGGCTTTTCAGCGGGGACATGGGCTCAGGTTCACTTTCAGCGAAAATTCCTGCAATTTTGCAGGTTTTTCGCCAAAATAGGCCAATTTCAGGGAAAAAACCTGTACTTTCGCAGGTTTTTTCCCTATCAAGCTGCTTTTTGCCCATTTGCGCAGTTCCGCGACCTATACCGGGAGAGGCACTGGCGGGGAAAAGCAGTTCCCCCAAAATCAGGGTCCCTCTGCTTCCCCTAATCCTAACAAAGTGTCGCGACTTTCTCGGGCAGCCTGCACAATTGCAGGAATAGTTTCTTTTCAAGCATATGTTTGCAGGTTTTCTTCACGTACGCGCCAGGCGGATTGTGCTATCGGCTCTGGCGCGGGTTCCTTGGTCAGCCTGAGTTACGATGGCGATGGTTCCATAATTAAGCAAAACTGCGGCTCCAGACGTTGGGGCAGCAGTTTTTTTTGCGTTGATTTTGCGGAGGTTTGCCGCTTACAGTATTGCCGGGCCTGAGAGACCGACGATTGAAATCGTAAAAAATTATAATTTTCGAAGAAGAAATTATATCGTGAATGGGTTAGGTTTCAGCTATAAATAGCTATAAATTATCTTGAATAAAGGTGATTTCCGGAATTAGCCGGATTGTGGTTTTCAAGCGCTGCTGGTTCTTATACACACCTGAAGGAGGAAAAAGATGTTTAAACGCACCCTGGCGCTGGTCACTTCCGCACTCGTAGCTGCCAGTCCTATTGCACCGACAGTTACACATGCCGCAGATATCAGCAGAACTTTAGTGAGCATCGATGCGAGTTCAACTTTTCAAACCATTGACAACTTTGGCGCATCAGACGCGTGGTCCATGGATCCGATCGGAAAGGAATGGTCTGACAGCAACAAGGAGAAGATTGCCGATTTATTATTTTCGCAGGACAAAGGGATCGGTTTATCAAGCTGGCGGTTTAATATCGGAGCCGGCTCCAACGATACGGATGAAAGTATTATTACGATTCCATGGAGAAGGGTGGAAAGCTTCAAGAAAGATGACAATAGCGCTTACGATTGGTCGAAGCAGGGCGGACAGCAATGGTTTTTGAAAGCTGCGAATGACAGAGGCGTTAAGGATCTTATTGCATTTGTGAACAGCCCGCCGGTATGGATGACCAAGAACGGGCACGCACAGCCGGACGCTTCCGTCGGCTCGACGAATCTGAAACCGGGTTACGAGGGCAAGTTCGCCGGTTTTTTGGCGGATGTTGTGGACCATTTCGATAAGTCAGGCATTCATTTTAATTATGTCAGCCCCATCAACGAGCCTACGTGGGATTGGAACGGAGCCGGACAAGAGGCGAACCGCTATAACAACACGGATTTTATCAATGTCATTAATAGTCTTTATGCGGAGCTCAAGAATAGAAATATCAATACCAAAATCACTGCTCCTGAAGGCGTCGAAATCCTGGCCCTGCTTGATGACGCCAAATATGCGCAATTTATGGCCTCCTCCCAAAATCCTAACGATAACAAACAGCAATATCAGGGCGGAAGCAACAAATTAAATGTTGGCAAGTACCGGGAATATATCAAGGATCTTTTGGGTAATCCTGAAATCGCTTCCAAAATCGACAACAAGATCGTCTCCCACTCCTATTGGTCGGATACGGTTTCCGACAAAAACGGGGACCGCCTGGGAGCATTGCGGAAGCTGCTGTGGGAAAATCTGCAAAGTACTTTGCCGGGTTCGTCCTATTGGATGAGCGAGTACTGCGTTCTCGGCGATGTCGGCGAAATGCAGGGGAACGGAAGGGACTTAGGCATCGATCCGGCGCTTTTGATAGCGCGCACGATTCATTATGACCTGTCTGTTGCGAATGCATCCGCTTGGCAATGGTGGACGGCTGTGTCCAAAGGAGATTATAAGGACGGTCTGATTTATACGGATTATAGCGTACCGGGCGATCAGCAATCGATCTATGCGTCCAAAATGTTATGGGCATTGGGCAATTACAGCAAATTTATTCGTCCGGGGGCCAAACGGATCGCCATGACCGGACTTGCGGAGAATGACCCCAAGGGGTTGATGGGTTCGGCTTATTTGCATGAGGGCAATCATAAAATCACTTCCGTCTACGTGAACTACACGAATGAGGATAAGCCGGTTACCGTTCAACTCAATCAATTGCCGGGCGGAAACAAAGTATACCATCTCACGCCTTTTGTGACGAGCGCAAGCGAAAGCCTGGCTCAGCACGACATGGTAACGGCGGGTGCGGACGGCGCATTTCAGTACATAATCCCCGCAAGGTCCATCGTAACGTTGGACGGCAGCTATGTGCCCGCGGATCAAGCGCCGGAAAGGCCGGGTATTGATTCCGTCAAGCCCTTGAATAAAGCGGCGGATATCAAGCTGAACGGGGTTGCAGGAGCCGAAAGCTATAAAATCGTCTACGGCAAATCTCCGGATAATATGAATATGACTGCCGGTCCTGTGACAGGTACAAGCTACACGCTTCTTGGGCTGGAGAATCATGCTGCGTATTATATGCAGGCAATAGCTGTGAACCGGAACGGTGAAAGCGCCCCTTCCGACACGGCAACCGTGACGCCAGTGCTAAGTCCGCCGCAGCAGGTGTCCGCAAATCCCGTTGATGGAGGGATCGGCATTCAATTCTCCGGCGATCCTCATGTTCCGCACTATTTGGCAAAATGGGGAACCGCCAGCGGCACGTACAACGGCACAGTGGAAATCGCCGGTCAGGACGGTTTGTATAAAGGCGTCATTACAGGTTTAACCAACGGCAGTCCCTATTACTTGGCGATCCAGGCGCAGGACGGAGCGGACTACAGCGCTTTGTCTACCGAAATGACGGTAACCCCGACTGTTCAAGCGCCAAGCAAGCTGATCGCCGTTCCGGGCGACGGCAAAGTTCAACTGGAGTTCCCGGAGGTGCCGGGCATTGCCAAGTATGCTTTGGAAATGAACACCGGGAACGGTGCGCCGACAACGACGCAGCTGCTTACGAATTCCGCAACGATCGATCATCTGACAAACGGTCAAATCTATTCCTTCCGCGTATCTTCTGTAGGCACGGGCGGAACGGGGCAGCCGACAGCAAGCATCCAGGCTATGCCTCAAGCGGAAAACGTTACGTGGGAAGACGATTTTCAGAACGCTTCCTTGATTCCCTATAATCAGGATGTCAGTGTATGGAAGATGGAAAACGGGCTGTTGAAACATCAATCCGGAGGAGACAACCAGGGAGAGCTATCCGTTAAAAATGTCAAGGTGATTGACGGCACTATCTCCGTTACGGCCAAACACGCCGAGCCGGGCGCCGACTGGGGAGTTGTTTTCCGCGGTACGGATTATAATCATGCCTATGCCTTCGGATTCGAGAACGACGCGCTGTTCTTGCGGAAAAATGGCACGAATCTGGCCAAATCGAAGGCTTTCTCGGCCAAGCTGAACCAACTGTACCAGTTGAAGGTCGTTTTGGACGGTTCGCATATTCAGGCCTATCTGGATGATGAACTGATCTTTGATGTGCAGGATTCCACTTACAGCAGCGGTATGGTAGGACTGCATAGCTGGGATGATGCGCAGTTTAGCTACATGAAGGTGATTAGGCCGGGTGACTTGAAGAAAGCCCCGGAGATCAATACGGTTCGCAGCGGCAACCATCGGATCGATTTGAAATATGCGGAAGTCGACGGGGCAACCGCCTATACGGTGCAATACGGCACAGCATCCGATAACTTGCAGAATCAAGCGGCTGCGAGCGGAGGAAATGCCGCAATAACCGGGCTCAGCAACAATCAGATTTATTATTTCAAGGTTGTGGCGACGAATGGAGTCCTTCAGACCGAATCAAGCATCGTATCGGGTACGCCGCACGATGTCGATGTATCGCAGCTGCTCTACTATGTAGATGCGGGGGATTCGAGCCCGGATAAATTGGAAGACGGCGAGTCGTTCGGTTCCATGAACGGAGTGGAGGATCAAGCTTACGGGGCGGATCCCGTGACCGGATACAAGTGGGGCTATGAAGCCGACGATTCGCAAACTTGGGCCAATCTAACCGAGGACCGCTGGAGCAGCATTCGCCAGTACGACGGCAGCACCAACGGCAAAGGTCTCGCCTATCGGTTTGAAGTGCCCAACGGGTTGTATAATCTGGATCTGGGATTCGATGATCCTTGGGATAGTGCCGACAGGGTGATGGATATTGAAGTGGAAGGACAAAAAGTTCTTACCAACTACTTGATCGGAGCGGGCCAAGACGTGAAGCGGGTAGTGGGCGTTTCCGTTACGGATGGAGAGCTTGACGTAAAAATCATAAAACAGGGCAGCAATAAGCCCTTGATTAGCTGGCTTACCGTTCAGCGAGATACCGGCGTTCCCGCTCAACCGGCGATCAAACGCGCAGCCGAAGGGGATTCCAAGGTTACTTTGTATTTTGACGAGACCATTCATGCCGATTATGACATTGCGTATGGCACGGATCAAGGGAACCTTGCCCACCACATCTCTGTGCCGGGAAATGTCAACCATTACACGGTTGAAAATTTGACGAACGGCACGCCGTACTATTTTGCGTTGACAACGGTTAGAGGCAGTTCCTCAAGCCCTGCATCCGACGTGAAAACGGCGACACCGGTAGGCCCTGCGGATCCTAATCTATACTATTTTGTGGATGCAGGGGCGACCACTGTGCAAAACGGGGTTACACTCGGCGCGAAACAGTCGGTTCCCGATCAAAGTTTCGGAAAGGATCCCGTCACCGGAGCAGCCTGGGGATATGTTGCGGATGACGGGCGCACCTGGGCCAAGAGCGATGAAACAGACCCGTTTCTCTCGATCCGTCAATATGACGGAAATGATAACGGGAAAGGAATCGCTTATAAATTTGAAGTCCCCCCTGGCACGTACGATGTGCGAATGGGCTTTGACGATCCTTGGGATTCGCCGACCAGATTGATGGACATCTACGTTCAGAACGACCGCAAGCTACAAAATTACGTGGTCGGCGACAAGCGGGAGATCAAGGAATTTACCGCGGATGTGACAACAGACCAGCTTGAAGTCAAACTGGTTAAGGCAGGGTCCGACAAGCCTGCTGTCGGGTGGATTTCCGTCCGATACGTGAAACCGCTTCCGGGATCGGAGAACACAGGTCCGAAGCTTTGGTACAAGTTCAATGAGGGCAGCGGGACAACGGTTAGCGATGCTTCCGGAAACGGCCATGCGGGTACGCTTAGCGGCGGCGTTTCGTGGGGAACGGCGAAAAACGGCGCTGGCGCTGGCGCGTTAAACGGAACAGACGGCTTCGTTCAGATGCCGAACGGGATGCTGTCGGGTATAACGGACCTCACGGTGTCGACGAATGTGTATATCGATCCGGCAATTAAGAATCCTTACTGGATCTTCACGTTCGGTTCGGCGGAAAACCCCGCTTCGGCTCCCGGCACCAAATATTTCGGCATGTTGACGGACGGAAGTGGCAATTCCCGCGTCAGCATGACGAACGACAGGTGGTCCGCGGAACAAAACGCGTCGAAAGGCTCATCCCTTGCCAAAGGGGTGTGGAAACATGTCGCCGTGACCGTGTCCGGCACTACCATGACATTTTATGAAGATGGAAACAAGATTGCAGAAAGAAAAAATGTAACGGTTTCTCCCAAAGATATGGAGGCGACCGTAGCCAACTATATCGGCAAGCCTGCTTATCCTGCGGATCAATACTTTAAAGGGCAAATTTCGGATTTTCGCTTATATGACCGGGCTTTATCCGCCAGTGAAATCAGAAATGTATGGATCGAATCCCTGACTGACAGCGAGGCTGTTCAGGCGGTCAAAGACGGCTTGGATTTGGGCGATACTGCGACTGTGGTCGGCAACTTGACACTTCCGACTGTCTATGCGGCCGGGGTGAACGTCACATGGAGCTCTGACCGCACGGATATTATTTCCGCTGACGGCAAGGTAACCAGACCGCTCGACGCTGATACAACGGTCCATGTAACGGCAGCTATTCATAAAGGGGCTGCGACGGACAGCAAAACCATTGCGGTTACCGTTTTGAAAGCGGGGGATGCGGTCGGCCTGGACTCCCGCGCCTATGTGCTATTTCTCAACCAGACCCACAGGACGAAAGTTACGGTTACTCATCCGGACGGATCTGTGGACGATGTGACGGGTTCAGCCGCGTATGAATCGTCGGATTCCAATGTTGCCACGGTGGACGGTTCGGGAGTGGTGACCGGGCTCCGCAAAGGAACGGCAGTCATTAAGGTTGCATACAAAGGCGAGACCTACCAAGTAACTGTAACGGTAAAGAATGATATGCTGCTGTGGTACAAATTGGGCGAAACCGGCGGCACTACCGCGGCAGACGCATCGGGGAACGGGAACGACGGTATCCTCAAAAACGGCGCAGCCTGGGGACCGGGCATTGGCGGCAGCTCGCTGCAATTAAGCGGAGGTTACAACGGCGCCTATGTACAGATGCCGAACAACCTGCTCCAGGGGGTCGACGATTTGACGATATCGGCCTTCATGAAGCTGGATGCAACCGCAACGGCGCCGCAATGGCTAGCTACATTTAGCAATACGAAAAATGGATACATCTACTTCGCGCCGACTTTGAGCGGCAGGTTCAGATACTCCATTACGCCTACGAACTGGAGCGGAGAGAGCGGGGTAGCGAGCAGTTCGATTCCCGTCAATTCCTGGAGGCAGGTTGCGGTAACTTATTCTGCCTCAACCGGAACCGCCACCTTGTATGTGGACGGAGCAGCCGTACAAAGCGATTACGTTGCTCAAAAGCCGAGCAGTCTGGAACCGACCGATGCGAATTTTATCGGCAAGCCGTGGCCCAATTATGGCGACCCTTATTTTAAAGGCAACGTCAGCGACTTCCGCTTATACAGCAGAGCGTTGGAGAAGTCCGAAATTCAGGCGATCTATGAAAGCAAGCTGAGCGATATGTTTATGGCGGATCAAATGAACCTGACGCTCGGGGATACCAGCGCCGTACAAGGCAGCTTGACACTCCCGGCCAGAGGTTCGTACGGAAGCGCGATCACCTGGACTTCAAGCAATGAAGCGGTGATCAACAGCCGGACGGGCGCGGTGACACGTCCAGCAGCCAGCGACGGCAACGCAACGGTCATGCTGACGGCGACCATCAGCAACGGCCGAGCGACGGCAACCAAAACGTTTGCTGTGACGGTCATCAAGCAGCTTGCGGATGCCGAGAAATTACAACGCGATGCGGAGAATTTGACGGTTCACAACATCGGCGATGTCCGCGGCAATCTGACACTGCCTGTACAAGGCGAGTTCGGCTCCGTGATTTCATGGTCCTCCGAGGACTCCGCCGTCGTTGCGCCGACCGGTGAGGTGAAGCGTCCCGCCGCGGGTACCGGTGATGCGGACATCAAACTGACGGCAACGCTCAGGTTGAATAACGAGGTTCTCACCAAGGCGTTTTTGGCTCATGTGAAGATGCTGCCCGTGAAGCCGGATTATGCAGGCTATCTGTTTGCCTATTTTATCGGCGAAGGCACGAAAGATGGCGAACAGCTCTACATGGCGGCGAGCAAGGGAAATGATCCGCTGCACTGGAACAATTTGAACCAAGGCAAACCTGTATTTACATCCCGACTGGGTGAAAAAGGGGTCAGAGACCCTTCCATTGTCAGGTCCCCGGACGGCGATAAATTTTACATGATCGCAACGGATCTTAATATTTACAGCAACGGGGATTGGACCCGGGCGCAAACAACGGGCAGCACGTCCTTGTTGATTTGGGAATCGTCGGATTTGATCCATTGGTCGAATCAAAGACTGGTTAAAGTATCTTCCGATTTGGCGGGAAATACTTGGGCGCCGGAAGCGTTCTATGACAAAACGACCGGGGAATATGTCGTCTTTTGGGCTTCGAAGATGTACAGCGATGCCGCCAAGTCAGGCAGTCCGAATGAAAGAATTATGTATGCGAAGACGCGGGATTTTTATACGTTTACGGAGGCCAAGGAGTACTTCAATCCCGGATATTCGGTCATTGATACGACCATGATTGAAAACAACGGGAAGATTTACAGATTTACGAAGGATGAGCGCGATTTCAACGCTGCGACTTCGCCTAACGGCAAGATGGTATTCGAGGAATCCGGCGACTCGATATTCGGCAGCTTCACCACGATCAAAGAAGGGATCGGCAAAGGAACGATCCCTGCCGGAGAAGGACCGCTGGTGTTCAAGGCGAACGGAGAAAACAAATGGTATCTGTTTATCGATTACTTCTCCGGCGGAGGCTACAAGCCTTTTTACACCACCGATCTGGCATCGGGCGTATGGACTCCGGTTTCAAGCGGATACAGTTTCCCGACACCGGCGCCGAGACACGGAACGGTGCTGCCGATCACAGCGGAGGAGCTAACGAGAATCAACGGAACGCTGCCGGTTGAAGTCGCACCTGCGGCAAGTGAAGTGACGAGCGTGACGCTCGATCAACAGGCTCTCGCTCTAAAACCCGGGCAGACCGCACAGCTGAAGGCGACCGTTGTCCCTGACCTTGCAGGGAACAAGACGGTCCTGTGGTCCAGCAGCAATGAAGCGGTCGCCACCGTCGACGGCGCGGGAACCGTGACCGCAATCGTCAGCGGTACGGCTGCGATTACCGCGACTACGGTCGATGGCGGAAGGATCGCCACGGCTCAGGTCACGGTCCGGGAAGCAGGCGCAGTACCTGTAACCGGCGTGTCGCTCAACATGGCCGCGGCCCTGCTGCAAGTCGGAGGAACGACGCTGCTTGAGGCCGCCGTCACACCTGGCGACGCAACCAACAAAGCGGTGCGCTTCACCTCTTCAGCGCCAAGCGTAGCTTCCGTGACGTATGCGGTTTATAACGCGCAAACAGGAACAACAAGCGTTATTGTTACCGGAGTTTCCAGCGGAACTGCGCTCATCATAGCTACAACTGATGACGGGGGAATGACAGCGGCCAGCACTATAACGGTGGTAGGCGGCGGTAATGGCAGTACAGGCGATAGCGGAGGTACATCGAACTCGACCGGATCGGCCAACACGCCCAAAGAACCGGAAGTGCCTGTCAGCGGCATCCCCGGCAAGGTGAAAATAGGAGCCCCTGTTGTTGAGACAGGATCAGCCAAAGTCACTGTCGATGCTCAAGCCTTGAACAAGGCTTTTGAAGAGGCGGGGGTTGCCCTGATTGAAGTGCCGAAAACAGCGGAAGTAAATCGCTATATCGTCAACCTGCCGGCTTCGGCGCTGACGGCAGCCGGTGGCAAACAAGTCACAGTAGCAACAGAAATCGCTACTGTCGCAGTACCTTTGGGCATGTTAGGAGCTTCTGCCGGAACGGGCACTGCGGACGTTACGTTGTCGATCGGGAAAGCCGATGCGGTTGGCCTGGATGCGGCGGCACAGGTGGCGATCGGCAGCAAGCCGGTCATTGAGCTTACCTTGACGGCGAATGGGTCGGCCATTGCCTGGAACAACCCGGAAGGACCGGTACTCGTGTCGATCCCTTATACGCCTTCCGCCGAAGAGCTTGCTAATTCGGAGCATATTACTGTTTGGAACGTCGATGCACACGGACGAATAACAGCAGTTCCTACGGGAAAATATGATGCAGCTACCGGAACCGTCACCTTCGCGACCACGCAATTCGGCCGATATGCGGTTGCCTACGTCCATAAGTCTTTCCGCGATCTGGCGGAGTACGGCTGGGCCAAACATGCAGTCGAGGTCATGGCGTCTAAAGGAGTCATTCAGGGTACTTCGAACGATATCTTTGATCCCGGCGAAAACATTACGAGAGCCGATTTCGTCCAGCTTTTGGTTCGCACGCTTGGATTGACCGCCAAGGCAGACGGCCAATTTGCAGATGTCAGCTCCAAAGCCTACTACGCCGAAGCGGTAGCGATTGCCCGGAAGCTGGGAATTTCCGCCGGAGTCGGCGGGAACCAATTCAGCCCGAGTTCTGCGATCACCCGTCAAGATATGATGGTATTGATCGAGCGCGCGTTGAAGGCGGCGAAAAAACAGATTGCAGCAGGATCGGAGGACCATCTTTCCGGATTTGCCGACAGCTCGGAAGTCGCACCCTATGCGAAGCAAAGCGTATCTGCGCTTATCCGGAACGGAATTATAAGCGGAGACGGCAGCGGAATCAATCCGCTTGGGAACGCAACGAGGGCAGAAACGGCAATGCTTATGTATCGAATATACAATAAGTAGGTATTTTGGGCCGAGAAGACGAAAATTTTGATTGCAGGACCATTAGCATCATTGGATGCTAGTGGTCTTTCTTTTGCACGAATCTTGCTGCGCGTTGTAAGGCGAAACGCTGGATTTTACCGGATGACGTTGTAAATATTTGCTTTTCTCATTTGTAAATTCATGGTACAATATGGAATATTAATGGTTTAAACTCCCTCAGCTAGCGCGGCTGAAATACTGATTTCCCCATTCTCTGCTTGCTGTATGCATCAAGTTGTTTCTTTCCTTACAGGAATTCCCGCATGATTCCACCCCAAGCTTCTCTCACCAAGTTACGCCATAGTCTGTTCATACTTTATTCCCTTTACTTCCGTTGATTAAGTTAATAGATTGCTGATTGGCAATCCGGATGCACGGTCATATCAATTCATAGCGGCAAATCCACTGATTTTGGCATGTTTTCGGGAAGTTTATTTAACGAGGGAGTGATTTATTTGGAAAAAATAGGAGTAATTGGCGCTGGGGTTATGGGCAGAGGAGTTGCCCAGAACTTCGCACAATTCGGCTATCCGGTTGTTCTCATAGATATTTGTGAGAGCATACTGGAGAAAGCAAGCGAGGAAATCTATAACAACGTGAGGTTTCAGGGATTATTCAAGAAGAGCGAAGTTGTAATGGAGCCTGAAACAGTACTATCAAGAATAAAATTTTCTACCGATTATGGGTTGCTGGCCGAGGTGGATTTTATCGTAGAGAATGTTGCTGAAAAATGGGAAACCAAGAGTGAGGTTTATAAAAAATTAGATGAGATCTGTCAAGATAACTGCGTAATCCTGGTTAATACTTCATGTATATCTATAACAAAGGTTGCATCTTTAACTAAAAGGCCATCCTTTATCCTGGGAGCTCATTTTATGAATCCCGTGCCTGTGAAATCGGCGGTTGAAATCATCCGCGGTTATCATACATCTGATTCAACTATCGAGCGGACCAAGGAACTGCTTTTCACAATTGGCAAAGAAACGATCGTAGTGAACGATTATCCGGGCTTTGTCTCGAATAGGATTTCACATTTATTTATGAATGAAGCGGCTTTTGTAGTCCAGGATCAGGTAGCTTCGCCCCAGGAAGTAGATGATATTTTTAAAAAATGTTATTCGCATAAAATGGGGCCATTGGAAACTGCAGATTTGATAGGCTTGGATACAGTGGTGCAATCTTTGGATGTTTTATATGAAAGTTACCAGGATTCCAAATTTCGCTGCTGTCCCCTATTGCGTAAAATGGTCGCAGCCGGCTTGTACGGCAGAAAGTCGGGACAGGGGTTTTATACATATGAATAAAGTCGCGTAGGAAGGGGGCCAAATTAAAGTTAAAACAATGAATTGACAAAGTATTTTACTTAAAGGAAGGTGATTTTTTATGGAAAATGTACATGTAAAGGTCAGGATTAAGGGATTTCTCGGCAAATTTTTCAAAAAGCACGAACTGCGGGATGACGAGGATATATTCTCATTGGGATTTGTAAACTCTTTATTTGCTATGCAGTTAGTTATGTTCCTCGAAAAAGAATTCAAAATAAGAGTTGACAATAAAGATCTCGATATGGACAATTTCAGGTCTATCAATTCCATTTATGAACTTGTCGAAAGGAAAGCCAGTTAATGATAATTGAACTGACCAAGGAACAACAGGCATGGAAGGCTGAATTCAGAGAATTTGCAGATCAGGTAATCGAACCTAGTGCTGAAGAGAACGACCGGGAGGAACGTATTGCGCCCGAAATTATAGCGAAGCTGAAAGAGAAAGGATACTTGGGTTCCATGCTTCCGAAGGAATACGGCGGAATGGGACTGGATTGGGTTACAGTCGGCATCTTGAATGAAGAAACGGGACGAGGATGTTCCTCCGTTAGAAGCTTGCTGACCGTCCATGGAATGGTGGCATTGGCCATTCTAAGGTGGGGAAGCGATGAACAGCGAAGCCGGTTGCTGCCCCAACTGGCCGCCGGCGAAATCATAGGCGCTTTTGCGCTTACAGAGCCGGATGTAGGCAGCGATGCTAAGAATGTACAGACAACAGCTGTTCTTTCGGACGATTGCTATGTGCTGAATGGACGCAAAAAGTGGATCACCATGGGGCAGATCGCTGATATTTACTTGGTGTTTGCACAGTGTGAAGGCAAACCCACCGCTTTTTTGGTCGAGAGCAGTTCTCCCGGATTTGTCAGAACCCCCATAACGGGGATGCTGGGAGTAAGAGCTTCGATGCTGGCGGAGCTGCATTTTGACGATTGCAAAATCCCGAAAGAACACATTGTGGGACGAGTGGGGACAGGCTTATCGCACGTGGCTTTAAATTGTCTGGATTATGGAAGATACACCGTTGCCTGCGGATGTGTCGGCCTGGGACAAGCCTGCTTGGAACAATCCGTGAGCTATGCGAGGAAAAGGAAGCAATTTGGTTCGCCTTTACGGGAGAATCAACTGATCCAAAAAATGTTAACCGAAATGGCGGTAAATACTAAGGCGGCAAGATTACTATGTTACCATTCGGGATACTTGAAGGATGCCATGGATCCCGATTCGATTATGGAAACGTGGACGGCAAAATATTTTGCCTCCAGGATGATTAATCAGGTAGCAAGTGATGCTGTGCAAATTCATGGGGCAAATGGATGCAGCCGTGATTATCCCGTTGAAAGGTATATGCGCGACGCCAAAATCAATGAAATTATCGAGGGAACTACGCAAATGCACGAGATGCTTATCGCAATGAACACATTGAGGAACACCTAACCACTTTATACAAGCCGCGTTGGAGGGATGCGTGATGAACAAAGAAAGCACCGCAACGAAGGAAAAACAAAAGATCAAATGTATTGTATGGGATTTAGACAATACGATTTGGGACGGGGTACTTCTTGAAGACAACAACGTCACGCTTCGAAGCGGGGCCGTTGATATTATCAAAACGCTGGACAACCGTGGGATCTTGCAGTCCGTTGCGAGTAAAAATGATCATCAGGCAGCCATGAATAAGCTTGAAGAGTTTGGACTGCAGGAATATTTCATCTATCCTCAAATCAACTGGAACTCGAAATCCTCTTCCATCGCGGCTATTGCGGAATCCATCAATATAGGCATAGACACACTGGCATTTGTCGATGATCAACCCTTTGAACGAGAAGAAGTCAAATATGCGCTTCCTGAAGTCCTTTGTATAGACGCTTTGGATTTGCACCTGCTCCTGGACATGCCCGAGATGAACCCGAAATTCGTTACAGAAGATTCAAAAAATCGAAGAAAAATGTATATGAGCGATATCAAACGGAACCTTGTAGAGGAAAGCTTTATAGGTACACACGAAGAGTTTTTAGCGTCGCTCAATATGAAATTTTTTATATCAAGGGTTAAAGAAGGGGACTTGCAGCGAGCGGAGGAACTGACGGTAAGAACCCATCAATTAAATACTACCGGATACACGTATTCGTACGAAGAGATCGACAAGATGAGTACATCGGATACTCATTTGCTGCTCATTTCGGATTTGGAAGATAAATATGGGACCTACGGTAAAATAGGGCTAACGCTTATAGAAATAGGACAAGACGTATGGACCATAAAGCTCCTGCTGATGTCCTGTCGCGTCATGTCACGCGGAGTAGGGACGGTCATGATCAATCACGTCATGAACCTTGCCAAGAAGGCAAATGCGGTTCTGCGTGCCGAGTTTGTCACGACGGACAGAAATCGGATGATGTATGTTACGTATAAATTTGCCGGGTTCAAAGAGATTCACGAAGACGGAAATTATATCGTATTCGAAAATGATCTTTCCAATATACAGCCGTTGCCCGGGTATATCAGGCTGGCTGTGGAAAAATAGTATGCAGGGAGGCATTTGATCATGGAAAAGTTCGCTTTTATTTTTCCGGGACAAGGAACACAGTTTATACAGATGGGCAAATCGTTTTTTGATCACTACTCGATCTCGAAACAGACATTCGAGGAAGCGAGCGATGTTTCGGGAATCGATGTCGCCAATCTATGTTTTAACGGAAGCGTGAGCAGCATGAATGAATTTTCCAATATGCAGCTTGCTATTTTAACGACCGAGATTGCGATATTTAGAGCGTACATGGAGGATTATGGGGTTTACCCTCAATTTGCAGTAGGCCACAGTATTGGCGAATATGCTGCTCTTGTGAGTGCCGGGGCTGTAACTTTCAGGGATGCGATAGCAATCATGATGAAAAGGGGGGAATTAATAAACGGAGTAGTTCAAAAAGATATAGGTCATATGGCCATCATCGAACAATCCAAACAGGAAATCATAGAAGAGTGTATCAGAGCGGCCAATGCGGAGGGGAGCGTATTTATTTCATGCTTCAACTCAAATAGTCAATACGCGATAAGCGGCTTAAATGAGAAACTTGAAGCGGTCGAACAGCAGCTGCTTGATAAAGAGGCCATGGTATCCCCGCTTTTCAGCAGTCCGCCGATTCATTGTCCGATCATGAACGAAATTTGTATGGAGTATTTGGAGTATATTAGCGGTTTTGAATTTTATCCGTTTAGATTTCCTGTTATATCCAACTATACCGGTAATCCTTTATCGGACCCGAATAAAATTGCTAAAAGTTTGACTTATCACTTAATTTCTCCGGTTCTGTTTACTTCAGCCCTTCATCTCTTCCGGCGATTTGGCGTTACGGCGACGATTGAAATGAGCCCTAAGCTGCTATTATCCGAATTTATTAAGGAAAATCTGCCGAACTTGAAAACCTATTGTTATGGCTTGATCAATGACAAGCACAAGCTGGATGTTTTGTTTACATCCGACCCGAATTTCGCTAAAGATCTGCCCAATTTTGCCGGAAGATGCCTTAGCATTTTAGTTTCTACAGAGAACAAGAACACGGATCACAATGAATACAAGGAAGTTGTTAAAATCTATGAAAAGCTCAAAGAGAAATACAATGCGACATCAAAGCATAGAGACGGTGTGAAAAGCGAGATGCAGGCCGAAATGCTTGATATGTTGATTGCGGCGTTGCGAATCAAAAAGCTTGACCCGAGACAAATCAGAAATTGCGTAAAAACGTTATTGGATGAAACCAATTCTTTCTATCATTTTACCAAAGTATTTCAGACTCTGTAGAAAGCGGGATCATGTCATGAAAAATAACCATATCGATCATTCGCCTTATAAAGAAGATGATATAGCGGTTATTGGCATAGGATTGCAAATAGCCGGCACCAACAATCTGGATGAATTTTGGGAAGTTTTTGAAAATAATATAGACCTCATCAGGGATCTTCCGCAAGGCCGCCAAGATGATTTGCAAGAGCTTGCCCACATCTATACGTTGATGATGCCGAATTCCAACAGTAAAATATCATACAACAAGGCTGGATATTTGGAGCGTATAGACGAATTCGACTATGAGTTTTTCAAACTCCCGCCTATAGAGGCACAAGTCATGGATCCTATACAACGGATATTGCTGCAGACCATTTTCCATGCATTCGACGATGCTGGCTACACATCGGAAATGTTGAACGGTTCCAAAACCGGTATTTTTATCGGTTATACCCCTGGCTCTACGAAAGATAATTATTCCACGAATATTTTCCATAATAATCCTGAATTGATCAAGTATTCAAATGTAGGCAATATGCCTTGCATGGTGCCTTCCCGCGCATCGTACCTATTAAATTTGAAAGGGCCGACGATGGTTATTGACTCCGCGTGTTCTTCATCTCTGGTGGCCATTCATGATGCATGCGTAAGCATCAAAAATGGCACATGTTCCATGGCGATCGCCGGCGGCATCAGACTGCATTCGTTTCCAATTGCCTATGATGATATGAATGTAGGCTTTGAAACGGATGATAGTAAAACCAGAACCTTTGACAATACGGCCAGCGGAGCGGCAATAGGAGAAGGATCTGCGGTTGTTTTATTGAAATCGTTAAAAGCAGCGGAACAAGACAAAGATCATATTTATGCGGTAATCAAGGGCAGCGCGATTAATAATGATGGCGCGTCTGCAAGCATTACGGCTCCAAATCCCGCCGCTCAGGCCAATGTTATTTTGGATGCCCTGCAGTCGTCCGGAATTTCCCCTGAAGAGATCGACTATATTGAGACGCACGGCACGGCAACCGCGCTTGGAGATCCGATTGAATTTCGAGGTCTTACGAGCGCATTTGAGAAGTATACGGATAAAAGGCAATTCTGCGGATTGAGCTCATCGAAAAGCAATATCGGACATTTATATGAAGCTGCCGGAGTTGCTTCTTTTATTAAGGCGCTTGCCGCCATTAAGAATAAAAAGATACCGGGAGCAAGCCACTTCAACATTCCTAACCTAAAGATTGATTTTTGTGATTCTCCCTTCTACATAAACACTACTACGAAAGACTGGAATAAGAATGGCTTAAGGGTTTGCGGGGTCAGCGCCTTTGGCATCAGCGGTACAAATTGTCATGTTATTGTGCAGGAATATGAAAATAACCTTGAGGATCTGCAACTGACCGGACAGCATGTACTCGGAATTTCGGCAAAGTCATCCGAAAGCTTGGTTTCTTTGTGCAAACAATACAAAGAATATTTGGAAAAAAGTGATGTTGATGCGAATCTTTTTGCCGTTAATGCAAATTTGTACAGAACCCATTACGCCAAAAGACTGGCTGTCGTATTTTCCAATCGAAATGACTTGGTTGGCACTTTACATCGGTTGGCCGACTGCGATCCAAGCGAATGGAACCGTCTGCCGGGAGTGTACTACGACCATGAGCACACATCGCAACAAATTGATTATGGTCAAGTTCGATCGGCGGTAAAGCGCTGCAATGCCAACATCGCCACCTGTTTGGCAGGCAATCCAACCGATGTTTTGCACGATGAAATCCGTTCCGATTTTGAATTTATAGCTAGTGTATACAGTTATGGTGCTAAATTAGACTGGAGCTCGCTCTACAAAGGGTTCGAACCCAGACATATCACAATTCCCCCTTACCCTTTTAAGAGAAGCCGTTGCTGGCTGCCCAAGAAGGAGAAAAAGAAAAACTGGAACGAATTGGCGGACCAATTGAATGCCCTTAAATATAATAGCGAAGCCATCCCTTTCTCTCCTGCCTCTATCCCTGCTTCTTCCGATTTGTTTTACAAAAGAATCTTTGTGGAAGCGCAACCGATTGAGAAGAACGTTGAGCTGGGAAGATGCTTGTTCATTCACCTGTCAGATGATTCTGTTGAACAGCTGTACGAAGGTTTGCAGCAGCGTTTTTTTGACGTAGAGCGGATTTCCATAGATACTGCGGAAGCGAAGAGGATCGGTCTTGAAAAATATTTTGGACAGCTGTATAGGAGAATCTCCTTTAAGGATCTTTCGCACATTGTAATTGCCGATTTGTTTGGCACAAAAGAAGATTGGCTCCCGGAAGAATTGCTCCATATGCAAAACGTGATGTTATTAGGCATTGTAGGCCTATACCGCGAATTTTCAAATTACGAGAATCTTTTAAAAGTCGTTCCTGTCCTGAACAATTGTTTCCGGGTTACAGGGGAAGAGGCTTATTTGAACCCGAATGGTTCGCCCGTTTTCGGCCTGTGCAAATCCTTTAATCGTATGTTTAAAAATATTGCTTCATGCTGTATTGACAAGGACCCTGGCACGAGTTGGATTAGGATCGTCGATGAAATTTGTTCTGTCTCCAAAGAGGATATTGTGGCTTACCGCAATAATAAACGTTTCTGCGAGGGCCTGCAGGAAGCGGAAATCGCCGCGGACAGCAAGCAGCTCGTGGTTAAAGATCAAGGAGTGTACTTGATAAGCGGCGGGTTGGGTGGAATAGGCTCTGAAACTGCAATGGAAATAGCCGGTCGGGCCAAATCGGTTTCTATCATTCTTGTTGGCCGCACGCCGCTGCCCGAACAATCGGAATGGGATTCGATACTGCGAAGCCATCCGGGAAGCGATTTGGCGGAGAAGATTGAGCGGCTTCGCTTGCTCAAAGCTAAAGCTGGGCATGTGGATTATTTCGCCCTGGATATTGCGGATGCCGATGCGCTGCAATCTGTTATTCGCACAGTACATGCGAAGTATGGGAAGCTTAACGGAATCGTCCACAGTGCAGGGATCAGCGGAGGCATTACGTTCGAACAGCTGAACGAAGAGCATTTCACAAATATACTAAAGCCCAAGGTGATAGGGACTTATAATCTGGACCATGCTACAAGAGATCAGAACCTGGATTTCTTTCTTATGTTCTCAAGTATTTCCACTATTTTTAGCAGTGCCGATCTGCCGGGTTATATCGCAGGGAATATTTATTTGGATAGCTATAGCGAATACCGCAATAAAGCAACCGGAAGCAAAAGCATTACCGTAAACTGGGCTACGTGGTCGGAAATAGGGATGGCAGTCAAGTCCAACTTTACAATTGATACGTTATTTCAGACTATAAAGATCAAAGAAGCCATCGGCGCGTTGTTTACGGTGCTGCAAAACGATAGCGGTTCTGTTGTAATAGCTCGCTTAAATCTGAAAGACAAAATTTCTATGCTGTTAAAGACGTACCCCATGCAGTTATCTCCCCGAATTTTGGAGGCTTTGCATGCGGAGACTTATGATAACGCTGGTTCCGCAAAATCGAATCCTGCCATCCATAGTGAAACATATGCAAATGTAGAAGAAACTCTTATTAGAGTATGCTGCAAAAATCTGGGCTATGAAGATATTCAGGTTCATCAAAATTTCTTTGAATTGGGTGCCAATTCGATCTTGTTATCGATTATTTATAAAGATCTGAATGAGCTGTTTCCCGGGATTTTGCAGGTAACCGACCTGTTCTCCTATCCGACTGTCAGTTTATTGGCAGAACATATCAGCAATAAAATAGCTCAGGGTGGTGCTGCTGCACAACCGGAAAGCGAAGAGACTGAGTTTAAGGTGACTGAACCCGCTTTTCTAGAACCTGTCTTTATAGAGGCGCATGGTGCTGCGCCCAGCCCAGTCAATTTGAATCCTGTTAAAGCTGCTTCCAGGGAAGCTATGTCTGTGGAGAACGATGACGGCAGTGTCGCCATTATCGGTGTTGGATTAGAGCTTCCGGCCTGCAACAACTTAGATAGTTATTGGGAAGTTCTAGTTAATGGGATTAACGTTGTCCGCGATATCCCGGCCGAACGATCCGTTGATATCACGAATCATCTGCTTTCCCGGGAATTTGACGAAAGTCGCATTCGATTTCGGAAATGCGGGTATTTAGATGAAGTTAACAAATTCGATCACGCTTTTTTCGGGATATCGCCTCGTGATGCCGCGCTGCTTGATCCGGTCTTGCGAATCTTTTTGCAGTGCTGTTCCAATGCAATTGATGATGCCGGCTATGGCGCGGACGGTGTGAAAGGCACGAATACCGGGATATTCCTCGGGTATACGGCCAATCTTGGAAATGCATATAACAGACTCTTGTATGAAGTCGATCCAAAGCTGTTCAATGATGCTTTGCCGATTGGCCAGGTCAGTATGACAGCCAGCAGAGCCGCGTATGTATTTGATTTAAAAGGCCCCAGTATGGTCATCGATACAGCTTGTTCGTCGTCCCTGGTTGCGCTGCATATGGCGTGTGAGCAGATTCGATTCGGCAAATGTGAAATGGCACTGGCAGGAGGGGCATCCCTTATGGCCATTCCTCTTGACGATGGAAGCGGCGTAGGCTTCGAATCCCCGGAAGAAAAAACACGGGCATTTTCCGATCATGCAAGCGGATCGGCTATAGCGGAAGGGGTTGGGGTCGTTTTACTCAAATCACTGAAGAAGGCTCAGCAAGACGGCGACTCCATTTATGCTGTTATTAAAGGAAGTGCGATTAATCAGGATGGGAGCTCCTTCGGGATTGCCGCGCCAAATTACCTGGCACAATCCGAAGCCATTAAACAGGCATGGCACGATGCCGGTGTGACGGCAGCCGATATCAGCTATATGGAAGCCCATGGCACAGGTACTCAGCTTGGCGATCCCATTGAGATTAGAGGAATTCGTCACGCGTTTGAAACCTTTACCGAGCATAAACAAATTTGTGGCGTAGGTTCTGTTAAAACCAATTTGGGGCACGCCAATGAAGCCGCGGGTATGTGCGGACTGTTCAAATGCATATTAACGCTCCAAAACAAACTCATACCGCCAACCCTCCATTTTCAATCGCCAAACCCAAATATCGACTTTATTAATTCTCCATTATACATTGTGGATAAAGTGACCCCGCTTAAGGCAAAAGGGGATAAGGCGATCATCGGGATCAGCGGTTTTGGAATGAGCGGCACAAATGCTCACATTATTCTGGAAGAAGCGCCGAAAGCCGTTAACGCAAATGCCGGCAGCGGCAAACAGTCCCTAATTTTTACAGTGTCGGCCAAAACGGAACAGGCAGTTTTTCAATTAATCGACCGGTACAGATCTTATTTGCTTGAACATAAGAATGAGAACCTTCTGGATTTAACCTGCACGCTGAATATTGGAAGAAAGCATTACTCACATCGGTTAGCCTTTATTTATCATAATCAAAATGAGCTGGTAAGCAAGCTGACAGAACTAACTCATTGCGAATCGTTCCATGAGATAAAACATGATTGGTGTTATGCTGGCCATTATTCGATTGTTCCCGAGAGCAAGAAGGAAAAATATTCCTATGAGATTACTTCTAAGGAACAGCAAAAGCTAACGGAAGAAGCAAACCGTTACTGCGCAAATATAGGAAATCAAAATGACTCCGGTTTGCAGGCAATTTGCAACTGCTATATCAAAGGGGCAAACATCGCATGGGGAGTTTTGTATAACGAACCCTATCGGAAGCTCCATCTGCCCACCTATCCCTATGCTAGACATCATGCCTGGTACCAAATCCCGGCGAAGGACAGGAAGATCGGCGCGGAGAAAAGCACAGAGGAAAGTTTATACGATCATTTCTTCCACCATAAAAGATGGGTCGTTCAAGATAAGAGTGCTATCAAAATGCCCCAAAAAGACGAAGTCTGCGTGATCGTCCACTGCGACAACAAGGGGAATTTCATCCTTTCGCAAAGGTTAAGGGAAAAAGGGGTAAGAGTCGTTGAAGTTTTTGCCGCGCATGATTCCTTTTGCCAAATAGATAAGGATACGTATCAGATTGAAAACAATGTCGACCAGTTCAAGGAATTATTTTCGCAGCTATCCGATATGAAAATCTGTAAAATTGTTCATATGGGCGCTTATCGGGATAAAGAGCCTAAAAACGCCGATGAATTATACGGGGAATTCGAATATGGCTTTTTCAATGCTGTGAACTTGGTAAAAGGTCTTGTAAAGGCCCGTCTTGACCAAGATATTAAGCTTGTGCTCGTCGCCTCAAATGCAAGTCGGATATTCGGGCAAGAACAGCGAACCCTGCCTCACAGCGCGACAGTCCTGAGCCTTGGCAAGATTATTGAGCAAGAGAACCCAAGTATAAGCTGTCGTGCGATCGATACGGATATGGAAACAACCATCGATCACATTGCGGATCAGCTTTTTGCAGACCACAACATGTATTTGGTTGGTTTGCGCCAAGGACAAAGTTATATTGAGGAGTTCGATGCGGTAGATGTTAAACCGGAAACTGCAAATCGGATTGTCAATGGAGGGACCTATATAATTACGGGCGGCACCTCCGGAATTGGCGTGCAAAATGCAAAGCTGTTTAGCCGGCAAGCCAATTGCAATCTGATTCTTCTAAGCAGAAAAGGGTTTCCTGATGAATCGCTATGGGAAAGTTACCAAGAGAAAGAGGGATATAGGGACAATATTAAAGACTTCAAAGAGATAAAAATGAATGGCTCTGCACTAGAATTTATCAAGTGTGATATCAGTAAAGCGGACGATGTGCAGAACATGCTGGAATCCGTACGTGCAAAGTATAAACAAATAAACGGCATCGTTCATTGCGCCGGGGTAGTCGAACCGAGTTTCATTCTACGGAAATCAAAAGAAAGTTACATGTCCGTATTCGCTCCAAAAGTGCTGGGGACCTGGAACTTGGATAAATTTACGCAGCAGGATCAGTTGGATTTCATATTGCTGCATTCATCCAATGTTACTGATGCAGGTGAACCGGGACAAAGCTGTTATATGGCCGCAAACGCATTTTTGGATTCCTATACGGATTACTTGAATGCGCAAGGCAGGAATACTTATACGGTCAACTGGGTTGCTTGGAAAGAAACGGGGATGGCTCATCATACAGGCACTAATGTAGACACGGTCACTAAAGCCATATCCAACCAAGAAGCGACGAATGCCCTTAACCAACTGCTCAGAAGTAAACCGCAGCGTGTTGTGATCGGTCAGTTTAACGAAAAGGTTGACATGGTATCCTTTTTGAGGAATAGCCGTCATGCAGTGGCTCCAAGTTTTACAGCGAAAATCTTTAAATTTACTTACAAAAGACAGGTTGACGAGGTTGCAGCGGCAAAGAATGCCGTTATGGCAGCGCCTCCGACCATTTTGCAAGAGAAGAGCCATGTCAGCAGTTCCGGCAAGGAAATCAAATTGACTGGAAATGTGGAAGACCGTTACACGCCTGTCGAGAAGCAAATCGGAAAAGTTTATTGCGACATTTTGGGGTATGAAGAAGCCGATATTTATGAGGGATTCTTCGAAATGGGCGGCGACTCCATTCTCCTTACGGAAATGCATGATACCATTAACAAGCTGTATCCCAATATTGTCAAGATTGCGGATTTATTCGAATTTGATTCCATTCACAGTCTAGCCGAATATATTTCGAAACGAATCAAAAAAGAAGAAATTCCAGAAAAAGTTGAACCGGCAAATGCAAAGGAGATCAAACTGAAAGGAAATATCGAGGGAGTTTATTCGCCCGTCGAAAAGAAGATCGGTGAAGTGTACTGTACGATTCTAGGGTATGATGAAGTGGATATTTATGAAGGCTTTTTTGAAATGGGCGGCGATTCCATTCTCCTTACAGAAATGCACGATATTATTAATAAGCTGTATCCGAATATAGTCAAAATCGCTGATTTGTTTGAATTTGATTCTATCCAAAGCCTCTCCGCGTACATTGCTTCCCGCAAAGAAAAAATGGAAAACGCCAAAAAGGCCGAAGATTCAGACAGGAATCAAAAAGAACAAACGGCGAGTGCTGCTTATTATGATATGAGCAATCCACAAGAAAGGATTTATTTTGATTATCGGCTAGCGCACAATAAAAATGTCTATAATATCGGGTTCGTATCGGACAAATCAGGAGATGAGTACGAGGATTTAGTTATTAATGCAAACAAATTTATTGGCCAGTTCGACATGTTAAGAACGACTTTTAAAACGGTAAACAAAAAATTGGTGCAGGTCGTCAATCCGATGAAGCCCATCGAAATTCAACGAGTGAAAGTCGATTCAGCGGCGAATATTGACTATACGAAATACCTGAAAACGTTCAAGCTCAGCGAGTACCCGTTGTTTAATCTGACTCTGTTTGAGGCTCCTGATAAAAAACTGTTATTCTTTGATTTCCACCATATTCTGCTGGACGGGTATTCTACAACTATTCTTCAGGAACATATGGAGGCCTTTGGAACGAATGACTTACCCGGCAACCCTCTATGCCCTTATTCGAAGTATGTTGAGTTTGAAAAGATTTTCTATACTTCCAATGAGTACAAAGACATGGGTAATTATTGGAAAGACCAGCTTAGCGGATTTGATTTTACAAATCCATTCGAAAGCAAGCAAGCAGACGAACATGCTTATGGGCATACTTCAATCGAATTAAGTTCGGAGCTTGCCGATGCGATGTTGGAGTTTGCCAAGTCAAGAAAGACCACGATTTTTAATATCTTCTTAGGCGTATATATGCTGTCGCTTGCCCAAATTACAAAAAAGAAAGATATTTCGATTCTTACGCCTGTGTTAAACAGATATGTACCGGAATTTAAACATTCGATAGGCGTCTTTACAAACCTGATTCCAATCAGAGTAGAATTGCAGCCCGAACAGTCGTTAGACGACTATATGAAAAATGTGACGAAAACAACGATAGGAGGACTTAAAAATCAATTTTATCAGTACAACCATCTAATTGGGGATTTAAAAAGCTCAAAACCTGAGTTCTTCTTTTATATGGATTTCGAAGATAACTCATTGAAAAAGTACAGAAGCACGGAGGACATCCCGTACGCTGTCAATATTCCAAAGTTTACGTTGGATCTGGAGATTAAGAACTTTAATCAAATCTATCATGTTTCCGCCTCATATAAAAAGAATTATGTAGACGATGCAGAAGCAGCGGCGATTCTTGATTTGCTGGTAAAAAATTTAGCGGAAAATTTCCGGAATGACAAATTTCATCAAACCTTGGACACCTTCCTCGATCAATGATTGGACTAAATGACTTGACGAGCTCCTTACAAGGGGAACATACAGGGAATGTTCCTGCATGTTCCCAAGGGCTCGATTTGATGGGGCCCACGCTTATTAGGAGGCTGACTGAGTGAAGATTAGAATCGTAAAGAATCTGATAAGTTTGTTTAAATTGGTGTTTATAAATAATAAATTTTACTTACTCGTTTCTTTTATACATATTGTCTGTAATGCTGTTGCGCCTTTTATTACAATCATCTACTTTAAATATTTAATTGATGCTATTCAATTTGACCACGGACTGCTTTATATATGTAAAATTACTCTGGCGATGCTCATTGCTAATCTCGTTGTAACGAATGCTCAGATTTATACTAAAAGCGCAACGACGCTGCATTCCAAATGGCTGCTCGTTCCGCTGACTGCAATGTTTTGCAAGAAATCGATTGATATGGACTATAAATACACAGAAGATCAATCCATTATTCAGGAGATGAATCGGGCTTCTTTTGTACTCGCAAATGGCGATAATTTGGAAAGGTATTTAGCGGCGGTAAATGGCATTTTTATTGCTATCGCACAATTGGGTTTTATTACTTATTTAGCGTCGCTGTTAAATCCATTCATGATCATCATCGTATTGGCAGTTTCCCTTATAAATACGTTTATCAGCTTAAAGATACAAAATAAGAATTATCAAATTCACAGAGAAGCTTTACCCATCGACAGGAAATGGCGTTACATTATTAATCTCGCTACCGAGCTAAAGTTTGCGAAGGAAATAAGATTATTCGAATTGAAAGATTTTGTTACCCGAAAAGGAGATGAAAACAGAAATGAATATTTCTCGTTTTTTGATAGAACAATCAAAAATGAAAGGAAGGGATTGCTGGGCAGTACATTTATAAATATAACCCAGGAGATCACAATCCTCGTTATTCTTGTGTTTTCGGTAATTTTCAAAGGACTGACTATAGGGAACTTCATTGTTCTGATGAACGGGATCAGACAATTCAGCGACAGCTTTCGGGCATTGTTCGACCATATCGTGAATCTATACAACATAAACAATTATATTGACGATTTCTTTGTTTTTTTGGGACGTAGAAGCGAACTTAGGGAGAGTTCAAAAAAAATAAAAATAGAACCGGGGAGTCCGCCAGGGAAGTTTGAGCTTATCGATGTTTCTTTTCATTACCCCAATAACCCCAGGTTGATTGTGAAAAATATTAATTTGACCATTGAGCCCGGCGAGTGTCTTGTAATCGTAGGCGAAAACGGAGCGGGTAAAACAACCTTGATCAAGCTTCTGATGCGGCTGTACGACGTAACGTCCGGAGCTATACTCTATAACGGCATTAATATAAAAGATTACGACTATGACAGCTATATGGACGCCTTATCGACCGTCTTTCAGGACTTTAAAATTTTTGCAATCAGTGTATACGAAAATATTACTTTTAAAGATAAGACCGAATATGACCCCCTTGTTCATTCTTTACTTAGTCAAAACAATCTGTCGGAAAAAATTCAGTCTCTTCTTTATCGGGAAAGAACCATTTTATCAAGAAGGTTCGATAGTGACGGTGTAGAGCTTTCAGGAGGACAAGCCCAAAAGCTGGCTTTTTGCCGAGCGATGTACAAGAACAGTCCTGTTTTGATTTTGGATGAGCCAAGCGCCAGTTTGTCTCCGATCGCCGAAAACGAAATGTACATTACATTCTCAAAAATAATAAAGGACAAGACAACCATCTTTATCTCGCATCGTTTGAGCAGTTCGTCCATTAGCGATAAAATTTGTGTGCTTGATGACGGGGAAATTGTGGAATACGGAACGCACAAGGAACTCTTGAATAAAAATGGCCTATATCAAGGTATGTACGAAATACAGTCACGCTACTACAAAGAAATTCTATAGACAATGTCATCATGTCACACTAGTTGGAGCGGAGGGAAGCTGCTTGGGGAAATTACTTGATAGAACGAAAGAGATGATACGGTATTTTTGGAATATCTATCTTCTGTACAGGAAGATAGGGTCATTTGATAAAGTTTACATTTTGAATAGTGTGTTCATTGTAGGGGTGAGAGCGATTCATCCCTTTAACAGTGTTTTTTTCTTAAAATGGATTGTAGATGAATTAACCGGACAAGCAAGATGGACACATACACTCTTGTATGTAGGTCTGATGTGTCTCATTGAACTATCGCTGCGTTCCATAGACGGCGTGTTTTGGACATACGAGCAAAAGAAAATCCTGCGATTTAAGACAATCTTTCTAGAAGAAATCAATTTGAAAACAATGAGTTTATCCTATCAGCAAATTGAAGACCCCAAGATTATCGATAACAGGCAAAAAGCGATGGAAATTTTTTATCCCGGGCAAGCTCATTTTATGGATTTGAAAAATACAATCATCGATTCCAAGCAGCTCTTTGCCAATACACTGCAACTTTTTGGCGTTATTAGCATTCTTCTAACGTTTGGACCTTATGTTTTTATCGTATTGTTATTCACCTATTTTGTTAGTGTGATCCTGAATACGATTGCGGCAGACAAAGAATTCCAAGTATGGAGCCATTCCTTGGTGAATATCGGCCGCAGAATCGGTTATTTTCAGGAGCTTTCCACTGACTTTGCTTATGCCAAAGAAATGAGGATTAATAAATTAGGCCAGTGGATCGTCGACAAGATGCATTATTATTTCAATTATATGAAGAGAGATGTAACGAAAGCCGTTCATGCATTTACTTTAATGAGCATCCTTTCGAATACGTTACAAGTACTCATAAATGGAGCCGTTTATTTTTATATCGGATGGCTTGCTTTCCACAAAGTTATTTCGCTGTCGGAGATTGTGGTTTATATTACCAGCTTAGGTGTCTTCGTGGCCGCTCTATTCGGTATATCAGCTTGCATCATCTCCCTTCAAAAGGCCGGAATGCATCTTTCAACCTATTTTGCCTATTTGAAAACAATCACATCGAATGAATTGGGTCAAACAGATGCCGGATATATTTCCGATTATAGATTGGATTCCGCTCAGCTTGAAATCGAATTTGTTGATGTGTGGTTTAAATACCCGGAGCAAGATCATTACACCATAAAAAATTTAAACCTGACGATCTTCGCCAATGAGAAATTGGCAATTGTAGGTGAAAACGGCGCGGGTAAAACAACACTGATCAAGCTGTTGTTAAGGTTCTATAGGCCGACGAAAGGGCAGATTTTTATGAATGGGATCGACATTCATCGCATCACCCTTGACGATTATATGAAAAATATTACAGCCGTGTTTCAGGACTTCAACATATTAAACTTTTCACTTCTGGATAATATTGTGTTTGATAAAAAATATAATGAGGAAGAAATTACGGAGATCATTGACAATCTGAATTTGAATAAAACCGTTGAGAATTCGCCGAAGCATATGCATACGGAGCTTGGACGTCTTTTTAATCAGGACGGAATCGAGTTATCAGGCGGGCAGCAGCAGAAGCTGGCCATTGCTCGAGCGCTGTTTAAAAATTGTTCGCTCATTATTTTGGATGAACCCACCGCGATGCTTTCACCAAAGGCGGAATATGAGATCTATTCCAATTTTGCCGGACTTACCAAAGATAAAACAACCGTCTATATTTCCCACCGCATGTCCAGCTGCCGATTCTGCAATCGTATCGCAGTTATGAAATTGGGCGAGATGGTCGAGTTGGGGAATCATGGGCAGCTGATGAATGAGCAGGGCGAATATTACAAGCTGTACACAACGCAAGCGGAATTTTATAAAAACTTAGAGGTTTCTTAACAGTCAGTAAGTCTTAATTCATAAGAGGTGAGTCAGTCATGGTTAATAGAGGGAAGGCCGCATGTCTCTTTGGGGGACAAGGTTCACAACATATTGGTATGGGAAAAGATTTTTATGATCTGGATGACGACTGCCGTCAATTATTTAAAACTTCCAGCAGCGTAATGGGCTACGATATGGCTGAGTTGTGTTTCTACGGACAAGAAGAAACATTCGCTCAGGAAATCTACTCTCTGCCCAGCATGTTGGTGATTGATTTATGTGCCTTCACAGTGGCTATCAAGCGGGGATATGCTTTTCAGGCATTAGCAGGCTTCTCGCTTGGTGAATACGCTGCATTAGCAGCTGCGCAAGTTGTCTCGACACGCGACGCGTTTGAGCTTGTAAAGCAGCTGATCATAGCTTCGGAATCGGATTTGAAAGACGACTCCTATGGCATGGCTGCTGTGAACATGTCGGCGGAAATGTGCGAGCTTATTTGCGCTTCGGTTCAAAATGGCTACGTCAGACTGGCAAATTACAATTCGAAAAATCAAGTTACTATAGCCGGCAACATGAAGGGACTGGACGCTTTTCGCAGGATTGCACAGGAAATGGATGTGAAGGTGATCCCAATAAAAGTAAATCGACCCTATCATTGCAGCCTTATGGAGCCTGCCGCGAACATGTATAGCAATGAAATAAAAAACATCAAGTTCACCGAACCTGCCATTCCCATATATTTAAATGTAAACGGCGAAGCAGAGACAAATGCAGCCGAAATAAAATCAAAAGTAGTGAAACAATTATATTCACCTGTTTTATGGACGAAAACATTGGAGAATTTGCGTTTGGCCGGCTTCGAGTACTACGTTGAATGCGGGCTAAATAGTGTATTGTCCCGGATGGCTAGAGATACGTTGGGAGTCGAAAGGGAAAAGACTGTATTTGTAAGAACAAGCTAATTTAAAATCCATGTCAACGCTTTGTATAAGAAGAAATGAGGTGGACTTATTGTTTATAGAAAAAAAATCAAATCAAATCTTGGAAGGTAATTTCCTGGGAAATACGACCGTATACGGATTGTTTGAAAAAATGGCCAATAAGGTTCCTGATCATACGGCTATTATGTTTAAGGAGAAAACGATTTCATACAGCGAACTGCTGAATAAAGTAAAGCGCATTGCCTATAGATTGAAAATCGAAAAAGTGAACAAAAAAGATACAGTTGCAATCATGATGAGAAGATCGGTAGACGTTGTTGCAGGCATCCTGGCAGTTTTAAAAGCGGGCGCGGCTTTTCTTCCGATTGATCCGGAATACCCGGAACAAAGAAGGGAATACATGCTGGCAGACAGTAATGCATCCTTATTGATAACAGGTTCAATGACGGCGGAAAAAGCCGGTCAAATAAAGGTCTTATGTGTGGATGAACCGGGCGGCTATGAATTTGAACAAGATGGAAGTATAAGTGAAGAACCGCTGTCTGATGATTTGGCTTATATCATATATACATCGGGTTCAACGGGAAAGCCTAAAGGGGTAATGATTGAGCACAAGTCAGTCGTAAATTTTATTAACGGGATTACGGAGTTAATTGATTTTGCGGAAGGAAAGAAAATTCTCGCGCTGACGACAATATCATTCGACATTTTTGTGTTGGAAGTGCTGCTGCCCCTAACCAAAGGATTGACGGTAGTTTTGGCGGATGAAGATACGCAAAAAAATCCTAAACTGCTTGCCGATACCATAGTTCATAGCTGTATTGATATGCTGCAAATAACGCCATCCATGATGCAATTGTTGATCAATCATAATGAAAAGCAGCTCGGGTGTCTTCGAAACCTGAAGGAGATCATGATTGGGGGTGAAGCATTGCCACAGTTATTATTGGACAAGATCAGAGGAAACACAAATGCAAGAATTTATAATATGTATGGACCGACAGAAACAACAGTATGGTCCACGGTAAGCGATTTAACCGAGAAAAACAATATTGATATCGGCAAACCCATCCTCCATACAAAAATCTATATTTTGGACGAAAATGATCATATTGTTGAGGAAGGTCAAGAAGGGGAGCTGTGCATAGGAGGGCTCGGTCTTGCAAGGGGTTATTTAAACAGGCCGGAGCTTACATTGGAGCGATTTGTTGCAAACCCCCATGTTTCAGGCGAAAGAATGTACAAGACTGGGGACCGGGTCAAATTGCTTGCAGACGGAAATATACAATATCTCGGAAGAATAGATAATCAAGTGAAAATAAGAGGGCATAGGATTGAGCTGGAAGAAATCGAGTCTGCCCTGTTACAAAATGGATCTATTCGCCAGGCTGCAGTTTCCTCATGGCAGGACAAGGAAAGCCATAGTTATTTATGCGCCTATTATTTATCTGATCATGATCTCTTGTCTGCAGATTTGAGAGAATTTTTGGGGCATATTTTACCTGACTATATGATTCCTTCCTATTTTTTCAAACTTGATAACATGCCCTATACCCTAAACGGGAAAATAGACAGAAAAGCTTTGCCGGCAACCGAATATATGGCTTTCATGGCGCAAGAACATGCAGCGGCTCAAATGATTGAGGATACAAACCTATTATCAAAGATCAAAGAGATTATAAATTCAAATTTGGAAGTTGCTGTTCCATTGGAAAGGATAGATTTACAAAGCCAATTGACAGACTTTGGGCTGCACTCCATTCTTTTCATTAAAATGCTTGTTTCAATAGAGACTGAATTTGACTTTGAGTTTGAAACTGAATATATTCATATGAATAAATTTCCGACGGTTCAAAGTTTAGTTTCGTATGTGGAAAGCAGAGTGTTAATTTAAAGGCTGGAGGGGCTATATGGAAAAAAAATTAGAAATGACTTATCCAACTATCACCTCGTACCCCAGAAATGCAAATATGATTTCGATACTTTCTCACCACAGTTCCTTCAAAAACTGGTTGTATTCCAATCATATCCAGCTTCACATCAGCAAAGAAAAAGAAATGAATTACTATTGGTTAATGTTTTACCAGCCGCTTGCACGAATCCATTATCCTTTAATTAATCGGCAATACCTCAAACGTGAACTGCTCCAGGATCATAACATTGATATACTGGAATTAATCACAAAATCGATTGATAAGTCCGGATATATTTATTTATGTGTAGATACATTTTATATTCCTGCTTACCCGCTATTTCAAAAGAACCACTATTTCCATGACCTCTTTATTTTCGGATATAATCTAACCAACCAAATATTTTACGTCGCCGATTTTTTTAAGGATGGCCGGTATTCGTATGAAACTATAACCTTTACAGATTTTTTAAATGCGTTCAAAAGCGATTTCAAAGATTCTAATTCAGAAAATTTCGATGTGCAAATATTGCATGTTGATTACCAGAAAACATATACACTGGATATCCCGTTCATAATTGAAGAACTAATCGGTTATTTGAATTCCGTTAATTCTTCCAATAAATACAAAATGATCACGGAGCCGCTTCATGATACCGAGTTTATATTTGGTTTAAACATTTACCCTATATTAATAAAAAGCGCTGACGATAGGCAAAGTTATCATTGGCTTATGAAGGCGATTCATGTTCTATACGACCATAAAAAGCTTATGGCTGAGCGAGTTAGTTATTTTATGGAGAACAACATTATCCATGATAAATTTTTAAAGGAATCTTTTGAAAATATAAAAGTACTTGCAGAAGTCACTCGAAATATGTGTATAAAATACTCTTTGGCTCAAGATGAAAAAATGAAAGATCACGTTATCGCGAATCTACACGATATTTATGCTAAAGAGAAAAAAAATATAGAAAGTTTAATATTTGAATTGAAACTCTCCATGGAAACAAACTCCTGAGTGAATGCCAATAGATGCTCGCCCATTTTGGGGCGGGCGTTTTTATTTAACGGGTTATCGCGGCTGCTGACGCAACTGCCAGCCGCCGCGATAACATGCATTACAACAGCTTGGTCACAATCCTTCGATAATTTTCGAATTCGCTTGTACTGCTAATTTGCTGGCACATTTCCAGCGACAATAGCGCGCTTTCAATTAAAAAAACTCTAGGTTCCTTGCTGACAAAGAGTTCTTCTTGAATAAAATGCACAAACTTCAAACACGTAGAAGCCTGCAATTGGTCATTTGCCAAATTTTTGTCAATAATCTTTCTGAAATTGAGTGTCGCCAGTGAAAATTGACTGTTGAAATAATCGTCTTCATCCGAATCCGGAGAGAGTTTATGAATATCTTCAGGGGAGAAGATTTGATCTCCTCTAGCACTCACATCGTCCAAAATCGATTGGACAGACTGAACCGCATATTCGATTAATTTCGTAAATCCGACGTGGGCCTTGATTGTTTTGTTAAAGCGAAGCAGGGTATGCATGATGCCGGTAAAAAGTATGGCGCAATCCAGTAAATAAGGTTTTTTGTCCTCGGCAAATATGTCTTGAAACCGGTCATGTACCCAATTTATAAATTTGAAATTGATTTTTCTAATAAAGTCGGTAAGTTCGGGCTCATTGGAAACAAGAGCATCCTCAAGGATAAGCGTGCTTTTGCTTTCTTTGTTTAATTCCAGCGATATAATCACTTGTTTGGCAAATATATGAATATCAGCAGGATCCTCCCCGATGAGCTGAGCTTCTCTTTCTTCTTCAAGTTTTTTGAAAACAGATGTAAATACCGCCTTCAAAAGCTCCCCCTTGGAAGCAAAGTAATTATAAAAAGATCCCTTCGAGATCTCGCTATGATGAATAATCTCTTGAATGGATGTCGCATGATATCCGTTTGCCTGGAACAATTCATAAGCCTTTTGAATGACACGTTCTTTACGCTTATTCATGTTTGATGATCAGCTCCTCAATCACGTACTCTTCTTCAAGTAGATTATCACACTTGGACTATAATCTCAATTTTGAACACCGAGTAAAATTTTTCTTGAATATGATTCGAAAAGAGGCTATATTTCTAAGTATAACGATTGCCCAAAATTATACCTCAAGTCCATTTTATAGGGAGGGAACTCAACGACATGCCGGCCTTTATGAATATGGGGTCAACAAAAACCGTTAAGCATTTCACTAAGACGATAAAGGTAGAGAGAACATGAAGAAAAAGTTGATCCTGTACGTTATTTTGAGCGTTTCTTTATTGGTTGGATTAGGGGGAGGCTCTTATTACTGGTATCAAGTGAATTATTTTATTAAAACCGAGGATGCCAGAGTAGCCGGAGATATGTATCGGGTTATCCCGCGTTTAACGGGAAAGCTTCATTCCCTTCAGGTTGCGGAAGGCGAAAACGTGATGCAGAACCAAATCGTCGGCCAGCAGGACTTTGTTAATTTGTCGGCAAGTTTGCTTGATCAGGCGGTATTGCGCACGTCATCGAACGGAACGGTGGTCAAAATCAATGCGAAACCCGGTGAAGTGGTTTCCGCCGGACAAACGGTAGCTACGGTAGTAAACAAGCAAAATTTGTACATTACCGCCAACATCAAAGAGGATAGCATTCGCCGGGTATTTATAGGGCAGGATGCCGAGTTTACAATAGACGCTTTTCCGGGAGTCACATTCACGGGAAAGGTGAAAGAGATCGGGGAGGCTACCGCAGCGGCCTTCTCATCCACGGCTTCCTCTTCCGGAAACTTTACGAAGGTTACGCAAATTTTTGCCGTCAAAATTTCTATCGATGACCAGCAAGAACTGAATATCATACCAGGCATGAGCTCGGTGGTAAAAGTTCATCTATAGAAGAGGGTGGGGAGAAAAACGATGTCTGTAGATCAATTAGAAGAGATCCCGGCAGTTGTGGATGGAGAAAAAAAAGAAGCGAACTTCTGGCTTCCGCTTGTCGCTATTATTTTGGCCACTTTCTTATCGGTGTTAAGCAGCAGCTTGGTCAGTGTGGCATTGACCAAATTGTCTCTCGTATTCGGCGTTCCGACCAGCACGGTGCAGTGGGTGGCAACCGGTTTTATGCTTGCTTCCGCTGTGGTGATTCCTGCAAGCAGTTATCTCAGCACCAGGTTCGGCAGCAAACAAGTGCTGGTTGTGTCGGTGGCAGGCTTCACAATTGGTTCTTTGTTATGCGGATTTGCGTGGAATGATTCCAGTTTGATTGCCTTTCGTATTTTTCAAGGGTTTACGGGCGGATTCATCATGCCGATCGGCATGTCTGTCATATACAGCATCGTACCGCGCCAACAGATCGGCTTAGCCATGGGCGTATGGGGCATTGCGGCGATGGTAGCTCCTGCCTTGGGGCCTACCTTGGGCGGATACATTATTCAATATTTTAGCTGGAGATTATTGTTTTTGATTAATGTTCCCATAGGCTTGATAGCTTTGGCGGCTTGCTACTTTCTGATCAAGGACGTTTCGGCGAAGGAAAAAGGCAAAAAGTTCGATTTCACCGGGGCCATCTTCTCCGTCTCATTTTTTGGTACGGTGTTGTTCGCCATAAGTAAAGCTCCGACCGAGGGCTGGACATCTTTTTATATACTGAGCTTATTTTTTGTCGCTGCTGTCAGTTTGGCTTTACTCTTATGGGCGGAGCTTACAAAAGAGCGGCCGCTGATGAACTTGTCCGTGTTAACCAATATTAAATTCTCCTCCAGCGTGCTAATATCCGGGCTTGTCCAGATGTCCATGATGGGCAGCACCTTCCTGATGCCGATTTATTTGCAAAATATATTATCCTTGAACGCCATGGAGGCCGGGATCCTGCTCCTGCCTCAAGCGATAGTTATGGCTCTTATGATGCCGATCAGCGGCAAGTTTTTGGACAAATTGGGAATTCTGCCTTTAGGCATGACCGGTTTAGCGATCCTGGGCATAACTACATTAAAGCTTTATTCATTAACAGCCGATACGCCTTTATCCTGGGTGAACACGATTTTGATCATAAGGTCTGTCGGTATCGGACTTTGCTTGATGCCGATCAGTACGGTCGGTATGATGGATGTTCCGAAAGAGCAAATCTCGGATGCCTCGTCGTTATCGAACGTATTGCGGCAGGTCATGTCTTCGATGGGGATCGCGCTGTTAACGGGTATTATGAGCAGCCGCCAATATTTCCATTTCTTTAGAATGTCCGAAAATGTCCCGTCGACATCCGATAGCGCGAATCAATTCATTTCGGCAATAAGCGGTATGCTGGGTCAAAGAGGGCTGGACCTGTCCGCCGCCCGCACAGTAGCCATGACTCAATTTTCGGGCATTTTGCAGAAAGAGGCGATGGTCCGTTCGATCGCAGATACTTTCTTTCTTTCTGCTTTGCCGGCTTTTATTTGCATCCCGTTACTGTTATTGCTGATTCTTAAGAAAAAGCCGGATGAGCCGCTCGTACAAAAAGCTTAATACGGGGAAACGCATGAACAAACACAAAGACCGCATGTTGGAGGGGAAGCAATGAAGCGCAAGCTGATTTTGTATGTTATTTTAGCTGTCATAGTTCTTAGCGGCGGTGGCATTAGTTATTATTACTGGTACCAAAACGCAAACTTTGTGAGCACGGAGGATGCGCGGATTTCGGGAGATCTGTACCGGGTGATGCCCCGGATTTCCGGTAAAATCAATTCATTAGGCGTGAAGATAGGCGATGCGGTAATTGCAGATCAAATCGTCGGCCAGCAGGATATAACGAATCTATCCAACAATTTGCTGGATCAAGCGGCACTGCGCGCTCCCATTAGCGGAACGGTTATCCAGACATCGGCCAAGGTGGGGGAAGTCGTATCCCCCGGGCAATCCGTTGCGGTGATCGTCAATAAGAGCTCGCTTTACGTATCGGCGGAAATTGAGGAGACCAACATCAATAAAATACATATCGGCCAACCGGTTTCGTTCAAGCTGGATACTTACGAAGGGGCTGAATTTCAAGGCAAAGTGAAAGAGATCGGTCAAGCGACGGCTTCAACCTTCTCCCTGCTTCCTGTGACCAGTACGAGCGGTAACTTCACCAAGGTTACACAGCGTGTCAATATAAAAATTTCCATAGACGATCAAAAAGGGTTCGATCTGTCGCCCGGCATGAATGCGATCGTCAAAGTTAATATCAAAGGGGAGTAAGGTGAATAGAGATGAGAAAACATTTGAACGTGCTATTATCATTAAGTATACTGGCGGGATCTATGGCGGTCGTTAGCGGTTGCAGCTCTTCTTCGGCAGGCGCATCCGTGCAGCCGCAGCTTCCTTCGGTGAAGGTTACCACACTGGGAGGCGTGAGTGCTGCAGGAGCAAGCGGCAAAATTGCAGCCGACCAAACCGTGCAAGTGGTTTCCAAAATCAGCGGTAAAGCAGTGAGTGTCAACGCGGAGGAAGGCGCGAAAGTGAAGAAAGGCGATGTGCTCGTTCAACTGGAGACCGACGATCTGTCCGAGCAATTCGATCAGGCGCAGGCGGGATTTGCCGCATCGCAAGCGAAGTTGGCAGATACGGAAGCCGGCGCACGTTCGCAGGATGTTCGCGCTGCTGGGGCGGCAGTGGAGCAGGCCAAGGCTGCAATCACACAGGCGGCGGCAGGGGTCGATCAGGCGAAGGCGGCGCTTGATTTGGTGACGAAGGGCTACAATCAGGCGCGGAATTATTTTGAACAAGGTGAAGTCACCGAAGAAGGACGAGATAAAGCGGCGCTCGATTATGAGAAAGCAAAATCGGCTCATTCCACCGCCCTGGCGCAGCAGCAATCCGCGAATGCGCAGCTTTCTTCCGCTCAAGCAAAGCTGGATTTGTTGAAGGAAGGGGCGACGGCAAACACCCTTGACGCTTTGCGGGCGGACGTAATGCGCACGGAGGCGGCAATGAACATTGCCCGGCATGCCCTAGATAATGCGGCAATCGCAGCCCCGATCGACGGGGTGATTGTCCGGAAAAACGTTCATGCCGGCGAGATGGCACAGGCCGGAGGCGCTTTATATACCATAGTAAATATGGATCAAGTGAAGGTGGAAGTGAGTGTGCCTGAGAATATGGTTGCTTCCATCCAGCAGGGATCTAAGGCAGCAGTCACATTGCCGAGCATTCCTGGCAGAACTTTTGAAGGGACAGTATCTTTCGTCAGTCCGGTCTCGGATACGAATAACAATACATTCCCGGTTAAATTGTCGGTAACGAATACGGACGGAGCGCTGCATGCCGGAGCGGTTGCCGTAGTTGCCTTCGGCAGTACTCCAGGTGAGGCTGGGACTCGTCTGGAGATTCCGAAGACAGCGGTCATTACGAAAGACGGCAAATCGATCGTTTACAAGCTCGACGGAGATATTGTTCATCCTGTCGAGCTGACAACGGAAGTGAAAAATGAGGATTGGCTTTATTTGACCGGAGCCGCAGGACTCAAGAACAGCGATAAGATCGTTCTAAATCCTTCCGATAAGCTGACTGACGGCACCAAAGTACATGCGGAATAATCCCCTTAATAAGAAAGGAACTTGTCACATGAAGATCCAACTAAAACAAGCAGCTATGACTTTTGTTTTGTCCGCTTCGCTGTTGATGTCCGGCTTACCGGCTTGGGCGGATGGCTATGATGCGGCATCCGACGCCACGAGCGCTGCAGTTTATCACATAAATGAGAGCCTGCATGTAAAGGCAGAGGGTATTTATAATGAAAAAACTTCAGCAGGCGTACGTCTGGGGGCCGTTATAAGAATTGCTAATACGAGCGGTCAGACGCTTCGCGTTCCCGATCATGAACTGCGGGTTACGACGAGCGAGGGGACCGTGTATACGCTTCGTCCAAGCAGCAGTAATGCACGCGGCATCCAGCCGAACTCCGAGGTTGAGCTGACTTACTACAAATTGATAAACCGGCAAACGGAAATTAGTTTGAAGGATTTGTCCCTGATCGATGTGAATTACAACGTGTTTCCGAAGCTGGAAACAACCTTGCTTACTATACCTGTAAGCGGCACTGTTTGGAACGGCAGCCGTTCTGAATTTGAAAACGCAGCTGCATCGAAGGCATGGGGAGAGCCTTTTGCGATCCCGATGCTGCAATCTCCGCTTACTTACACGACCGTAGAATGGAATAAAAGCAATACGGCTTCAGGCGTGGATTATGTTGTGAAGTTGTTGGTTGAAAATCCGTCGGATCAGACGGAAACCATTCCGGCGCTTCTGTTGGACGGGAAAAGCAAGGGCGACTTTTATACCGGAAAACGGTTAGAAGGGGAAGACATTTCTTTAGAGCCCGGCGAAAAAACGTACATTCATTTTGTTATTCACGCCAAGATGGATACAGTGCTTGAAAGCTTCAATGTGCTGACGCCGGAAAGCTTTACCCAAACCGATGCTGCAGGCCAAGCTAAAACGGTGAACTTCAGTATCGGCCGGTTGAATGTTAAACTGCAAAACCGCGGAACAACGGCGGACAATTATACTTACGGCACACCGATCGCGTTTGAACCATGGAACAATGTCATTCATCAGGATCTGAACGTAGCCCTTACCGAGCTGCATGTAACGGATAATAAAGATCAAGGCAGCAAGGTAGCTTTCGCCAAGTTCAGCATCAGCAATAAAGGGCAAAATCCTGTGCCTATGCCGGCATTTCAGACGGAGCTTTCCAGCCAGAGCGGCCATGATTATACGGGCGTAAGGCAAACCGCCGCTCAAACGAGTGTAGCGCCCGGAACTTCGATCGTTGTCAGCTATGCATTCGTGCTTCCGGTTTCCGAAGAGAACGAGGCTTTTACGATGAACATACAGGAAGTTGTCGCAAGCGATTCGGCGAATGGGGGTAATAACGGCTACAAATCAACCATAGCTTCTTATAAGGCGGCAGTGCAAGGGGACGATGACCGCCACAGCATCAAGCTGTATCCGTATACACTGAATATTAAGGATTATTTCCTGTCGCAAATGACAGTGGGGGGAAGCCCGTACGTGTCGCCTTATTACACTTACAAGCTTCGCTTGAATCTGGACATTGCCCGCGATAAGCAAGTCATTACAGACAGCGGCTTCTCGAAGCTGAAATTCGAACTGGCGGATGGAAACGGCGGCATTCTGGGCTCCAAGTCCTTCCCTTTCATGGGCACTGACCGTTTGGTAAACGGAGATCAGACGTTGACTTTTACAAACTTGTCGTTCAGTCAAATTCAAGGCGGCGTTTCCGTGAAAGTGTATGAGACACTGAGCACGCCTGCAGGAGAAATAGATCGCTTTATTGCAGAGCTGAAGTAAGGAGTAACTTATAGAAACCGGCAGAGGATTGGGCGCAATGAACGAATGAGCTCGATCCTCTTGTTAAAGGAGGTCCATTTTGCTAACTTCAAACTGAATGAAACGAGGGTAAGAATGGATAATGATAAACAGTCACTTGTCATAGAGCTTATTCGTACGATTCAATTGACCAGAAACATGAATTGGAAGCTTGAAGATGATGCCAAAGATGAGAATACGGCAGCACAAATAAGAGGTTTAGTCGATTTTCTTGGAAAAGAACAAAGCTACCAGTTGACGTACCTGCTGGATCAAGTGTTTGTGTATTTTAATGAGTTGAATGAAGAAGAGAATACATTGCAGCAGACAAGGTTAGAATCATGAGGTTTACAAAATGTTTAAAGAGCCCCAATAAATTTATAGATTTATCTATAAATTTTTAAGGGCTCTTTTTTTCGGCATGATTATAATAGGCATAAACATAGCATAAGGAGTGGACATGATTTGACAACGAAATTCAAAAGAAAGCAAGTATCCGTTGCCTTGGTATTGCCCCTGCTGTTAAGCTCTCTGAATGGAAGCTTTGCAAGTGCGGCGGCATTGCCAACTACAGTAACCCCGCAGTCAGCGCCGCCTTGGGGGTATTTTGTAGATAATTATCAAAATAATATTCCGGCTAATAATACGGTAAGCTCCAATTCCGCCATTGGGACGCTTTCCAAGTTTCTGGATCTTTGGACGCCTGGTGACAAAGTAACTGATTCGGTGTATTACTGGAAAAATGGCACCAAGCTGAACCCCAGTGTGCTGGATGCTAACATGCAGTATGTGGGAAATATTGCAGCTACTCGCACTGCTGATCAAGAAACGGCGGCATACTTGGATGATCGAAGAAATCAAACCTACTCTGTCACCGAAGGGTTGGGATCACTCACTGATGTGTATCGGACCAAATCGGGAACATATACAACGATTACGGGTGTTGCAGCAGATGCCACAGTGAAAAAATATGACGACGGTAACGGCTCCAATGCTGCAGGAGATGTGAACTCCGAGCTTGGCAAGATGGTAACTCTGATCGGAACGTTGCGAGGCAACTATGCATCAGGCAATCCATCCAAAAATTTCTTTCAGTATCCTCGACCATGGCGTCAGCTTGGCGAAAATGTTCTTATACCTACCCTGATTCCCGCAAAAAGCAGTACTCCGGCCTCGGACGGCGGCTTCCCTAGCGGTCATACGAATGCTGCGTATCTCGCCGCTTTTTCATTAGCCTACGCAGTACCCGAACGGTTCCAGGAGCTCTTGACCCGGGCTTCGGAACTTGGAACCAATCGGATTGTAACCGGTATGCACTCCCCGTTAGATGTCATGGGAGGACGTGTCTTGGCAGCGGCCCTGGCGGCCGCTGCTTTGAATGATCCGGCCAATGCCGCGATTAAACAAGCTGCTTATGACAATGCTCATGCGAATTTGTTGACGCAAACCGGTACAGCGGTGGATCGGTTCAGCGATTATGCAAAAAACAAAGCAGACTATACGCAGCGTCTGACATATGGATTTAACCAGATCAATGCAACCACGAACCCGGTAGTAGTTCCAAAGGGCGCTGAAGTCTTGTTGGAAACCCGTTTGCCCTACCTGGACAGCACGCAGCGCCGCTGGGTTTTGGCCACGACCGGTCTTCCATCCGGCTATCCTCTGCTTGATGATCCCGAGGGATGGGGACGGCTTAATCTTTTTGCCGCTGCGGATGGTTACGGCGCTTTCGCGAATGACGTTACAGTGACAATGGACGCAAGCAAAGGCGGTTTCAACGCATTGGATCGCTGGCGGAACGACATCTCCGGTACAGGTAAGCTGACAAAAGAGGGAACGGGTACTTTAAAGCTGCAGGGCGACAATACTTATTCCGGAGGTACACAGATCGACGGAGGTACGCTTGAGGGCAATTCGAAGACAGCATTCGGAAGCGGCGACGTTGCGAACAACGGGGGAACTCTCGTTGAAAATGTTCCCGGAACAATGACCATCGGCGGAAATTACGCACAATCTGCGGGCGGTACGCTTGAGCTCAACCTTAGCGGCAAAGATGATCTGCTCAACATTAAAGGCGCGGTAAATCCTAACGGGAAATTACGTCTGAATTTTGTGGATAATTATGTACCAGGCAGCGGCGTTTACACGATCATAACCCATGGTAAGGATCAACGGAATGGACAGTTTTCTTCAGTTGAAACTGCGGGCTTACCTAGTCAATATAAAGTGAAGGTAATCTATAATTCCGATAATATCCAGTTGGCGGTAAACTATACAGGAATTTCTTTAGATTCGTCCAGCTATACGTTAAATGTTGGCGGTACCCATAATACCGTAGTTTCAGCGACTTATTTTGATAATACTGCGGTAGATGTCAGCAAGTATACAGCCTACACGTCTTCTCAGCCGCAAGTTGCTGCTGTAAACAGCAGCGGTCTTGTGACTGCATTGAGCCCGGGAAGCACCGTAATTACGGCTACTTACGGAAACTTTAATGCAACGTCTACGGTTCAAGTAAATAGCAGTGGTAGCGGAGGCAGCTCTGGTGGAAGTTCGGGCAATAACACCGGTTCGTCAAGCGGTTCTACAGGAACACCTTCCGATACTAAACCTGCCGCACCGCAAACGCCGTCAAAACCTGATGCTCCTAAAGGATCGACCGGATCGCCAACCACACCAGCCTCATCGAAATTTAGCGATGTGAATGCAGCTTACTCCTGGGCAGCCAAAGCAATTGACGCGTTGGCAGCTAAAGGTGTCATACAAGGCACGGCGGACAAAACGTTTTCTCCGGACAAAAAAATTTCCCGTGCGGATATCGTAGTACTTCTTGTGCGCGCGCTGAACCTTAAGGCGGAATTCGCATCCAACTTTAGCGATGTGAATAAGAGCGACTACTACTACGAAGCACTTGGCATAGCCAAGCAGCTAGGTCTTGCTAACGGTATGGAAGACGGCGCCTTCAATCCTAAAAAGGATATTACCCGCGAAGACCTGATGGTGCTCTGCGCAAGGGCATTAAAGCTTTCCGGCAATTCGGTTGCAGGGAACACTGCCGAACTTTCCAAATTCGCCGATAGCACCCAAATCGCACCTTATGCACAAGAAGCAGTAGCATCCTTAGTCAAGCAGGGCATCGTAGAAGGAAGCGAGAATGGAATCAACCCTCTCGGCACAGCAACAAGGGCTGAAACTGCAGTTATCATTTATCGAATGATAATTAAGCAATAATCGCGAAGAAGAACTCGCCTTTCATTTTTCCACATCGGTTGGATGAAGGGCGAGTTTTTTGTATGTTTCGAGGAATCGCGAAAAGCACCTCACAAAGCACCTTATAATGTTACATAGAATACGCCATGTTTAAAAGAAAACTAATTGCCGGGCAGTTGGATGCCACGCCAACCGCTTACATCGCATTGGCCATATTCATTATCACCCACAGCAACCACAGTGCCGTCCGATTTAAGGCCGAGAGTGTGGGCGCAACCCGCTGCAACCGCCACAATATCGCGCCAGCCGCTTACATTGCATTGGCCATGCTCATTCCAACCCACAGCCGCCACAGTACCGTCCGATCTAAGGCCGATGGCATGATTACTACCCGCCGCAATCATCACAATACCGCGCCAGCCGCTTACATCGCATTGGTCATGTTTATTCAAACCCACAGCCGTCACCGTACCGTCCGATTTAAGACCGATTGTATGAAGATAACCTGCTGCGACCGCGACAATATCGCACCAACCGCTTACATTGCATTGGCCATACCGATTATTACCCACAGCCGTCACCGTGCCGTCCAATTTAAGACCGACGGTATGCCAGTCACCCGCCGCGACCGCCACCATATCACGCCAGCCACTTACATTGCATTGACCTTCATTATTTCGACCTACAGCCACCACCGTGCCATCCGATTTAAGCCCGATGGTACGACGCCAACCCGCCGCAACCGCTACAATATCGCGCCAGCCGCTTACATTGCATTGGTCATGCTTATTCCAACCCACAGCCGCCACAGTACCGTCAGATTTAAGACCGATTGTATGAGCATTACCCGTGTTCGTCGCCATATGAACATTACCAGCCGCAACCGCGACAATATTGCGCCAGCCGCTTACATCACATTGGCCATATTTATTATCACCCACAGCCGTCACCGTGCCGTCCGATTTAAGACCAACGGTATGACGACGACCCGCCGCTATGGTATCTTTAGGCCACCGTTTCACCTTTAACGCCGCTTCTTTCGATGAAATGTAATCCATGTTTTACCTCCTTGAAAACAAGACCTATTTTATTATGAAACGGCTCCACTCCGAGCGGATGCTGCGAAATCCGGGCTTCTGGGCGATCCACGCCTCACCGCGGGCAACAGCCAGCGCGGGTCGATGAAGTCGTGGGGCACGGCCCGAGCCCGCCCTCAGGGTGCCACGTAGAATCGCGGTCGTGCACCTTGGCTAGGTCCAAGTTCCACCATTCGTTGCCATAAGTGCCCCCAGTCTCGAGGGATCGGTCTTGGAATAGAGGCAAGAACGGCAAAGCTTTCCCGGCTTTAGAATGCACCTTGTGGCCGTCAAGATAGGACACAAAGCTCTCCCACGCCAAGTCTTCGTCGAGCCCCTGTGCCGTCAGCGCCTCCGCGATTGCGCGGTCCAAATCATGAGGCATTGCATCTTTCCCTTTCCCTGATCATAGCGATTCGGACACGGGATTTCAACACGGTATATCCAAAAGAAAAAGCTTTCCCCCGCGCTTCGCTTGGGCTAAGTCCACCATCTGTGAACACCAATGTCATGAAAATGTATTACATTATTTCCACTGTAGTTTTTTCAACAACCGATCCCTCAGGGATAACAAAAAAGAGCGATATGCAATATTTCATACCTTAAATATTTTAAAAAACTATCTTGACATCTTGTGGCGCTTTATCTCACAAAGCACCTAATAAAGTTCGACACCTCACCTTACAAAACACCTAACACAACATATGGATGAAACTGTCTAAATTGGATAAGTACCCTTTGATTATAGGCATAGCCAGATTTTCCGGTGTTGAGCACGTCAAAATCGGGAATGATTTTGGTGATTGAAATAATTGGCGGGGTACTAGAGAAAATTGTAAGCGGTAATCATCAAATTTGATTCATTACCAAATCTATCATGTATCTTTTTCCACTAACTTCCCGCTCCGATATGAACTCCCCCCCATTCCCTGGACGAGATGCAATTTCAAACCCTTGCCCCCAATCGAAATGACCAGTAGCCAAATTAGATATGTATAGAATGGACATGTTTAGGTCAGCAGCAGCCTTGTGAACTATCAAATGCAAGAACATAGAATTAATTCCAAAGGGAGTGAAACCGGAAGGGGCTGAACTTCCGGTTTTTGCGGCCCATCGGCAGTGCATTCGAACCCTCTGCCAGCTCATCCGGGCTAAAAAGGAAAACCCGGTCGCCAGAGCAGGCGCATCATTGGCAGCGCGCGGAGAAAACCTGCAAAAGTGCATCTTTTTGCTCCTGAATGCGCTTGATTCGTAAAATTCCTGCAAATCTGCAGTTTTTTCCGCTGCCATTGCGGACCGGGCCCTCTCAGAGTGGAAAATTCCTGCACAATTGCAGGCTTTTCCCCAAAACGAGCCGATTCTGTCGAAAAAGCCTGCACTATTGCAGGCTTTGCCGTCCACCGGCAGTGCATTCGGGCCTTACGCCAATGCAGGCTTTGCGGCTCCCTCCGCAGCGCATCCGAGCGCTCGGTCGCTCAAGCAGGCGCATTATTGGCAGCGCGCCGGAAAAAACCTGCAAAAGTGCATCTTTTTACTCCTTAATGCGCCTGATTTGCAAAATTCCTGCAAATCTGCAGTTTTTTCCTCTGCCATTGCGGGCTGGGCCCTCTCAGAGTGGAAAATTCCTGCACATTTGCAGGCTTTTCCCCAAAACGCGCCGATTCCGTCGAAAAAGCCTGCACATTTGCAGGCTTTGCCGTCCACTGCCAGCGCATCCGAGCGCTCGGCCGCTCAAGCTGGCGCGTCATTGGCAGCGCGCCGGAAAAAACCTGCAAAAGTGCATCTTTTTGCTCCTGAATACGCCTGATTTGCAAAATTCCTGCAAATCTGCAGTTTTTTTCGCTGTCACTGCGGGCTGGGCCCTCCCAGAGTGGAAAATTCCTGCACATTTGCAGGCTTTTCCCCAAAACGCGTCGATTCCGTCGAAAAAGCCTGCACAATTGCAGGCTTTTCGGTGGCTCTCCGCCAATGCAGGCTTTGCCGTCCAGCGGCAGTGTATTCGAGCCCACCGCCAATGCAGGCTTTGCCGTTCATCGGCAGTGCATTCGGGCCCACCGCCAATGCAGGCTTCGCGCCTCACCGGCGGTGCATTCGGGCCACCGCCAATGCAGGCTTCGCGCCCCACCGGCGGTGCATTCGGGCCGCCGCCAATGCAGGCTTCGCGTCTCACCGGCGGTGCATTCGGGCCCACCGCCAATGCAGGCTTTGCCGTCCACCGGCGGTGCATTCGAGCCCACCGCCAATGCAGGCTTCGCGCCCCACCGGCGGTGCATTCGGGCCCACCAGCGCATCCGAGCCCCTCGCGAATGCCCGCACCGTGCGCAGCTCCCAGCGCGCGGCGGCGCTGCGCCGCATGACAGCGGCCCGGTCGCCCCGCGGGGCCCTCAACCAGGGTGCGGGTTCGGATGCACGGGTGGAGGGCTTTTGCGAAAAAATCGTCTATCGGGCAAAACATGTTTATTGCCTGCTCCCGGCCGGAAAGCTATAGTACTTGGAGAAATCTACGCAAAGCGGAGGTAGCTATGGATACGAATATCCATATGAAAGAAGCGTTTCGGTGGCGCGCCCGGCTGATTTTGGAGCAATCCCCGCTCAATCCTGTCCCCGATTCCGACAAGGCGCGGAGGTATTTGTACGATGCCATTGCGCGGTTAGGCATGCAAAGAGAGACGGAGCTGGCCTTGCATCATGTCCGGTTGGCCAACGACGATCCCGGCGAGCATGGGATGTTTTTTCGCTATGCCAATATGGATGCTTTTTTGCGGTTCGGCCATCTATACAGCGCCGAGTTAAAGGGAAAAGTAAGGGCGCGAATGCTGCTGCACGATCAGTTCGAGCTGGAGAGCGGCACCGAAAACCATAAAATCATGAATGCGGCAGCCGGATATTTGACCGCGCAAACATGGCCGGACTGGAAGCACGCAAGTAGGCTTACAACGCGGTGCGCTGCCTATTTGGACCGTTATTTTCACCAGGTCTCCCATTTTGGGCAGGGGGAGTTCGACTCGACCACTTACAGCGCGATGTATTTGAACGCATTGGCAACTTTATACGATTTTGCCGGAGACCTTTTGCTGAAAAAGAAAGCCGAAATGATGCTCGATTGGTATTTGGCCAATACGGCGGGGGACTGGCTGAACGGCGTATTTACCGGCGCGCATTCGCGGGATTATCATCCGACCGAGACGTTCGGCAGCTCGCCGGCGGGAACGGCGGCGGCCTGGCTGTACTTCGGCGGGCGAACGCCCGATTTGCGCAATGGCGAGCCGCATTACAGCGTCATTAATGCGCTGTCCGCTTACGCGCCGCCCGATATGCTCGTATGCATCGCGCAGGACAGAAGCTTTCCGTTCGAGCATGTGGAAACGCACGACGTGACTTCCGTTTCCGCGAAAGCTCACGATTTTCATGAAACCAGGGAGCTTGCAGGAGCAAGCCGGGGCTTGAAGGGGCTGGGTTATATTAGCCGAACCGGCGTTCGCAAATACACCTATGTCACGCCCGGCTTTGCGCTCGGCAGTATGACGGACGGCAAGCAGGGAGATGTGATATGGTCCGGACAGCTAAGAAGATGGTCGCTCGATTGGGATTCGGATGAGCCTTCCGGGGTCCTTTTTTTCAATCATCCGTTTCCCGATTTCGGCTCTCCGGAGGAACGGTATGCGGACAATTGGCTGGGATCGTCGCCATACGAGCAGGTCATTCAGCATCGAAGCGCCTTAATCGCGCTGTACCATATTCCGGCGGGGACGGCTTACCAATACGGCCCGCGGCAGCCGTTCCGGTCGGATCGCGATCCCTATATCGACGGGTTCTTTTCCGGCAAGGCCATTTACCGCCTTACCGAAAAGCCCGGCGGTCGCATATTCGCCCACGGCGGAACGGTCTTGATCGCAGTGAGGCTGCTGAAGCCGTACCGGTGGATAGCTGACGAAAGCGGAAACCGAAGGCTGCGGAGCGACGGTCTTATTCACGCCGTTATTGTGGAAGCGGCAAGTCCAAGCGATTACTCCCGGGAGGCGGACAGCGGGTTGAGCGAAGAGCGGAAAATTGCGGCTGAACTCGGCCGCTACCAAGACGCTGTTATGAGCCGAACGCATGTGGATGCATCACGGCTGGACAGCCCGACTCCCTCCATCACGTATACGGCTTTAAGCGGGGACGTCTTACATATCGCGTACGACGGGCAGCGGCTGCTGAACGGAAAAGAGATCCGGTATGACGAATGGCCGTTAATTCGCAATCCGTTTATGGAGTCGGAATTGAACAGCGGTATTCTGAAGTTGGAATACGAGGGGAAGGTATGCACGTTGAATTACAAAACTTGGGTAAAGGAATGGACAAGTAGCGGTTCTAAATAAATGAAATCCGCGCATACTTATCAGAGAAAAACCCGAAATGAACGGGTTTTTCTTGTGTTAGGAAGCATTTCGCAATCTGCATGCGGATTGAATCAGAGGGGCGCTTTGTATGAGCAAACGATGGTTTTACCGGCTTCTGTTTTCCTATTTGCCCGTTTTTTTCATGATCGCCGCCATGCTTATTGTGCTAATTTTTGTTGCGATCAGCCAATTATCGCGAAAAGAAGCCGAGAAGGCGAACGAAACGTATGCGCTGCACGTCATGCAGTCGGTAGATTACGCTTTGAAAACGATAGATGAATATGTGATTAAGGAGCTGCAGACGGATAGGCGGATCGACCAGTTTTTCGACAACAAATTTGCAGGAAATCCCTACTATTCCGCTTATGAAATCACCGAGCTGATTCGCGGGATGACGAACTACAACAAGTTTATCGATTCGCTGTATATTTATCGGGCTTCCGATCAAGTGGTCATCAGTCCCAACACGATGATGAAGGCCGACCGTTTCGGCGATGAAACGTTCATTGAAGAGATGATGAAGAGCCCTGCGCTGTATCATCTGACGAACCGGCGGATCTACAAAGAATTTGCCGAGACGGATCAACGCAAAGCGGTCGTTTCTTTAGTTCGCAAAATTCCTCTGTTATCCGGACGGCAGGGGATTGTCGTCGTCAATATCGGCATGGACTCGATTGAAAGCATGGTGGGCGACATGTCCCGTTCAAAGGTCAGCTTTATCGACGTGTACGATGCCGAAGGCAACAGTCTGACGGCATCCGCCAATGCCGCCGGAGCAGCGGGATTCAACAAGAGAGGGTCGGAGCTGACCCGAATCCGCTCGGACTATACGAATTGGGAATACCGGAGCGGCCTCAACGATGAGCATTTATTTACGTTCACCTCCGTATTTTCCTATGTATGGATCGGGCTGGGCCTGCTGATGGTCGTCCTCGGAGGAGTCTGGATGACTTATGTGACGCACCGCAATTACCGGCCGATCGAGTCGATTATGGCCCGCATCCGTGCGTATTCCGAGCTGAAAGCTATCGGGCTCGATGCCGATAAACAGGACGAGTTCCAGTACATCGACCGGGCATTGGGCAATTTAATGGAGCTGTCCAGCCGTTATGAGAAGCAGCACGAGGAAGATATCGTCTTCCGCCGCCGCCACTTTTTCAAAGAATGGCTTGAGGGCAGCCGGGCGATCGGCTACGAAGAATGGAAAGCCGAGATGAAGCGGCTGCACGTGCCTTCCGGCTTCAGGCAGCTTGCCGCTGCGGTCATAGAGCTCGACAAGTACATGGAAGTATGCCGAATGTTCTCGCAGAAAGATCGGGAGCTGCTGAAATTTGTGCTGAGCCGCGTCGTTTACGAAGCCGCCGAGCAGCTCCGTTTGACGGTATGGGCGGAATGGACGGCCGCTCACAGGCTGGGCGCAGTCCTGTTTGCCGAAGCGGATGGAAAAAACAGCGAGAAGCTTGCGGCTCATTTTTGCGAACATGTGCGCTCCTGGGTCGAGCAGCATTTGCCTTTTCGCGTTACGATCGGCGTCGGACCTGCGGTCGCTCAAGTGCAAGAGCTTGTGCAGTCCTACGACGCCGGAGCCAACGTGCTTCGCTTCAAATCTTCGTTGGGAACCAACCGCGTTATCTACCATTGGGAGTCCGAGGCTTCAGCCGAGAAAGAAATGTATAAGCATTTGCCCCTCGTCAAGTCGCTGGCGCAGTTTTTTCGCCTGGGAGACGAGGCGTGGAGGCCGGCGTTGGAGCAAATTTTTACCGAATTAAAAGCCGGGTTGTTTGCGTACGATGAAATCCGCAATCTTATGAATTACATGGTGTATCATTTGCACCGGGAAATGCTCGAACTGTCGGCCGAATTTCAGGAGCTGTGGAAGCGGGAGGCGCTGCCGGGGCTGAACGATGCCATAGAGCGGTTCGATACGATCGAGGAAGCATATTCGCAGTGGTTCCGCATTCTGGAGGAAGCGTCGGAACGGATGGCCGCTTTGCGCGAAGTCAGAAGCACGCATGCTTTGATGAAGCGGATTCGCGCCTATATGGAAACCCATTACGCCGATCCGGAATTGTCGCTCAACTCGCTGAGCGAGCGGTTTCAGCTGCATGCTTCGCATGTAAGCCGGTCGTTCAAAGAGGAATTCGGCGAAAAATTCGTCGATTATCTCGTCAAAATCCGGATGGAACAAGCGAAAAAGCTGCTCCAGAGCAGCGATGATTCCGTTCAGGACATCGGGGGCAAAGTCGGCTATGTGCATGCGATATCGTTTATCCGCGCTTTCAAGAAGTACAGCGGTTTCACGCCGGGCGAGTACCGGAAGGAAGAGTAGAACCTGTATTTCCCGGGAAAACGCCTACCTCTAAACGCGGCCCTCACATCTTTGAAAGACCTTGATAAAGGTTTATCTCATGTTTATCGATTGGCGCGTCAAGTTCGCAAAAGCGTTGTGCAGCCGCAGTTTGCTAAAAGAGTTTATTCGTAAATTCATGTATATTGAGCCTTATGGCACCTCCGAGGTACATTGATTCCATCAGCGGCTGGGGTTTCAAGTTTCCAAAGTTTCCAGTTTCTGCTGAAGGAGGTGAATCAGACATGCAGCATACGCCGCCGCAAGCGCGCCGTCGTTTTCAACAAAATATCCCTCTCTTGATGATGTTCGTTCCGGTCATCGCTTATTTTGTCATTTTCAAATATTTGCCTATTTTAGGGAACGTTATAGCGTTCAAAAATTACAATTTGATGGATGGAATATGGGGAAGCCCATGGGTAGGTTTGAAGCACTTCAAGTCGTTGTTTACCCAGCCGCAGACGGTGACCATCATCCGCAATACCGTTACGTTAAGCTTGTTAAGCATTTGCGCCGGCTTTCCGTTTCCGATCCTGATCGCGATCCTGCTGAATGAAATTCGCGCGCTGCGGTTCAAACGCGTCGTGCAGACGCTGATCTATTTGCCGCATTTTTTTTCATGGGTGATTGTCGGGGGCCTTGTCGTCACGATATTTTCCCAGCAGTCCGGAATCGTAAACAAGCTCTTGGAGCTATGGACGGGTCAAACCGTCGCTTTCTTGTATCAGGAGCACAGCTGGATCGCGATCTTTCTCGGCTCCGGCATTTGGAAGGAAGCGGGCTGGGGAGCCATTATTTATTTGGCCGCGCTGACGTCCATCGATACACATCTGTATGAAGCCGCCGGCATCGACGGTGCGTCGAAATGGAGGCAAATCTGGCATGTGACGCTGCCCGGCATCCGCAGCACGATTATTTTGATGCTGATTCTGAGCATGGGGAACGTTATGGAAGTAGGATTCGACCACGTGTATACGCTGCAAAATGCGGCGGTAACCGATGTTTCGAGCGTCATCAGCACCTACATCTTTATTGTCGGCGTCCAGGGAGGGCAGTTCAGCTTAACGACTGCGGTCGGTTTATTCGAATCGTTGGTCGGCTTCTTCTTCGTCGTCCTTTCGAACCGGGTTGCCAGAAAATTCGATCAAGCACTGTGGTAAGAAAGGAGCGTTCCCGTCATGAAATTAACTTTGGACGAAAAAATATTCAACGTGCTGAGCTATGCTTTTCTCGGTCTGGCCGCGATAAGCTGCGCCCTGCCATTGCTCCATATCGTATCTTTATCGCTGAGCAGCTATCAGGCGATCGTATCGGGGCACGTCACATTGTGGCCGCAGGGCTGGACTTTTGAAGCGTACAAAGCATTGTATGCCGGCACGAATCTGATCAAAGCTTTTCGCAATAGTGTTGTCATTACCGTTGTCGGCGTAGCGCTCAGCATGTGGTTTACGGTGATGGCGGCGTACCCGCTGGCCAAATCCTATTTTTATGCACGCCGTTTTTTTACGCTGGCGATCGTATTTACGATGCTGTTCGGAACGCCGCTGATTCCTTTGTTTCTCATTGTGAAAAGCTTGGGCCTGATCGATACTTACGGCGCCATCTGGCTGCCGGGATTAATCAGCGCGTTCAATATGCTGGTGCTTCGGACCTTCTTCATGAATATTCCGGAAGAGCTTGAGGAAGCGGCGCGGTTGGACGGCTGCGGAGAGTGGCGGCTGCTCGCCGGCATTATGATCCCGTTATCCATGCCGGTCTTGGCTACGCTGACGTTATTTTACGGAGTGGGCTATTGGAATTCGTTTTTGCATGTGCTCATGTTTCTGAATGACAGCGCCCGGATGAATTTGGCGGTCATGATTCAGCAGATGGTGGCCAGCCAATCCGTCCTGCAAGAGCTTAATTCAGTCCGCCAGGACGATTTGCAGCAAATGACGCCGGAATCGATCAAAGCGGCCGGGGTGATCGTATTGATAGTTCCCATGCTGATGATATACCCGTTTTTGCAAAAATATTTTGTAAAAGGGGTTATGATCGGCGCGATTAAAGGCTAATTAAACAGCTTGAGGGGAGGGGGATGACCGTGTTTACCGCAAATAAGAGTCACCGCAATGCGTTAGTGCTCACGTTGGCCTGTACCGCCGCGTTGGCGGGCTGCTCGGCCGAGAAGTCAGGCGCCGGCACGGCAAGTTCGAATGCTTCCAAGGCGCCCGATTCCGGAAAAAGGGGAGCGATCAGCGTTTCGGTATATGACCGGGGCAATATTCCTCCGGAGGAAGGGAATTGGGAGAACAACCGCTGGGTGGAATGGATCAACAAGAACGGTCCTGTCGATGTCAAATACACGCCCGTGCCCCGCTGGGAATCGTTTCCGAAGTTTAACGCATTGCTCGCTTCCGGGACCGCGCCGGACTTGATTCTGGAGTACGACGCCAACTACAGGAACAGTTGGTATTCGCAAAAGCTGTTGATGCCGATCGATGACATGGTCGACAATTACAGCACGACTTATAAGCAAATTTTGGAGAAGTACCCGCTGCTGCGCAAAATAGGAACGAAGGAAGACGGCAAATTGTATGAAATCGGGCGCTTGAATGTCGTCGCTCCGCATCATCGCCTGTTAATCCGCGAGGACTGGCTGCAGAAGCTGAACCTGCAGGTGCCGACAACGACCGAAGAGCTGTACAAAGTCGCAAAAGCGTTCGTGAACGACGACCCGGACGGCAACGGCAAAAAGGATACGTTCGGCATCAACTTGAGCGGAGTCGGCTTTTCGGTCATCAGCCACATGTTCGGCCGTTCGATCGATTGGGCTGTGCAAAACGATAAAATGGCGCATGATTGGGAGCGGCTTCAAGCGTCGGTGGAATTCCAGAAGCGTCTGTTTGACGACGGTCTGGTAGATAAAGATTTTTTGACGGATAAAAACGGGCAAAAAGGCATTCAAGATTTTATGAACGGCAAGCTTGGGATTTTTGCCATCGACAGCGCATGGTTTACGATATCGAACTATGAAACTTTGAAGAAAAACAATCCGAACGCCAAAGTCATTCCGATTGCGCTGCCGAAGAGCCAGTTCGGCCAGTTCAGCCCGATTATCAGCACCCCGGTGCAAATGGTCGCCGTCGTCAATGCGAAAGCGAAGGACCCGAAAGCGATTATGCAGTATATCGACTGGATGGTCGATCCGAAAAACGCGAGCTTGCTGAAAAACGGAATCGAAGGCACGCATACGCAAAAAGGATCAAACGGATGTCCGCAGCCGATCGATACGGAAAAAAACAAAAAAGAGCTGTACACGGACGATCTGAATATGATGAGGTCCGACCTGTTGCTCGGCAAATGCGCGGAAGTGTATTTGGTGAACCTGCGCCCTGAAGTGCCGACTCAGAAAGAACTGCTCGATATCAACCTGAAATCCAAAGAAATTTATATCAACAAAGAACGGCCGATTCCATCGCTCGGCTACGATTTCCTGCCGGTTCTGCCCGATGATCTGCAGGCTATCGTCAAAAGCACGAGCAAATCGAACAACATCGATAAAGGCGATATTTGGCTGAAAGCTCTGGTAGGCGGCGCCGGCTACAGCGCGGAGCAGGCCGTTAAAGATGCCAAAGCGGTTTGGGAAAAAGCAGGCGGCAAACAGGTCGACGATTACTACGCCAAATGGTATGAGACCAACAAAACCAATTCGTTCAGCATCGATGACCTTTACAAGTTCGCCGAACAGTCTCAAAAAGAACTGAAATAGAACGAAGGAGGAGATCGTATGAGATCTCTGCAAAAGTGTAAACTCCTTATTTCCGTTCTCCTGTTCTCGATTATCACCCCCATGCTTCCGCTGTTTCCGGAGTCGGAGCATCATGCGCATGCAGCGGCAAGCGGCATTACCCAAGATTACTGGAACAACGTCCCCGGCGGCAAAGTGGAACAGATCCCTGTAAACACGCCGCCGACGGGTTCGCGGATTTTGCCGAACTTCGAGGCGCCAAGCAATACCGGCGATTATTACGGCTCCAAAATTTACGGGCTTCTGACCCCGCCGGTCAGCGGAGGCTATACGTTCTGGATTGCGGCGGACGACAGCTCCGAGCTGTGGCTAAGCCCTGACGGCGAGCCCGTCCATAAAGAGAAAATAGCCTACAATACGGTCTACACCAATCCCCGGGAATGGGGAAAGGCACCCACCCAGAAATCGGTGATCATCGCACTGACAGGCGGAAAAAGGTACTACATGGAGGCGCTTCACAAGGAAAACGCTTCAAATGACAATCTGGCCGTCGCCTGGGAAGGGCCGGGAATCGCCCGGCAGGTCATACCGGGCGCTTATTTGGCGCCTTATGTACTGCCTGCCGCACCGACGAATCCCGTAGAGAACGATGCCGCGAATACGTTCGGGTGGACTCCGGTTCCCGGCTATGAAGATACGGCCGCGTACGAATACAGCACGGATCGCGGGTATCACTGGCAAACCGCTGCGGCAAATCCGATCCAGCTGGACAATGCAAATTATACGGCCGGGCAAATTCAAGTCCGGTTGAAAGAAACTTTGACGAAGCCTGCCGGAAACATTTTGCGCTCGACTGCTTTGTTCACAATGGTTAGAACGGAACAGCCTCCGCAGACCTATACGCCGCTTTGGAGAATCGGACTCGACGACGGGCAGTCGGCGGAATTTACCGATTATAAGCAGACGCCGTTGGAGTCTGTAACCGTTCCGGCCGACTGGGCCGCCCGCACGGACTGGAGTTCGGTGTCCAAAGGGCTTCATCTCGGCAAAAACGGCACGATGGTCATTTCGTACAATTTGGCCGCGGTTCCGGACTATGGCGTGCAGTTCAGCTTCCGCAGCCTGGATGCTTACGTATCCGTGCCGCAATTGGCCGTATTTTCCAACGATACGATGGCCGGCTTGATCCAGATTGTCGGCTTGAACGGCGGAAATACGCTCAAAAAATTTAAAGAGACTTACGAGCTTTATATTCCGAAGGAAATGCTGAAGGCCGGACCTAACGAGCTGAAGCTGTCTTTGGACAGAGGCTTGTATGCGGGCGCCGGCGGAGACGATTTCCACTGGTTCGAATGGGACTATGCCAAGCTTGAGGCGTTGGGAGCTCCGGCCAGCGAGCCGATTCACGGGCGGTACACCCGTATGGGAACGGCGCTTGTGTCCCATGTGCTGAAAGACCGCGACCTGCAGACGGCGGAAGTGGTGAAATGGCTGGGACTCGCTTACAGCGGCAATGTGATCCGTGCGGGCCAATTTTCGCGGGAATGGCTGACTGTGCTGCGCGATTTGAATATGGCGCCGGTGCTTTTGCCGTTCGGAAGTTATATAAAGGATGCCGAGCTCGCGTCGGGGGTCGTCCCGGAAAAGCTGAAAGATTACTATAAAAAGCTAATCGAGGAAAACGGGGACCTGTTCGAATATATCGAGCTGGACAACGAACCCGGCGTTTTTGACAACGCTTTCGCCGCCGATTTGGCGCTCGCCAAGTATGTGAAAGAACAGAAGGCTTTGCTTAACCCTTGGTTGAAAGCGATTGCACCGGGCTGGGCGTACTGGCCGTCCAAAGGAACCCCCGACGGATGGGAGCGCGATCCCGCTTACCGCAGGCAGATCGAAGACTATACCGATATGACGAACGGCCACAGCTATACCATGACCGGTATTGCCGGCGGCGACGGAGGCGCTTTGGTCGAGACGCTCAAGACGTACCCCGAATATCAGGGCGACGGCGTGGCGAAGCCGATGATGATGAGCGAGACGGGAGCCAACGATTTTCATACCGACAATAACCGCTACGATACGTTCGATCACCGCTTTGCCGCCATTTTTGACCGCGAAATGCGCAGTACGATCGGCTACCTTGACTACGTCATGCAGCATGCGGCTTACTTCAGGGAGTACAGCTTGCTGAAAGAGGATATCGAGATGAAATCCGCCGACGATGCGGAGGCGTGGATCCATCCGAGCGACCCGGATGAAACGCGTCTGAACGTATTCCGCCGGCTGGCGCTCGCCTACGGCACCCACGGCAAACCGCTGCCTTACGTGTATGCGAATCAGAGCGAGCTGGCCGGGAAAAAAGCATACTTTCGCGCGGTAGACACCTCTGCTATCGAAACCAGCAATACCGGCGCAAAGTCCGATAAGCTTTTGCTCAATTTTGTTAATTTTGAAACGGTGCCGGTGACGATGAACGTCTATGTCACGATGCCGGACAGCGTCGAGTATGCGGGGGAGCGCTTTGGCGCAGGGAACAAATATGCGGATGCGCGCAGTTTTGTTGTCGTGAACGGCGCCTCAGGTGCGCAATTATCGGAAACGCTCCGGCCGGGAGAAGCGGTGCAGTATATGTTGACCCCGTCGGAGCACGTGGCGCCGAGCAAACCCGGCCTGGAAGCGCGGGCCGTTTCTTACAAGCAGATCAAGCTGACCTGGCAGCCTTCTATCGACAATAAAGCAGTTGCCGGATATAAGCTGTACGATAACGGAGTGCTCCTGGCTAAACTGCCGAAAGCCGTAACCCGTTATTCGCATAATGACGTAAGACCGGAAAGCGCACACTATTACACGCTAATCGCTTATGACGATTCGGGCAACGAGTCCGAGCCGAGCGACCCGGCGGCTATTTCCTCGCTGACCTTGCCTGCGTCCCCTTATACGACAACTTCGGCGGGGGCCTTGCATGTCGAAGCGGAGCAAACGGAGCTGGAGGGAGTGACCAATCATGGCACATTCGTTGGCATGTACTTTACGCAAGGGCGGTTGAACGTGCTGAAGGTGCCGGTCAAAGCCAACACCAATTATATCCTGAAAATGAAATATAGTGCGGCGGCGAACAAAAAGGTGAACCTCGTTATCGACAACCAGTTGAATCGGGTCCTGGATTTACCGGGAACGGAGCCGAACGTCTACACTACCGTCGAATATAACGTCACCATGCCGGCGGATACGAGCAACCTGGTGCTGTCCATTGCCAAGAGCAGCGATAACGTTTTCGCATTTTACGATTGGTTCGAGCTGAAAGAAGGCACTGTGGATGAAACCCCGAAAGCGCTTTGGACGAATATCGCCCATAAAAGCGCGAATATGTACTATTCTTCACCGACCTTCGGAACCGGGTCCAACGGAGCGGATCTACACGAGACGTCGACGTTCGGCGATTACGCAGCGATGGGCTTTAAAGGTACGGGAATCCGCTGGTATTCCGACATCGAGTCCGCTTTAGGCGAAGCTGACGTGTACATCGACGACGTTCTGCAAGGGACGGTGGATTTGAAAACGGCGAACACGCAAGGCGCGCAAAAAGTTGTTTTCGAAAAAACGGGGCTCCCGATGGAAAACCATATCGTTAAAGTCGTCGCTAAAAACGGCAAAATCGTCCATCGTTCGTTCGAATTTTTGAGTCTGGAGCGTCAGCCTTATACGCCGGGCCCGGATCTTATCGTAACGGACCTCGGCACGGACCCGGCCCAGCCCTATGCCGGACAAAAGGGTGTCCGCTTTTACGTGACGGTGAAAAATGTCGGTATTCTCCCGACGCCAGACGGCAAAATAACCGGAGCCGTATTCGGCCTGAACGGCGGCTCGTTCGGATATACGGACACGTACAGCCAATCGATCGGCGTAGGGGAAAGCGTGACGCTGTATACGAACGCTGGCGGCGAAAACGGGTATTGGGAAGTGCCTAACGGGGAGGCGACCTACCAGTTAAGCGTCCATATTAACGATATCGGGCGATTCGCGGAAATGGACCGCACGAACAATACCAAAACGGTAACTTTCCTGGTAAGCAAGCAGAATCCCACGCCTCCCGCGACAACGTCGGCAGCGGACGGGATAACCGGGGCAGACGCGGATAACAACAAGGGTGTTCATTGATCACGACGCCCCCTGAACGGCCGGCAGTCCGGCCGGGAAGCTCCCTTGCGGCATGCGAAATCCCCCCAGCTCGACTGGGGGGGTTCAGGGGAGCCGGTCTGGCGGCTGCTACCACTTGCGAATTGTGGAAATCTGCTCGAAATTTCATACAGAAATTTGACTGATTTCGTAAAATCGAAAAATAAGTATGAAAAATCGAACAGAATCGTGCTTACCAGCGGTAAAGATGACATTTGTATGCGAAAAACTAAATAGAATGCGCAAAAAGGACTGCAATAGGCCGTCTCATGGCAACCAGTTCCAACATCCGCCCGGCGCAGCCCGCATGCACTTGGGGCGCGCCGGCCCACATGCACCTGGGGCGCGCCGGCCCGCATGCACCTCGGGCACGCCGGCCCGTATGTGCCGAGCATCGCCATTCCTGTCTGTCGCCGGGCGGACGAACCTAAATGATGGGCCGGTCAGCTTCCTAAAAGCTGGCCTGCGTGCGCGTCATGGTGCTGCGTGCCGTAGACGTTCAAGCCGTAATCGCCGATCAGCGATTGCAGCACTTGGGAAGTGCCTTCGATGATTTCCATTATTTTCGCCTCCCGCATGAGCCGTTCCGCCGGAAAATCGTTCCGGCATCCGTTGGCTCCGAGCGCCTGTACCGCTTCCGAAGTCACTTGGACGGCCGTCTTCGAGGCCACATATTTGGCGATCGTCGTCTCCATCATGGCGTCGTCATGCCGGCTGTTTCTGAGCTCGCCGGCTCTCAAACAGAGGGCGCGCGCGGCGTGCACCTTCGCCACTGCTTCGCCGATCATCGCCTTCACCGCCGGAATTTGACCGAGCTCATCCCCCAATTGCCGGCGGCTCTTCGCGTAGGAAGCCATGAGATCAAGCGCTTCCCGGGCGATCGCGAGCGCTCCCCAAGCTACGCTGTAGCGGCCGTGATCGAGCGCCGTGTTAACGACGTAGCTGAAGCCCCCGCCTTCTTTGGCGAGCATATTTTGTTTCGGAACCGCCACGTCGCGCAGTTCGATTTGGGCCAGATGGGTTCCCCGCGAGCCGATCATGCCATGGATGGGCGAGGTGCGGAGCCCTTCGCTCTGATGGCGTTCCACGATAAATGCCGACAGTTGTCCGGCATCGCCTTTGGCGATGACGATAAAAAAATCGGCGATGTCTCCGAACGAAATCCATTTCTTCGTGCCGGAAAGAATATAGTTTGCTCCGTCGAGCCGATAGGACGTCGTCAGCTCCGTCGGATTCGTGCCTGCATCGGGCTCCGACAAGGCGAATGCGCCAAGGCAGGCGCCCGATGCGATGCCGGGCAGCCATTGATCTTTTTGCCGCTCGGTTCCCCAGCGCAGCAAGCTTTCTCCGACGAGCGACGTCTGGATCGTCAGCAAAGTCCGCGCCGAGCAGCACGCTTTGCCGATATGCTCGGTCAATTGCCCGTATTCAAGCGGATTCCACTCCAATCCGCCGTACCGTCTCGGAAATGTTGCGCTTAGGAAACCGTGCGCAGCCAGGGCGCGAATCGTCTCTGCGGGCATTCTTTCCTCGCGGTCGCAAATTTGCGCTGCGGGGCGGATCGCTGTTTTTACGAACTGCGCGACGTCGTCGTCATTATAAGGGCGGAAGCTGTTCATGCCACAATCCTCCTCTTTCAATCGTTCTTAAACGTTTCTACAATGAAGACAAAATTCCTTTATTTGGATTTAGGGGATGCGGATCGCTAATTTTAGGGTTAAAAAATCGCCAATATTGAATGTATTTTCGCCGTGTCTATATATGATATAATTTCCATATTCATGTAACTAACTGACGATGACGTCTTCACTTTCAACCTCACTATCGCGTCTGCCAGTCGGGCGCATTTCACTTCTTTTTATCCAAACTTGCCTTTTCAAATTTGTTAACCGCTTACATTTTGGTAATTTCGAACACAACCACATATTGTTTCCGGAGGGATTTTTCGCATGGAAATCGAGATGAAGCCTCTGCATGACGGAAAACGCACTTGTTTGCAGGATTTGATCGCGACTGTTGCCGGGCATTGGAACAGGCCGAGCGACTTGATGTTTTCGCAATCATGGGGAGGCAGCTTTAATCCCTCGGCAGGTGTGGAAGCGTATATGATCGGCGATCGTTTTGAGGCGCAGTTTGAAACCGCTTTAGACGAGCTCGACAGGTATCACGGCATTGAACTGCGCACTTACAATGGCATTGGGGCGGAGTCCGTGCTTAAGCATGCGGAAGAAAGCTGGCAAAGGGGATTGCCCACTATCATTTACCTGGATCATTACTGGACTCCCTGGCTTGGCGGCTACCAATTCAGCCATCGCGAACATTATGTGCTCCTTACAGGGATAAACCGGGAAAAAAACACCCTTATTTGCATCGATACGTTCGGCAGCCAGGGGAGGGAGGAGCTGCCTGTAACGGATTTCTTGCAAGGCAGCAACGGAAGCTGCGGCGTATTCCGGTTTCACTCGAACGTCGAAGAGGTTGACGTGGCGCAGTGGGCGGACAGGCTGCGCAGGAAGCTGTGGCCGGAGGAAGGCTTAAGCGTATTTGACAGCATTCACCGGTTTGCGGATGCGCTGGAAGACCCGCGTTTTGACATGAGACGGGAAGTGGCGCCCGCAGCGGGGGAGACCGTTTGGGTAAGCCCCATCATTTGGAACATCATTCACGCCGAGCGGGGGCGGTACTGTTTTCAAGCGGCGGCATCGTATATCGGCGAACGTTATAGCGATTCGCGGTTCAAGGAGCTTGCTGCGCAATTGTCCGAGTCGGTAAGCGAATGGATCGTGCTGAGAAATATGCTGCTCAAACATCATTATTTGAGCGTGCCGTCCTCCGCCGGACTTTTGGAGAAAGCCATTGATAAGCTGCATCGGACAGCGGAACTGGAGCGCAAGGCGGCCGAACGGTTTCTTCATCAAACGTCAAGCGGGCAGACTTGGCCGGCTGCATCCGGCATCTCCCATGATGGCGGTACTGAGGCGGTTGGCCGTTTGCCGGAAGGAAGCTTGGAGCTGCCTGCCGTGCGGATCGATTTGGCCGCATTTTTCAACAATACGGGCTTTGGCGGGCTGCACTCGGGCGCCACGCTTACTTGCATGGACGGCGGCGAGCATTTTTTGCTGGAGGATGGGGGCGATCCGCCGCCATGGAACGACGAAAGGTGCCGTCCATTTGCAATCAACGAACCTGTGCGCGGAAACGGCGACAATGTGATCTGCCTCGGGCAGTCCATTCCGGTCCAGGCCGACTGGTACACCCATCTGGCATTGGTCGGCTGTGCCGAGTGGGGGAACTATAAGGATACAGTTACCCTCGTCTATGAAGATGGAACGGACGGGCAAGCCGCTTTGGCTCTCACCGACTGGAATGCCGATCAACCGGTTTACGGCGAACAGATCGTATGGAGCGGGAAAACTGTCTGGTACGAAGGGGACAAGCCGCACGTTCTAGCCGGGAAAAAGCTGTATGTGCAAGCTGTTCCGCTTAAATTCGATAAACGGTTGGTAAGCATGACGCTGCCCATTTGTCCGAACCTGCATGTGTTTGCCTGCAATCTCTATATTCACCGGTCGAAGGAGGGAAATCATGTCGCAGGAAAATCCGATGTTTGAACTGCTGCAAGCCCAACAACGGATTTGGTTTATCGAGGAGACGTTCCCGCAAAGTCCCATCTACAATATCGGAGGGGCGGTGCTTTTTCAATCGGGCATCCGCACGGATTTGCTTGAGCGCGCTATATTGTCCGTCGTTCCGAGGCATGACGGTTTGCGGCTGCGTTTGTCCATGGAGGACGGAGTCGTGCGTCAAACCGTATCCGGGAGCTGCCCGGACAAGCTGGAGCATGTGGATTTCAGCGGGGAAGCCGATCCTGAACAGGCATTTGCCGCATGGTTGCAAAAGCAGGCCGAGACGCCTTTCCGGCTGTACGACGCCCGGCTTTTCGAATTCGTTATCCTGAAGATTTCGGAGCGTGAAGCGGGCTATTTTTTGAAGTTTCATCACGCGATTGCCGATGGGTGGTCCATGAAGATCATTACGGAAGATGTGCTGGATGGCTACGAAAAGCTGCAGTCCGGGGGCGAGCCGGATTTGACGAAAGCCCCTTCGTATTTGCTGGCCGCAGAGGAAGAGCGCAGCTATCTGGAATCGGAGCGCTGCCGCAAAAGCCGAGCGTATTGGCTGGACAAGTTCAGTGAGTTGCCTGAACCGCAGCGTGAAAGCGCGTTAACCCGCCGCGCCCGCAGAAGCACCGTGCTGTTGGAACCGGAGACGACGCGCGCGATCAGACAGTGGGCAGCCGGCAACGGCCTGACGGAGAACGTGTTTTTTACGGCGCTGACGGCCATTTATTTGCGCAAATGGCGGCGTCAGAGCGATATCGTCATCGGCGTGCCCGTGCTGAACCGCTCCGGCAGGAAGGAGCGCCAAATCTTCGGCATGTTCGCCGGTTTGATGCCTTTGCGGATACGCTTCGACGCCGGTCAAACGGCGAAAGATACCGCGATCAAAGTCGGGCGCGAATTGAAGGCGGGGTTTGCGCACCAGAAATACCCGTACAATTTTTTGGTGCGGGACCTGGAACTTCACCGTTACGGAAGCGATACGCTATTTGATGTGTGCGTCAATTACAGCAACGCTTCCCTGGTGCAGGAGCACGGCGGCATGCCTGTCCGGAATATCGATTTCTTTCCCGGATATCAGACCTATGGGCTTCACCTGCTCATTAAAGATTGGGGCGGCGACGATTCCATTCGGCTCGATATCGAGTATAGTACGGACGATTATGAGGACAGCGATATTGCGGACATGGTTACGCGCTTGAAGCGGATCATCACGGCGATGTGCTCCGAATCGGACATGCCGGTCGAGCGGCTGGAGTGGATCGGTGACGATGAACGGCAGTGGCTGCTGAATCATGGGGCAGGCGCGGCCAAGGACAACGGTCCCCGGACGATGATTCAAGCGGGGCTGGAAGAGCGCGCCCGCACGAGCCCGGAGCTTCCGGCGCTCAGATTTGAAAATCGGCGGATGTCATACGGCGAGCTGAACAAGGCGGCGAACCGGATCGCCTGGGGATTGAGAAAGGCCGGTGTGCGTGCCGGAGAGACCGTCGGATTGTGCATGGAGCGCTCGGCTAACGCCGTCATGGCCGTGCTGGGGATTTTGAAGGCGGGTGCCGCCTACATGCCGCTCGATCCGGCGTATCCGCAGGAACGGATGAAGCTCATGCTGGACAAATGCGGCGCAGCGCTTCTTTTGACCGATGAGCGGCAGCAGGAGCGGCTGAATGGCTTGCATCCGCACATTTTGTCGGTTCAGGACGTGGATTTCGGACAAATGCCCGATAACGATCCGCCCTGCCTGCCGAATGCGGCAAGTCCGGCTTACGTCATTTTTACTTCGGGTTCGACGGGGCAGCCGAAAGGGGTCATGGTGGAGCATGCGGCATTGATCAACCGGATCATGTGGATGCAGCGGCAGTACCCGATTGGCCCTGGCGACGTAGTACTGCACAAAACGCCGCTCACATTCGACGTATCGGTGTGGGAGCTGCTGTGGTGGAGCGCCGCCGGAGCGGAAGTGTGCGTGCTGTCTCACGGAGAAGAGAAAGATCCTTCCGCGATCGCGGCATGCATCCGCACGGCCGGCGTAACGGCCGTTCATTTTGTACCTTCGATGCTGAGCGCTTTTTTGACATCATTGGAAAAGGGATCCGTTCCGCCGGATGATTTGCGTTCCGTCAGGCACGTATTCGCGAGCGGGGAGGCGCTGCCGTCCGATTATGCCAGGAGGTTTTACGCCGTCTTGCCGGCAGGCCCTTTTCAGGCACAGCTGCACAACCTGTACGGGCCGACGGAAGCGGCGATTGACGTGACGTCTTTCGATTGTCCGCACGACTGGAGCGGGTTGTCCGTCCCTATCGGCAAGCCGATCGACAATGTGAGGATGTACGTGCTGGACGAGGAGCTGGAGCTTGTTCCGAGAGGAGCGGCGGGCGAACTGTGCATCGGGGGGATCGGGCTTGCCAAAGCGTATGTCGGCGACGAGGCGCTGACCGCTTCCAAATTCGTGCGCTTGCCGGCCGGGGGAGAGCGCGTTTATCGGACAGGCGACTTGGCCAAATGGCTGCCTGACGGCAATTTGTTCTATTTGGGCCGGATGGATCAGCAGGTCAAAATTCGCGGCTGCCGGATCGAGCCCGGCGAGATCGAATACGGGCTGCTGACGCACAGCTCGGTCAGGGAAGCGGCCGCTATAGCAAGGCAGGATGCGGAAGGGGGCCTTTACTTGTGCGCTTACATCGTTGCCGCCAAGCCGGTTGAAGAAGACGAGCTGAAGCAGCATCTCGGCTCGATCGTGCCGGCCTACATGATTCCGGGCCGATTCGTATTTTGCGACTCTTTGCCGATGTCCGCGCATGGAAAAATCGACCGCAAGCTGCTGCCCGAGCCTCCGGCACTGAATGCAGACGGCCGCAGCGCGCAGCCGGACAACGATCTGCACAAAGCGGTATTGAGCATCGTCCGCACGGTATTGGCAGATGAAGGGATCGGTCTTACGGACAACTTTTTTCGGGTTGGCGGCGACTCCATCAAAGCGATTCAAATCGCCGCCAAGCTGCATGAGGCAGGCATTGCGATCAAAGTGAAGGATTTGCTGGGAAATCCGCTGCTCTGCGATGCCGTCCGCTTTGCCCGGTACAACGAAGCCCGCGAAGAGCGGCGATTTCCGGCCGGGCCGCTCAAGCCGACCCCGATTATGGCGTGGTTTTGGTCGAAAAACCACCCGCATCCGCAGCACTGGCACCAGAGCGTTGTGCTGAAATTGCGCAAAGATACGGATCGGACCGCACTGGAGAACGCCCTTGCGGGCATGCTGCACGCCAGAGACGTTTTCTCGCTGGCGCTGACGGCAGGCAAAGACGGGCCGGGCTTGGCATACCGGACCGGTCGGGAGCCCGGACCTGCATTTCGCCTGGAGGTCCGGGATTTGACCGCATTGCCCGAGGCTGAGGCGAAGGCGGAGCTGAACAGGTGGGCGGACGGCTGGAAAGCGCAGCTGGACTTGGAGCGCGCTTTGCCGTTCAAAGCCGCGCTCGTTCTTTTGCCGAATGAACAAATCCGGCTGCTTCTGACCGCTCACCATCTCGTGACGGACGGAGTATCCTGGAGAATTTTGATCGATGAGCTGGATCAGCGGCTGTCTGGCGCATTTCAGGTCGCTCGGCAGCCTGCGGCCGCCTATTGGGAATGGGCCGAGACATTGCATGCGACGCTCGACGATGCGTATGACGAGCTGGCCTACTGGATTCGCGAAATATCTTTCGACGAATCCCCGGTCCGCCCCGATTTCGATGCAGGGCCGGATTCGTACAAGCACTGCGGCAAAGCGGAGCGGGTGCTGGACCGCGGGGCAACGCTGGCATTGATGGGCGCCTCGAACGATGCGTACCGGACAAGGCCGCTTGAATTGCTGCTGGCGGCGATGACGTCGGCGGTACACAAGCTTTATGGCGGCAGTCAGCTGCCCGTTATGCTGGAAAGCCACGGCAGGGAAGCCGTGACCGAAAGTTTGAATGCAGCGGGAACGGTCGGCTGGTTCACCTCGTTGTTCCCGGCCAAGCTGCCGCATCCGCAGCAAAATGCCGCCGAACATATTATCGCGACGAAAGAAGCGATAAGGCGCATTCCGCAAAGCGGCACCGGCTACGGGGCGCTTGCTTACCTGCTGGGCGCCATCGATCCGGTGGACGAGCGTCCGTTGATCCGCTTCAACTTTTTGGGCGATCTGGACACGGGCTTGAAAGCCGAATGCTGCTTGCTGACTGATGAGTCGTACGGTGCGGATATTTCGCCGGATAACGAACTGAACTGTCTGCTGGACTTGAACTTGTATGTATATGCGGGCCGTCTGCATATGACCGCCGTTTACAGCCGAAATAAATTTAAGCCGGAGACGGCGGACCGGTTCCTGCAAACGTGGGAGGAAGAGCTGCACGGGCTCATCCGCCATTGCGCCGATAACAAGTCGTATGTGCTCGCCGCCGCCGATTTCGAATGGTCCGGACTTAGCCAGGAAGAGCTTGACGGGCTGTTTTAAGTTGTAAAAATATACGCCTAGCGTGCGTTCTGAGGAAGGAGGGTTTATGACGAAAAAAAGAATGTCGTTCACACGGGCACTATTGTTGTTTTGTCTGTGTTTGACCGGCTTGTGGATCGCGCTCGGGCCGGCGGCTGCCGCAGACCGGGCGTTCCCTGCGGATACGATCGGGACGTGGATCGACGGCAAGTGGAAAGAAAGCGGCATTCCGGGCATGTCGGTCATCGTCGTCGATAGCGGCGGAATCGTCTACAACCGCAATCTCGGCTACGCCGATGCGGAGCGGCGGCAGGCTGTCGGCGCGGATACGCTGTTCGAGCTGGGGTCGCTGTCGAAAGCTTTTACGGGGCTTGCGGTTTTGCAGCTTGAACAAGCGGGGAAGCTCAAGCTGAGCGATCCGGTCAGCCGTTATTTGCCCTGGTTTAAAGTGAATTTCGAAAACGGCAGCCCGGAAATTACGATCGGCCAACTGCTCTACCAGACAAGCGGAGTTCCGTTCAAATCGATCGGCTTTCTTCCGCAGGACGATGGAAGCGGCATGCTGGAAAAAACGGTCCGGACGCTGATCGGAACAGAGCTTTCCGAGACGCCGGGCAAACAGTTTTTATACGCCACGATTAACTACGATGTGCTTGGGCTTATCGTGGAAAAGGTCGCCGGCGAGCCGTTCGACTCGTATTTGCAAAACCGTGTGATCGGTCCGCTGGAGCTGAAGCATACGTTCGCCGGGTACGGCAACGTGACCGGGGCCAAGCCTTCGCAGGGCTTTAAAGTAGGCTATTTGTCCTCCAGGCCGTATGATGCGCCGCCGTTCAGCGGCAATACGCCGGCAGCTTATGTGATTTCGAACGCCAGGGACATGGCGCGTTGGATGATGCTGCAGATGGGCACGGCGGCAGGAGGCTCGTTCGACCGCTCCCTGATCGACCGCTCACACATCCCCGACCGGACCGTCCCGCCCAATGGCGACGGTTCGTCGTACGGGGCCGGCTGGGCGATTTATCAGAAGGGCGGAGGCGAATGGAGCCACGGTGGGACGAATCCGACGTTTTCTTCCTACATCGTGCTAAGGCCCGAAGAAAAGATTGGCGTAGCCGTTCTGGCGAACATGAACTCCGATTTGACGAGCAAGATCGGCCAAGGCGTTATGGACCTCATGCTCGGCCAAAAGCCGGAGAAAAACCCGGTCGACTATTATACGCAAATCGACCGGGTCGCGATGTGCATGCTCGTTTTTGCCTTTCTGGCGGGCGCGGGGCTTTTGTACTCGTACGGACAGACGGGCATGGAGATCGTCAAAGGCAAGCGTTCGTTTGCCGGAATCGGCAGGGAAACGCTCGTTGCGGCGCTTTTGTCCGCGTTCTCGCTTGCGGTTTGCTTGACAGGCCTCTATTTTTTGCCCAATTTGTTGTTCTGGGAGCTGCCGTGGAGCTTTGTCGAAGTGTGGGCGTCCCCTGCGGTTTTGCTTGCGGTTCGGCTCTTCGCTGTCCTTATGATCCTGTATGCCTGTTATGTTATGGTATGCCGCTTATACCCGCTGCCCCGGGAAAAGCCGGTGCTGACCATCGTCATGATGAGTTTGCTGAGCGGTTTCGGCAACGCTTTTATCGTGTTCATGATCAATCAGTCGTTTCAGCAGGGCGAGAAGTTTCCGACGACGCTGTTCATGTATTTTGTGATGGGAATTTTATTTTACGTATATGCCCAAAAAATCGTCCGCACCCAAATGGTGCGTTTTGCCAATCAGATGCTGTATGAGAAAAGAATGGAAATTGTCGACCGCATGCTGGCCAGCCGTTATGCCAATCTGGAGCGGATGGACGCGGGCAAAGTCAACGCAGCGCTCATCAGCGATACGGAGACGATATCCAATTCGATCAATATGGCCATTTCCGGGATTACCAGCGTGATTACGCTGCTGTTTTGCTTTATTTATCTCGGTTTTCTCAACGTGTACGGCTTGCTTATTTCCACGGCCATCATTTTGGCGGCGGGCACGATCTTTTATACCGTTTCGGCGAGAGTCAATCGTTTATGGGAAATTACCCGGGATATTCAAAACGTTTTTTTCAAATTTGCGGACGATTTGATCAAAGGGTTCAAAGAGCTCTCGCTCCATTCGCGAAAACGGAACGAATTTCAGCAGGATATGGAGGGCAACAGCAGGCTCTATAAAGACAAGCGTTCGCAGGGCGACTTGATGTTCGCGGACGTGTACGTGATCGGCGAGCTGATGTTTACCGTCGTCATCGGGGTCGTTGCCTTTTTGTTTCCGCAAATATTTAAACAGATGGGAAGCGCCAATCTTCGCAACTACGTATTCGTGTTTCTGTACATGACCGGCCCGATCAACGGCGTTCTGAACGCCATCCCGCAAATGATCGGCATCCGCATCAGTTGGAAACGCGTGAACGCTTTGCTGGACGAACTGAGCGTGCAAGCGGGGCATAAAAAACGCATTCCTGCGGGGGATAAAGCGGAAATTGCCGATACTGCGACCGAATTGTCGCTCGAGCGCGTCGTCTATCATTACCCCGGCGGAGGAAGCGCCGCTTTCAAGCTCGGGCCCGTCGATTATACGTTTCGCGCGGGCGAGATCGTATTTATTACGGGAGGCAACGGCAGCGGGAAGTCGACGCTGTCGAAAGTGATCACAGGACTCAGCTCTCCTGATGAGGGTGCGGTTCAGGTGAACGGCAGACCTGCCGAAGCAAGCGAGCTTGGCGAGTTGTTCTCCGCCGTGTTCAGCGATTTTCACTTATTCGAGCGGATATACGGCCTGAATGTGGCCGGCAGGGAACAAGAGATCGACGAATATTTGCACCTGCTTCAGCTGAAAGACAAGGTTGAAATTCGAAACGGCCTTTTCAGCACGACGAAATTGTCGTCAGGCCAGCGGAAGCGACTCGCGCTCCTGCTGTGCTACTTGGACGACAGGCCGTTCTACTTGTTTGACGAATGGGCGGCCGATCAAGATCCTGAGTACAGGGACTATTTTTACACCCATTTGCTCAAAAGGATGAAGCAGCAGGGAAAGGGGGTGATCGCCATCACTCACGACGACCGGTATTTCCATTTGGCGGACAAAGTGCTCAAGCTGGAGTTCGGTCAAGTTACGCATGCGGAACAATACGCGCTCCAAAGGAGGTCGTAATGAATTTATTTTGCTTGCCTTATGCCGGCGCAACGGCGTCGATTTACAAGAAGTGGGAGCAAGAGCTGGGCGGAGCGATCCGCATTCAGCCGCTTGAGCTCCCCGGCCGGGGACGAAAGTTCGGCCAGTCGCTCTTAAGCTCGATGGAGCGGTTGATTCAGCACGCCTTCGAGGATATCCGGGAGCGCATCGGCCAGGCCGATTATGCCTTGTTCGGCCACAGCCTCGGGGCGGCCATGGCTTTTCGCCTTGCCGAGAAGCTGGAGCAATCGGATTTGCCGAATCCTCATCATATATTCGTTTCGGGGGTTTTGCCCCCGCACGAGCCCAAGCCTTACCGCATCGACCCCCATCTGGCTGATCCGCAGCTGATCGAGCAATTGAGGCTGTTGGGGGGACTTCCCGAGGAAGTCGGGAACAGGCCGGATTTAATGAAAATTATGCTGCCGATCATCCGCGCGGATCTGCATGCGCACAATGACGATCCGCCCAGGCAGCTACCGGGCCGTCACGTTCAGTGCGGAATGACCGTGCTTTACGGCAAGGAAGATCCGTTAACTTCCGGAGATATGAGGGGCTGGACAGCGTATACGGCCGGCGAATGCCGGTTCGAGGCTTTTGACGGCGGCCACTTCTTCATTCACGATTTGCAAAGCCAGGTCACGTCGCTGCTCGTCTCGACGCTGCAAGAGCTTGACTAATGAAAGGGGAGATGATGATGATCCGGACAAGCATCCTGTTTCCCGGACAAGGAGCGCAGTACGTCGGGATGGGGGCTTATTTGACGAAGCGGTATTCCTTTGCGAAGTCCATTTATGCGGAGGCGAGCGATGCGGCCGGTTTCGACCTGCTCCGCTTAAGCGAAGAGGGGCCGGACGACCGGTTGACCTTAACGGCCAACGCCCAGCCTGCCATACTTGCCGCCGGTTATGCGGCGTTTGCGGCGCTGCAGCAGGAGACGGGCCTGGAACCGGCGTTTTTGGCCGGCCACAGTCTTGGGGAAATTACGGCGCTGGCCTGTGCAAAGGCGATTCCGTTCTATGCGGCGGTGAAGCTCGTCCGCCGCCGTGGGCAGCTGATGCAGCAATCGGCGGCTCCGGGTTCCGGGGCGATGATTTCGGTGATCGGCCCCGACGCGGAGACGGTGGAACGGGCGTGCGCCGAAGCGAGCGGCCCGGGCTGCATCGCGGTTGTGTCCAATTACAACTCCGCTGAGCAGACGGTCATTTCCGGTCACTGGGAAGCGGTTGAGCGCTGCGCCGAGCGCCTTGGCGGGAGCGGGGCGAGGATCGTGAAGCTGAACGTGAGCGCGCCTTTTCACAGTCCGCTGATGGAGGACGCCGCTGCCGGATTCAGGGAAGAGCTGGAGCGGATCGTGTACCGGCCGCTGAAATATCAGGTCGTATCCACCGTAACCGCTGCGCCTTACGAGGATGAATCCGTCATCGCCGGGCTGCTCGAACGGCAGTTGACAGCCCCCGTCAAATGGGTGCAGGCGATGCGGTATATGATCGAGCAAGGGACCGCTTTATGCATCGATACGGGCCCATCGGCCGTCGCCCTCAATCTGTTGAGGCAGGCGGCCCCTGCCATGAAGCTGTTCGCCTACGATAAGGAGCAGGACAGACAGCGTCTGCATCTCATGTTCCGCCATACGCGGACGGAAGCGCCTTCACCCCGGTCCTTCGTTTCCCGCTGTTTGGCTATCGCGGTATGCACGCCGAATTCGAACTGGAACACGGCCGAATACGAGGCGGGCGTGTCCAAGCCTTACAAAGAAGTGCATCAACTGCAGCTCGCTCTCGATGAAGAGGACAGGCTTCCAAGCGAGGAAGAAATGGCGAGGGCGCTGGATATGCTGCACTCCGTGTTTCAGACGAAAAAAACGCCGATGGACGAGCGCCGCATGCGCTTCGAGCAGCTGATGAGAGAGACGGGAACGGAAAGTTTTTTTCTTTCAAGAGAAAACCTTAAGGAGGGCTAAACCATGCTGCAGGTGAAAGACAATATCCGCTACCACGACGAGCGCTTTCTGATGTTCGTTCTGGACCAGATGGCTTACGACTATGAGAAAGAGGGCAAAGAAGTGATACGGATGACGCTCGGCAAATCCGAGCTTCCCGTCCGGGACGCAATTACCGATTCCATGGTCGGGGCCATGCGCAATTTTTCCAAAAGCACGCTCGTATTCCCGGGAGGATTGCCCGAGCTGAAGGAGGAGCTGTCCCTTCATTACGCGCAGCGCTACCAACTGCAAATTCCGCCGAAAAACTTCGTGATCGGCGTCGGCACGAGCTCGCTGTTCCGCAACCTGTTCCAGGTGCTGCTCAAGGAAGGGGACGAAGTGCTGCTTCCTCATCCGTATTACTCGCTGTATCATTTCAGCGCCCTGCTGGCCGGAGCGACCGTCAAATATTACAACATCGACCTGTCGACCATGGCGCTGGACGTGGACTCTTTTAAACAAAATTTTTCCGCCCGCACGAAGGTCGTCGTCATCAATTCGCCGGGCAACCCGCTCGGCAACATTTTGACCCGTGAGGAATTGTACCAAATCGATGCGATCGTAGGCGGGCAGGCGGTCGTCATTAACGACGAGATTTACGCCAACATTTGTTTCGACGAGCCGGGGGAGTCGGTCATGCAGCTCGAAAATACGGCTTCGACCTTCATTACGACGAACGCGTTTTCCAAAGGGTACCGCATGTACAGCAGACGCGTCGGCTACTGCATCGTTCCCGACGAGCTGGTAACGCCGCTGACCGTCATTCAGCACCATACGCTGCTGACGCTCGACCCCGTCGTCCAATTCGGAGCGATCGAGGCGCTTCGCCACCAAGAGGACGTAAAGGAGCTGGAGGCGCTTTACAAAGACAGGCGCGACTATACGCTGGAGCGGTTCAAGGACGTGCCGCTTGTCAAAGCGCTTTATTCCAAAGGCGGATTTTACATCGTGCTGGAATGCGCGGAATTTATGAAAGTTCACGGCATCGGGACGAGTCTGGAATTGGCGGAAAAAATTATGGAGCATTGCTGCGTCGCAACCGTTCCGGGTTCCGATTTCGGCCTGCCGGGGGCGCTGCGCCTTTCGTTTTCGAGCAAGCAGTATCATACCGGCATCGACCGGCTTGTGTCGTTTTTTCAAATGATCTAGAAAGCAGGGTGGATGCATATCGGAAAGGTTCATCATGTCGGATGGGTCGTGAGCGATATCGAAGCTGCCATCCTGTCGGTTAAGGCGCTTTTCGGCAGCGGCTGCGTCGTGCGCGAGGTTGTGGAGGACTCTGCCAGACAAGTGCTGGTTTGTTTTGTAGAGGGGGATTACACGATCGAGCTGATACAGCCGGCCGGCAAAGGCTCTCCGGTGTACGATTTGCTGCGCCGGGCGGGTGCGACGGTTTACCACGTCTGCATACATGTCGAAAGCATCGATGCGGAACTGGAGCGGTTAAGCGGTCTGGGCGCGCTCGTCGTATCGGGCAAAAGTCCCGCCCCCGCTATCCAAAACCGGAATGTGGTTTTTATTTACGAAAAGCATCTTGGACTAATCGAATTGCTGGAGTAAGGGGGAAGCCAGATGGCAAATGCTGTGCCGATAGCCAGGGAGCAGGTCGAGGATATTCTGATGCTGACTCCGATGCAGGAAAGTATGCTTTTCCATTATTTGCAAAGCGAAGAGGCGCTTGTTTATTGCGAGCAGGCGGGTCTGGAAATGGAAGGCGGGCTGGACATTCCGGCTTTCTACGGAGCGTGGAAAAAGCTGGCGGAAGCCAACGAGATGCTGCGCACCGTCATTCGGTGGAACGACCGCCACAAGGCCGTACAAATTATTAAACGCGAGCATGACATTCCGATTGACGAGACCGATTTAAGCGGCGTGCCGGAAGAGGATATGCCGGCGAGGCTGACGGCTCTCCGCGAAGCGAGGCTGAACGACCGGATCGACGTGAGCGCGGCTCCGATCCGTATTTTGCTGTGCAAACGGGCTGCGGACAAATACGAGCTGCTCCTCGATTATCATCACATGCTCATCGACGGGTGGAGTCTTGGCGTTATTTTGCAGGAATTTCTTGCGGGCTATCATGCGCTTAAAAGCGGCCGACCGCTTGTGATGCAGCGGAAAACGCCGTACAAAAGCTACATCAAATGGCTGCACGAACAGGATAAATCCGCCCAGGAATCGTATTGGCGGGCGTATTTGGCAGGCATGCGGCAGCGTTCGGTAATTCCGCCGGATCGGCCCAAGCTCGCGGATGCGCCGTCCGCCGCTTCCGTAGCCTGCGCGTTCGGCGAGCCGATGACGGCCCGGATGCGCCGGTTTTGCTCGGAGCGGCAGCTGTCGATGGCGAGCCTGCTTTACGGAGCTTGGGGGGCGCTGCTCCAAAAGTACAACAATACGAGTGACGTCTGCTTCGGCGTGACCGTATCCGGCCGTCCTCCCGAAATTGCGGGAATCGAGCACATGGTCGGCCTATTTATCCAAACGCTGCCGCTTCGTCTTGCGTCCGCTCCGAATGATACTGCAGTCGATTATTTGCGCAAAGCCGCAGCCGATTTATCCGGCAAAGAGGCGCATGCTTCCATCCCTCTGCTGGATTTGGCGGCCTACAGCGAGATGGGCGGCGGCACCCTGCTGTTCGATTCGGTGATCGTCATCAAAAATTACCCGCTGGGGCGGGGAAGTCTTGCCGAGACGGACGGGCTGCGCGTAAGCAAAACGTACGTGCACGAAGAAACGAATTTCGATTTGACGCTGCAGGTGTCTTTGCAAGAAAGCATTCATATTGATTTTCACTACAACGCGCAGCTTTATGACGCGGAGACAATCGAACTGCTCGCGCTTCGCTACCGGCGAATGATCGACGGATTCATGGAGCGGGCCGATCTGCCGATGGCCGGCATGGAGCTCGTCACGGCTGAGGAAAAAGCGGAGATCGGCAAGCTGTTTCACGATACGGCGGCCGATTGTCCGGAACAGACGATTCCGCAGCTGATATGGCGCCATTCGCTCCAAACGCCTGAGCGGGCCGCCGTCAGGTATGAAGATCGGCTGCTGACCTATGGGCAGCTGCGGGAACAGGCGCTGCGCATCGCCGCCATGCTAAGAGCGAGCGGCATGCGGGAGCAGGAGCGGATCGCCCTGTACGTTCCCAGGTCGCCGGAGATGATCGCGGGCGTCCTCGGCATCCTGGAAGCGGGCTGCATCTGCGTGCCGCTCGACCGGAACCATCCGGCCGAACGGACGCTTGCGATTCTGGAGGACAGCCGCTCGGCCGCCATGCTTGTGCTGGACGAAGCGGATGCCGCCGCCGGCTTCGACGGCACCGTGCTGCCGATCGCTCCCGGCAGGCCGGCTGCCTCCGCTAGCGCGGAGCAAGCGGAGGCGGCGACGCCAGACGCCTCGTCTCCGCAGAGCGTCGCGTATATGATCTACACGTCCGGCTCAACGGGTAAGCCGAAGGGCGCGATGCTGCATCACCGCGGAATTGTCAACCACGCCTATGCCAAAATTCACGAATTGGGCATCGGTGCAAGCGACAAGGTCGGCAGCAATTTCAGCGTAAATGTAGTTGCCTCGATCTGGCAAATATTGTCTCCGCTGTTTGCGGGTGCGGAGCTTGTCGTCTATTCGGAGGAGGTGGAGCGCGATCCGCTGGAGCAGTTCGCACGGATCGAGGAGGACGGCGTAACCGTCATCGAGCTGATACCGTCCGTTCTGAACGCCTACGTCCGCCTGCTTGAACAGGGACAGCCGGTGCTGCCTTTGACCCGGCTAAAAGCAATCGCGCTCACTTCGGAAGAGACGAAGCCCGTGCTCGTGAATCGGTTTTACAGCTATTACCGGATTCAGCTCGTAAACGCCTACGGGCAAACCGAATGCTGCGACGATACGCTCCATTACCGCATTCCGTTCGCAACGGATACGGAGCGGGTGTTGATCGGCAGGCCGGTGATGAATATGCGGCCATACATTTTGGACCATCACGGCATGCTCCAGCCGCTCGGCATGATCGGCGAATTGTGCGTCGCGGGAGCGGGCGTTTCCTACGGCTATTGGAATCGGCCGGACATGAACCGGGACAAGTTTATCGAGCACCCGCTGGAGCCCGGCGTTACGATGTACCGGACAGGGGATCTGGCCTCATGGCGGCAGGACGGGTCGATCCGCTATTTGGGGCGGGTCGATCACCAGGTCAAAATAAGAGGAAACCGGATTGAGCTGAATGAAGTCGAAAACGGCATGGCGCGATTGCCGGAAATCCGCGAGGTTGCGGTCATCGTCCGTGCCAATGCAAGAGGCGAGGATGCGTTATGGGCGTTTTTTACGGCTGCTTCCGCGCTGACGGTCGTCGTCATTCGCGAGTTTTTAAGGAAAAAGCTGCCGTCGTATATGATTCCCGAACAATTCGTGCAGTTGGATCAAATGCCGCTGATGCCTAACGGCAAAATCAACCGCCATGCGCTTCGCGAGACGGAAGCCGGCGCGCTGCCCGCCGGAAATGCCGCCGCCGTGCCGGAAGGGGAGCTGGAAGAGCGGATTATGAGCATATGGGAAGATGTGCTGCACCGGGACAAGCTGGGCGTCATGGACAGCTTTTTCGATGCAGGCGGCAATTCGCTGCTCATTTTGCAGCTTGCCGCGCAGCTGAACGATGCGTTCGGCGTCAAGCTGGCGGTGACGGATCTGTTCGCCAACGCCACGATCCGCAAGCAGGCGTCGTTCATTCGCGGCATGGCGCACAATGAAAAGATGGTGCAGGTTCCGCTTCGCTCGATCGTCATACCGCAATGGGACGAGGAAGCGGCGGCTTCGGCGGAGCTGTCCGTTTTCGAAGCCTCGATGCCGGCCGGGGTATGGCCTTTGCTGCACAAAGCCGGTTCGCAGCGGGAATTTCAGGCGAGCGACATCGCTGTCGCCGCTTTGGCTTTGCTGCTGAACAAGCTTTCCGGGCAGGATGAGATCGCCTTGTATGAGCTGCACCCGGATCAAGCCAGGATCAAGCCGCTTTATTTCGATTTTCGCGCGATGGAGGGAGTGCCCGCCCTGCTGGCCGCTTACGCCGATCAAAAGGCGGGAAACGGCGGCCGCTGGCTGGCGCCGGAATCGTTCCTGCTCCAGGCCCAGACGCCGAAGTCGTCGCTGCGCCCGCTTGTCGTTATTTGCGAAGAAGGCGGGCAAGCCTTCGCCGATTCCTCCTTGCCGGCGATGTTTAATTTGCTGGTCGAATGGCGGGAGACCGGTCCGGAGGCGGCGGCCGTAACGTGGCGGTTATCCGGCGGCGGGCGCTTTAGCAAGGAGCAGGTGAAGCAGTGGGTTAGCGCACATATGAAATTAACCGTATATACGGCTGAAAATCGGGTTTAGTCCATAGAATCCAAAGAATCAAAGGTGGGAGATCAAGAAACCCGTTTACGAAGCGATGGATCGGATTTGTCCGGAATCTTGCATTTTTGCGGTCAACACCTCCGTCATTCCGATTACAAAGGCAAGGCGGGCTCGGCAACAAGGCGGCGGATCGCGTGATCGGCATTCATTTTATGAACCCGGTTGCACGGAAGCCGACCGTCGAAGTCATTCGCGGCTACCATACGAGCGAGCAAACGATCCGCATAACGGACGAGCTTCTGGCAAGCATGGGGAAATCGTACGTGCTGGTGCAGGATGCGCCCGGTTTCGTATCCAACCGGATTTTGATGCTGACGATCAATGAGGCGGTGTATGTGCTGCAGGAGCAAATATCGTCCGTGGAGGATATCGGCAGATTGTTCCGGGAATGTTTCGGCCATGCGATGGGGCCGCTGGAAACGGCGGATTTGATCGGGCTCGATACGATTTATTATTCCATCGATAATTTGTACCGCGAATTCAAGGACGGCAAATACCGCCCGTGCCCGCTGCTGAAAAAGATGGTCGACGCCGGCTTGTACGGGATGAAAAGCGGAAAAGGCTTTTACGAATATGACAATTAGGGGCGATTATCGTGGACGAAATCCAGAGCAAAGTCAAGGCGTTTCTCGGCAAATACATTCGCAAGCAGTATCGGGATGACGATCATTTGTTCGAGCTCGGTCTGGTGAACTCCTTGTTCGCTATGCAATTGGTCAACTTTTTGGAGAAGACGTTCGAATTGTCGGTAGAGAACGAAGATTTGGAGATTCAAAACTTTCAGTCGGTTCAGGCTATTTGCCGATTCGTCGAACGAAAAACGGCCCCTGGGCGAAAGACGGGGTAGACTTATGGAAAAACCGGTAAAATGCGTAGTTTGGGATTTGGATGAAACGGTATGGACGGGCGTGCTGCTTGAGGATGAGACCGTGCGTTTGCGGCCGGGCATCGTTGCCGTATTCGAGGAGCTGGACCGGCGCGGCATATTACTGTCCGTAGCCAGCAAAAACGACGGCGAACACGCGCTTGAGACGCTCCGCAGCTTCGCTATCGACCACTTTTTTCTATATCCGCAAATTCATTGGAACGCCAAATCGTCGTCGATTCAAACGATCGCCCGCGAATTGAATATCGGGACGGATGCCATCGCGTTTGTGGATGACCAGCCGTTCGAGCGCGACGAGGTGGCTTCCGTGCTGCCGGAAGTGCTGTGCATCGACGCCGGAGACATCGTTTCCCTGCTGGACATGCCGAGGATGATGCCGAAATTCATCACGGAGGATTCCAGAAACCGCAGGCTGATGATGAAGGCGGACGAGCGGCGCAAAACGGCCGAAATGGCGTTCGCAGGGCCGCAGGAAGAGTTTTTGGCGTCGCTCGGCATGCGTCTGTCGGTCCATCCGGCGGCTGAGGAAGATTTGCAGCGGGCGGAGGAATTGACCGTCCGGACGCATCAGCTCAATTCCACCGGCATTACGTTTTCTTACGAAGAGCTTGCCTCGTTCATTCATTCGCATACACATCTGCTGCTGGTCGCCGAATTGACGGATACATACGGAACGTACGGCAAAATCGGGCTGGCGCTCGTAGAGCGCGGCGCGGACAGCTGGACGCTCAAGCTGCTGCTGATGTCATGCAGAGTGATGTCCAGAGGAGTAGGCGGCGTGCTGCTGCAGCTCATCGTGCGCATGGCCAGGGAACGGGGCGTAAAGCTGCTGGCGGAGTTCAAACCTACGGACAGAAACCGGATGATGTACATGACATTCAAGTTCGCCGGATTTAAAGAAGCGGGCGGAGACAGCGGCCTTCTGCTGCTTGAATACGCTTCGGACGCTGTGCCGCCGCTGCCGTCTTATGTGCAGGTGGAAGAAGCGGGGGTGCGGCAATGACCAGGCTTGCGATGTTTTTCCCGGGCCAGGGCTCGCAGCATACGGGAATGGGGCAGACGCTGTATGACACATCGGCGGCGGCGCGCCTCTGCTTTGAAGAAGCTGAAGACACGCTCGGCATGGATATTAAAAAGCTGTGCTTTTCCGGCACGTTCCGCGATCTGTCCCGCGTCGATCTGATGCAGATTGCGCTGCTGACGGTGTGCAAGGCGGCTTTTTCGGTGTATATGGAAGAAATTGGAATTTTACCGGACTTTGCAGCCGGTCACAGCCTGGGAGAATACAGCGCTTTGGCATGCTCGGGCGCGCTCGGCTTTGCGGATGCGCTGCGGATCGTGGAGCTCAGAGGCAGGCTGACGTTGGAATTGGCCGAGCGGGATATCGGCTGCATGATGGTCGTGCAGGACGCGGACGAAGAAGAGCTGATCCGGCTGTGCGGTGAATGCTCGGCGGGCGATGATATCGTCGCCCCCGCGTGCTTCAACTCCCCGCGGCAGACGGTGGTGGCCGGCACGCATCAGGCGCTGGCAAGGCTGGAAGCCGCCTTGTGGCAGCCGCATATCGTCACGACGCCGCTGTATAACAGCGCGCCGTTTCATACGCCGTTAATGAACGAAGCGGCGCAGCGGCTCGCCGAGGCGGTGGCGGCCTGCGCCGTCCAGCCGCTTCGCTTTCCCGTCTTGTCGGGCGTCACGGCGGCTCCGTACCGCGATGCCGGCGAGCTTGCCGCCAGTCTCGGCGGGCAGCTTGTCCGTCCCGTGCAATGGCGGAAAATACTTGATTATGCGGAAAGCCGGCGGGTGGATGCGGCTATCGAAATGGGGCCCAAATCGGTGCTGAGCATGCTGGTCAAAGAGAATGGGAAGCCGTTTGCCGCCGTATCGTACAGCGTGGCCGGGGATGCTGAACAGCTCCCTTGGCTTGCGCCGGCACATTCAGGCTTGCCCGCGACAGGTTCGCAGTACCATTTTATCGAGCTGTGTTTGGGCATCGCGGTCAGCGTCAAAAATTTGAACCCGGACAGCCGGGAGTATGAGCTGGGCGCGGCTCAGCCTTACGAGCAGTTGGAACGGCTGGCTGACGAGGCGGATGCGGCGGGGCTGCCGCCGACCGTTCCGCAGATGAGAGAGGCGCTCCGGCTGCTCATGCTGATTATGGACACCAAGCGCGTTCCGCCGGAGGAACGCAAAGACTATTACGGGAAGCTGCTGCGCGATACGGGAACAGCATCCGTCTTTCAGGAGGAAATCGATGTTGAGCCAAAGCTTGTTCGAACTGCTGGATCAAGTTGAAATCGAGACCGAAGTGGAGGAAGTTACAGCCAAGGAAATGGCGATTGTCGGCATGGCGCTGAACTTTCCGCAAGCCGGCAATGTGCGGCAATTTTGGAGCAACCTCCGGGTCGGGCTGGACTGCGTGACCGGGGTTCCCGGCCGCAGGAAGCGCGACGCGGAAGTTTATTTGCAGCGGTGTCTCCGTCAGGACGCGCTTGACGCACAGTTTGACGAGCTCGGCTATCTGGATGAAATCGATACGTTCGATTACGAGTTTTTCGGGCTGTCGCCGAAGGAAGCGAGCCTGATGGACCCTGCGCACAGGCTTTTCCTGCAATGCGCGTGGCAGGCTGCGGAAGACGCGGGTTATGGCGACGGACGGCTGTCCGGGACGGATACCGGCGTGTTTTTGGGCTATTCGGCCAGCGAGCTGTACGATTACAAACGGCTGATCGGCGAGCTGGAGCCCGATTCGGCGGCGCTCGCGGCCGCGGGCAATATCATTTCCATGATGGCCAGCCGCGTCGCCTATGCGATGGATTTGCACGGCCCGAGCATGATGATCGATACGGCCTGCTCCTCTTCTCTGGTCGCGCTTCACGAGGCATGCAAAGCGGTTCGGGCCGGCGACTGCAGCGCGGCGATTGTCGGCGGCATTCGGCTGAACCTTGTGCCGGTGCGCCGCCAGCATAAGCTCGGCATCGAATCGGCGGACAGCCGCACGCGCACCTTTGACGACAAGGCCGACGGTTCGACGCTCAGCGAAGGCGTGGCGGCGGTCGTCATCAAGCCGCTGCCGCAGGCGCTCAAGGACGGAGATGCCGTCTATGCGGTCATCAAAGGCTCGGCGATCAATCAGGACGGCCGCTCGAACGGCATTACGGCGCCGAATCCCGATGCGCAGGCCGCCGTTATCGAAAAGGCCTGGAAAGCGGCAGGCGTGCACCCCGAGACGATTTCCTACATCGAAATGCACGGGACGGGGACGAAGCTGGGCGATCCGATCGAAATGGAAGGGCTGATGAAGGCGTTCGTCAAATATACGGACAAGAAGCAGTTTTGCGCCATCGGTTCGGTCAAATCGAATCTCGGCCACCTGGACAGCGCGGCGGGCTTGGCCGGGCTGATCAAAGCCGTGCTGTCCCTGAAGCACGAGGAACTGCCGGCCAGCTTGTACTTTAACAGGCCGAACCGGAAAATCCGCCTTCACCGTTCGCCGTTCCATATGAACGCCAGGCTGAACAGGTGGCCAAGAGGGAGCGAGCCGCGCCGCTGCGGCGTCAGCGCGTTCGGCATCAGCGGCACGAACTGCCACGTCGTGCTGGAGGAAGCGCCTGAAGCGCCGGCTCTTCCTGCGTCGCGGGAATCGTCCGCGCCGCGCATTTTTGCGGTGTCGGCCAAATCGCGGCACTCGCTGGTGAAGCTGGCGGAGCAGTACATCGAATGGCTGCGCGAGGAGCCTGCGGCGGCTTTTGACGATGTGTGCCATGGCGCATGTACGGGGCGGGGCCATTACAAATACCGGCTGGCTGTGATCGCCGACGGTTCGGACCTGCTTGCGGAGCGGCTGCGGATCGCCGCCGATCTGCTGCTGGACGGCGATGGCGATGCCGCGCTCCCCGGGCAGGGCATTTATGCGGGCGTCGTCACCGCCTCGGAGCGGGACGCCGAGAGGGCGACAGCCGAGGCGGGCCTGCTTGCGGACGCCCTGCCGCCATCGGAAGCGGAGCTGCGGCAAATTGCCGCTTTGTATACGGCGGGAGCGGACGTGCAGTGGCGCAAGCTTTATAAAGGAGAGCGGCGCGTCAGGACGCGGCTGCCGGTTTATCCGTTTTTGCGCAATCGCTGCTGGCTGGAGATGAGCGGTAATCAGCTGTATCGTTCGTTTTTTTCTTCAGAAGCGCAGCTGTTCGTTCCGGAATGGCGGCAGGCCGACAACGATCAGCCCGCCACCGCGCCGAACGGAGCCTTGGTCGTGTTTATGGATTCCGGCGGCATTGCCGAACAGTATGCCGAGCGGCACAACGCGCACCGCAGCAAATGGGTCGAGGTGACACTTGGACATGCGTTCGCGCAAACCGGTGAGCGACGCTTTACCGTCGGGCGGACGCTTGGCGATTACGAACGCCTAGTTGACCGGTTTCGTCCGCTCGGCGTCGCAGGCGTCGTCCATTTTGCCGCGTTGGACGATCTTGCGGAGGGGCCGCGTGGCAGCGGAGATAAGCTCGCTGACGGTTTGTTCAGCTTGTTCCTGCTCGTCTCGGCGCTGCGCGGCGGCGGTTGGAAAAGCCCGCTCCGAATGACGCTCGTCGCCCCGCAGGCTTACGGGGTGTCGGCCGAGCAAGCGGCCCGGCAAGCGGTCGTCCGTCCGGAATTTGCCGCCTTTTTCGGCTATGGGAAAGTCGTCTCCTACGAGCTTCCCGGGTCAACATGCCGCTGCATCGACTGGGACGGCAGCTCCGCCGCACACCTGCTGTTCGACGAGCTGGACAAGCCGTCGGACGACTATGTGAGCGCGCTGCGCGGCGGCCGCCGTTATGTCGAGCGGATCGCCTTGCTGGACTCGGCGGGGCAGCCGGCGGCTGATGCGGTTCCGATCCGTTCCGGAGCCACGTATGTCATTACCGGAGGCGTCGGCATCGTCGGTTTGCAGCTTGCCAAGGAGCTTGCCGCAAGCTGCTCCGTGCGCATCGTTTTGCTGAACCGGTCGCCGTTTCCGGCGAAGGCTTCGTGGGAGCGGGTGCGGTATGAGTACGAAATGGACCGCAAACATGAAACGCTCTACAAGCGGATGCGGCTTATGGAGCAGATCGAAGCCGGAGGATCGGAGGTCGTCTGCATGCAGGCGGACATTGCCGACGAGCGCTCGCTAAGCGCTGCGCTGGCGGACATCCGCGAGCGGTTCGGCCCGATCCGGGGCGTCATTCATGCGGCGGGCATCGTGCGCAGCTACGACGAGGTGCAATCGCCCCTGACGATGGAGACGCTGTGTGAGGATTTGTCGCCGAAAGTAGCCGGAACCCGCCTGCTGGACAAGCTGACGGACCGGGACCCGCTTGATTTTTTTGTTCTTTGCTCCTCGGTGATGACGCTGACGGGCGGAAACAACGTCGGCGGCTATGTGGCCGCGAACGCCTTTCTGGACGCGTTCACGGACGAGCGGAACGCGCGGGGCAAGCGGACGGTCGCCGTCAACTGGTCGACGTGGGAGGAGACGTTTTTTACAAGTGTGCTCGGAGCCGGAAAACCCGAATATGCGCGCCTGTACGGGCAGTACACACTTTTCAAGGTGATGTCGGGCGAGCATGCAGGCCACTATTTCGCACAGGCGTTGGCCGCGGGCTTGCCGAGGCTGATCGCGGGCCAGTTCAATCGCGATGCCGACATCGTCCGCATGCTCGATACGCTAGCGTTCAAGTTTGCGGACGAGACGCGGGATGAGCTGCTGCGCGAACGGATTCCTATGGCGGCCGACGAGTGGCGGGAGGAGGTCGCACAGTTACAGCAGGGCGGCCTGCCTGATGTCGAGCTGAAAGGCCGGCCTGACGGCGCCTATTCTGCCGCCGAACGAGGTGCGGCCGCGGTGTGGAGCCGCGTGCTCGGTTACCGGACGCTCGGTGTCGCTGACAACTTTTACGAGCTTGGCGGCGACTCGATCTCCATGATGAAGCTGATTGCGGGCATTGACAGGCAGTTCGGCGCGGAGATGAAGCCGACGGTGTTCATGGAGCTGCTGACGATTGAGCGGATGGCGTCATGGCTCGACGAACAGAACTTTGGGGACAGCCGGACGGCTCCGGTGTATCCGGCGGCGCTGCCCGATCCGGACAAGCTCGCCGAGCCGTTTGAGATGACGGAAGTGCAGCGCGCTTACTACATGGGCCGCAGCGACTATTTCGAGATGGGCGGCGTTTCGACCCATGCCTACTCGGAGCTGGAAACGACGCTCGATCCGGCAAAATTGAACGACAGCCTGAACAAGGCCGTGCGGCGTCATCCCATGCTGCGCTGCGTCATTTTGCCGAGCGGCAAGCAAAAAGTGCTGGACCGCGTCCCGGACTACCGGATTGAGACGGAGGATATCCGGGCGCTGGACGACGCGCGGCAGCAGGAACGCATCGGAATGGAGCGCCGCAGAATGTCGCACGACGTATTCCGGCCCGAACGCTGGCCGCTGTTCGAAATCAAGGCGTTCCGCATCCGCGATGACGCGCACTATTTGTGCATCGGCTTCGACGTGCTGATCGCGGACGGCCTCAGCATGCAAATCATCGAGAATGACATCATGCAGGCGTATTTGCATCCGCACATCGAGCTTCCGCCGCTGGCGTTCACATTCCGCGATTATATGCAAGCCTACGAAGCGTTTCGGCGCTCCGATACGTATGCAGCAAGCAAAACATACTGGCTGGGCAAGCTGGACAGCTTCCCGGAGCCGCCTTCCGTGCCGCTCGTCCGGGAACCGGGGACCGTAGCGAAACCGACGTTCCGGCGGCTCGGCGCGATGCTGGGGGCGGCGGAGTGGCAGCGTTTCAAAAACATGTCCGCCCGGCACAGCGTGACGCCGTCCGCCGTCTTTTGCGCGATATACGCCGATGTGCTGTCCTATTGGTCCAATCAGCCCAGACTGGCTATCAACCTGACCGTATTCAACCGTTATCCGTTCCACCCTGATATCCCGAACATGGTCGGAGATTTTACGTCACTCATGCTTCTCGGTTTGGATCTGGGCACCGGCCTCGCGTTCTGGGACAAGGTGAAGCATGTTCACCGCACCATTCTGGAAGCGCTTGAACACCGCCACTTCGACGGTACCGAGATGATTCGGGAGCTGGCCAAAATCCGCCAAAAACCGAAAGCGGCGATGATGCCGTTCGTGTTCACGAGCCTTCTGTCCCAGGATTTTCATGCCGGAGGCTCGGGCGGCGACGTTCCCGGAGACGTGAAAATGAGAGTAAGCCAAACCTCTCAGGTGTATTTGGACTTTCAGCTGACCGAGCGCGGCGGCGTTGTCGAGTTGAGCTGGGACTATGCAGCGGAATTGTTCGATGAGGACATGATGTCCGGCATGTTCGAAACGTTCATGCACCGGGTGGAGCGGCTTGCCGCAAATGAAGGAGCAGCCGGCGGCATCCGGCTCCCGCAGGCGGAAGCCGAGCTGTACGCCCGCTTTAACGAAACGGCGAGGCCGCTGCCGCAGGCCGTCACGCTGGACGGCTTGTTCGCGCAGCGGGCCGCACGGCAGCCGGACAAGATTGCCGTCATCTCCGGCGAACAGGAGCTGACTTACGGGCAGCTGAGCAAACTTGCGCGGCAGTTTGCCATATATTTGCGCTCGTGCGGCATATCGCGCGGCGACTTTGTCGGCGTGTTGGGACGCCGCGACAGCAGCACGATTGCGCTCATCCTGGGAGCGCTGATGGTTGGGGCCGCGTATGTGCCCGTGGAGCCGGAATATCCGGAGGAGCGGCGGAATTATATCGTCGGCCACAGCGGGTGCCGCAGCCTGATCGACGCCGCGGCGGTTATCGGCAAGGTGCGGGAGTTGGATCTGGAGCCGGAGCTTCCCGGACAGCCCCTTTTTGCCGCGGAAAGCCGCCCTGACGATACGGCCTACGTCATTTACACGTCCGGCAGCACGGGGACGCCGAAAGGCGTCGTGATTACGCACCGGGCAGCGGCCAATACGATACTGGATATTAACGAACGGTTCGCTATCGGAGAAAACGACCGCATACCGGCCATCTCCTCTTTTTGCTTCGATTTGTCGGTATACGACTGGTTCGGGGCGCTGGCGGCCGGAGCGGCCGTCATCGTCATCGACAACCAGCGGGATATGCCCGCCCTGCTGCGCACCGCCGCTCAGGCCGGCGCCACCGTCTGGAATTCGGTTCCGGCTTTGCTGAATGCGATGCTGGATCATCTGTCTTCGGACAGGAGCCCGCTTTCGCAGCTGAGAGTCATCATGCTTAGCGGAGACTGGATACCTTTGCCGCTTGCCGGATCGGTCAGGGGAATATTTCCTACTGCATCGCTGTACAGCTTGGGCGGCGCGACGGAGGCGGCGATCTGGTCAATTTACTACCCGGTTGCGGACGTGCCCGGCGAATGGAAATCGATTCCTTACGGCGTTCCGCTCGGCAATCAGCGCTGGTATGTGCTGGATGAGGAGCGAAGGATATGTCCGGTCGGCACTACGGGAGAGCTTTACATCGGGGGAGTGGGCCTCGCTTCCGGGTATTTGCATGACGAGGACAAGACGAAGCAATCGTTCATTGTTCATCACGAGTTCGGCCCGCTGTACCGCACGGGCGATTTCGGCGCGATGCGGAGAGAGGGCTATATCGAATTTCTCGGCCGGCGCGACCATCAGGTCAAAATTCGCGGTTATCGGGTGGAGCTCGGCGAGATCGAAAACCTCCTGCTGAAGCATCCAGGCGTCAAAGATGCGGTCGTCATCGACAAAAAGGACGCAGCAGGCCAGACGTACCTGGCGGCCTACATCGTTCGCGGCGGGGCTCTGCCGGAAGCGGACCGGGAATCGCTGTACGAGCACCTTAGCGCCCATTTGCCCGGCTATATGATTCCGGCCCGCTGTACGTTTCTTGATAGCATTCCGCTATCCGCGAACGGAAAGGTCGACCGCAAGCTGCTCCCGGAGCCGGAGCTTGCCCTGCTCGCGGACAAAGCGCCCGTCGAGCCGTCGACGGAGCTGGAGAAGCAAATATTCCGCATCTGGACAGAGGTGCTGGGTATGGATCGCTTCGGCATCAAGCAGTACTTTTTCGACATCGGCGGCGACTCGATCTCGCTCATGAGCGTTCACGGTAAAATCGAGAATATGTATCCGAACAAAGTGAGCATCGCCGATTTATTCGCGTATCCGACGGTGGAGACGTTGGCCGGAGAGCTGGCGCGGCGCTTAAACCCCGATGAATACAAGACCGTGTCGGTGCTGCTTCCCGCCGATACCCGCCGCTCCCTTGACGTGTTGGCCCGGCGCTGCGGGGTAAACGCTTACGGCATCTATCTGGTCGCGTTCGTTTTTATGATCGCGGACTTGAACGGTGAGCAAAGCGTAAAGCTCGTCGCGACGGACGAAGCGGGCATCAAGACCGCCCACCGTATTTCGCTGGCGGATATCGAGAGCGTGGAGCAGGGGGTGGAGGCGCTGACCGCCCGGTATATAACGGACTCCGTCCGCGTCGTTTCGCAAGCGGGCCCGGACTCGGGCGCGCTGATGTTCGCCAGGGAGGAGGCCGCCGTGAAGGGCGAATTCGCCGCAGCGCTGTGCATGTCGAAAGCGGAAGGTGTGCAAGCGCTGTACAAGGCGTCCGCAGATGCAAGGTCCGCAGAAGCAAGCGAAGCCGCGAAGGCGCTCTCGGACCGCTTCCGGAAGCTGCTGCACATTTTGGCGGAACAACTTTAAAAGGAGGAGGAGAGTCGGACATGGCCAAAAAATTGATCGATCTCATGAAGCTTAAGCCTGAATCGGAAGCCCGGACGGAGACCGGCAATGAAATTGCGGTCATCGGAATCGGTCTCGATTTTCCGCGGGCGGGCGATGCAAGAACGTTCTGGGAGCAGCTTGCGGGCGGCGTCGGAGCGACCGGCAATCTCCCGTATTCCCGCAGGATGGAAGCCGAGAGGTATGCGAGATTCAAGCAAATGGACAAAAGCGAATGGCAGTTCATCAAACAGGGCTATCTCCGCTTCATCGACCGTTTCGATTACCGCTTTTTCGGCCTGTCCCCGCGCGAGGCGGAGCTGATGGACCCGCATCAGCGCCTGTTCCTGCAGACGGCGTGGCACGCCTTCGAAGACGCGGGTTACGACGACAAGCGCCTGAAGGGCAGCCGGACCGGCGTGTTCGTCGGCTACGATCACGAAGCGTACAGTTATACAAGCCGGGTGTTGGAGGTCGCTCCGGCGGCCTACAAGGAAGCCCATGTCGGCAACCTGGTGTCGATGATCCCTGGCCGGGTCTCGTACCATTTTGATTTAAAAGGTCCCGGCATGATCGTGAACACGTCCTGCTCCTCGTCGCTCGTCGCCGTTCATGCCGCTGTGCGCTCGATTTTGCGCGGCGAATGCGAAATGGCGCTGGCGGGAGGCGTCCGGCTCGATATTTTGCCTGTCGATTTGACCGGGAAGGTCGGCATCGAATCGTCGTTGGGCCTAACAAGAACGTTCGACGATAAAGCCGACGGCACCGTGACCGGAGAAGGCGTATGCGCGGTTGTCCTCAAGCCGCTGCGCCAGGCGCTGGAGGATCGCGATCCGGTATACGCGGTCATCAAAGGGAGCGCCGTCAATCAGGACGGCCATTCCATCGGCTTGACCGCTCCGAACGTGCTCGCGCAGGAGGAAGTGCTGGTCGAGGCTTGGCGGGACGCGGGAGTCGATCCCGAAACGATCGCCTATCTGGAAGCGCACGGAACCGGCACTAAGCTGGGCGATCCGATCGAAATCGAGGCGATTGGCAAGGCGTTTGCCCGGTTTACGGGCAGAAAACAATTTTGCGCCATCGGCTCGGTCAAGCCCAATATCGGCCATCTGATCGGCGCCGCGGGCCTGGCCGGATTCGTGCGCGCCGTTTACGCGCTCTACCTTCGGAGGCTTCCGCCGACGCTGCATTTTACGCGGCCGAACCGGAGCATCGCCTTTCAGGAATCGCCTGTGTATGTCAACGACATTCTCAGAGAGTGGACGTCAGACGGCACGCCGCGCAGGTGCGGCGTCAGCTCGTTCGGCTTTAGCGGCACGAACTGCCATATCGTGCTGGAGGAAGCGCCGGAAAGTGTCCCAAGCCCGCTTTCGGCCCCAGCGCTGCAGACGCATGCGCTCGCGCTCTCGGCCAAGTCCCCTGCCGTCCTGCGGCAGCGGGCCGGGCAAATGGCGTCCTGGCTGTCTCAACCGCGGCCGGAAAAGCTTGGCGACATCTGCTTTACGGCGAATGCCGCGAGAAGCCATTTTACCTGCCGGCTCGTGGTCGCCGGCCGAAGCCGGCGGGAAATCGCCGATGCGCTGAACGCGCTGCAGGAGAGCGATTTTCAGACGATCGTTCCCGGCGCGGGCCTCGCTAGAGGCGCGGATCTGCCGGAGGACGCAGGCGTCATGCGCCGGTTGTGCGCCGCGTACGCGCGTGGAGAAGAAGCGGATTGGCGGGAGCTGTACGCGGAAGACGCGCACGAGCGCGTCCGCTTGCCGCTCTATCCGTTCGAGCCGCTGCGGTGCTGGATCGATGGCCCGCTTGCCGCTCCGCTTCCGTTCTGGGAGCCCGGATGGGAACAAGCGCCATCGGATGCGCAGGCGCGTCCGCCGGTCCGCAAGCGCTGTCTGGCCGTTCACGACGGCGGCGCGGCGGCCGCAAAGCTGACAGACGCGATCCGGGCGGGAGCGGACTCGTTAGTGGAAGTGCTGCCCGGATCGGAGTTCGGCAGGGAAAGCGCAAGTGTGTTCCGGCTCGATTTTGCCGCGCCCGCGCTTGCGCCCGATTACGGCGCCTTGTTCGCTGCGGTTGATCCGGGAGAGCTCGATCAAATCGTCTTTGTTCATGGGCTGGAGCCGCCTGATCCTCGACCTGCGGCAAACCGGCTGGAAGCGAGCGTCAATGAAGGCTTGTTTCATTTGATCGGCTTGTGCAAAGCTCTCGCCGGGCACCGCGGGCTGGGCCCCGAGCTCGTCGTTGTGACTGCGCACAGCTATGCGATCAGCGGGCGGGAGGGCGGTTTGCTTCCGGGCAACCGGCTGCTTCATACGCTCGGGACGACGCTTCCGCTGGAGTCGCCGAATTTGCGTATTCGGATCGTCGATACGGACGCGCTCACTTCGCCCGACGCCTTAGCCGGCGAACTCGCAGCCGCGGCGGAGGCGGATTCTCCGCAAATTGTCGCGCTGCGCGGAGGAGAGCGATACGTCCGGGTGTGCCGTATCGCCAAAGACGCTCCGTCCGGCGAGCTGCCGCTGCGGGCCGGGGGCACCTACGTCATTACCGGAGGCGGAGGCGGCATCGGCCAGGAGATCGCCCAATTTTTGGCTGATCAAAAGCCGCTTCATATCGCCGTCATCAGCCGGCTATCGGCGCCCGACGCGCAGACGCTGGATGATATCCGGGGCGCCGGCTCCACGGTCTCGGTCCATTATGCGGATGCCGGCTCGCGCGACGAACTGCAAGCGGCGCTTGCGGATATCCGCAGCGGCTTCGGTCCGATCCGCGGCGTCATTCACTGCGCGGGCGTCACCCCGCAGCAGGGCGCGCTGTTCGATAAACAGCGGGGTGTCATTCGCGCAGCGCTTGCGGCGAAGCTTTTCGGGACGATGCATTTGGACGAACTGACGCAGGAGGACCCGCTTGACTTTTTTATCTGCAGCTCCAGCATTTCGGCTTTGGTCGGATTGCCCGGCGAGATCGAATACAGCATGTCCAACGCGTTTCTGGACGCGTTTTGCGAGGAGCGGAATCTTCGTCTCGGAGGGACGAAATGCATCAATTGGCCGGCATGGAACGAAACGGGAATGGCCGTGCTTTCCGGCTCCGATCTGTCCGGCGGCGTGCTCGATTCGGTTTCGAGCGCCGAAGGGATGGAAGCTTTCGAGCGCTTTCTCCGCTCCGGCCTCAGCCGCGCTATCATCGGCAATCCGGCGAGAGGCGGCCAGCGGTTCGCTCTTCTCATCACCGGCAGGATCGGGATTGCCGATTATTACGACCGGCGCGAGGAAAGCCGGGAAAGCGCGGCGAGCGATTCTTTTGCTGCGACGGACGATAAGCCGCAAATTGTTTTGCACGGCCATGATGCGGGCTATACGCCTACCGAGCGGCAGATCGCGCAAATTTGGCAGGAGGTGCTCGGTTATTCCAGCTTCCATGTCGAGGATCAATTTTTCGATATCGGCGGCAACTCCATCATGATTATGAAAGTGCTGTCGCTGGTGGAAGGGCATTTTCCGGGTACCGTGCAATTGTCCGACCTGTTCGCTTTTCCGACGATTGCCAAGCTTGCCCGCCTGATCGACGAGAACCGTCGTCCTACCGGGAATGCGCGTTTGCAGGAGAACGCAGGAGGCGTGAACAGCGGAGATGGCGACGACGGCGAAGAACATATCGAGGAGCTGATCGACCGTTTGACCAGCGGGAAAGTGACCGTATCGAAGGCGATGTCCTACTTGACGGACGAAGGGACAGGTGAAGGAAATGGATAGTCCGCTCGAATATGTGCTGGAGCAAATTGCCGCCGGGAAAATCGACAAGCAGGTCGGCGTCCAACTCGTCAAGCGGCTGCGCGCGCGGGATGCGGACCGGCCCGCCCGGAGGAAGGAGGATGCGATCGCCGTGATCGGCATGTCCGTCCGCCTGCCGATGGCGGATCATTACGACGTTTTTTGGCGCCATTTGACGGAGGGGACGAGCTGCATTCGCGAGCTTCCCGCAGGCCGCAAAGCGCAGGCCGACCGTCTGACCGGCGGCGCTGTCCGCTACGCGCAAGCCGGTTATTTGAGCTCCATCGACGATTTCGATTATCCGTTCTTTCGATTGTCGCCCGGCGAAGCGAATTTGCTCGATCCGAACCAGCGCATTTTTTTGCAAACGGCTTGGGCGGCGCTGGAAGATGCGGGCTACGGCGGCAAAAAGCTGGCAGGCAGCCGGACCGGCGTGTTCATCGGCTACAACGCCTGGCCGACGTATGGCACGATATTGTCCAGGCTTCATCCCGACAAAATGGGGGTTGCGCTGCCAGGCAACATCGCGCCGATTATCGCCAGCCGTTTGAATCACCTCCTAGATTTGCAAGGTCCGAGCATGGCGATCGACACGACCTGCTCTTCGTCGCTGGTCGCCGTGCATACCGCTTGCCAAAGCCTGCTTAACGGAGAGTGCGATCAGGCGCTGGCCGGGGGCATCAAATTGAACATTTTGCCTGTCGACAAAGACTTCAGAATCGGCATCGAAACGAGTGGGGACGAAACCCGGACGTTCGACGACCGGGCGGACGGCACGTTATGGGGCGAGGGGGCGGCCGCCGTGCTGCTCAAGCCTTTAGCGCAGGCGGTGCGGGACCGCGACCATGTCTATGCGGTCATTAAAGGCAGCGCGCTCAATCATGACGGCAGCTCGATCGGGCTGACCGCGCCGAACGCGCTCGCGCAGGAGAAGCTGCTCGTCGACGCCTGGGAGCGGGCGGGCGTCAAGCCGGAAACGATTTCGTATATCGAGGCGCACGGCACCGGAACAAAGCTGGGCGATCCGATCGAAATCGACGGCATTACGCGGGCGTTTCGCAGGTATACGAGCCGCAAGCAGTTTTGCGGGATCGGCTCGGTCAAAAGCAGCATCGGCCACCTGGACGGCGCGTCGGGCATCGTCAGCCTGGTGAAGGCCGCCTTGTGCCTGACGAATAAAAAACTCCCGCCGTCGTTATATTTCACGCGTCCGAACCGCAACATCCGGTTCGAAGATTCGCCGCTGTTCGTCAATGACCGGCTGCGCGACTGGGAGGCGGACGGATCGCCGCGGCGCTGCGGCGTCAGCTCGTTCGGCTTTAGCGGAACGAACTGCCACGTGGTGCTGGAAGAGGCGCCGGCCGCGCCGGATTCGGCTGCGGAGACGGCCTCGGACGCACCGGCGCTTATGGTGTTATCCGCGCGCGAGCGGCAGGCGCTGACGGACTATATCCGGCAAGTCCGGAATTGGCTCGTTTCCCGGCCGGACATACCGCTTGCCGATCTTTGCTTTGCGGCCAATGCGGGGAGAGACGCTTACGAGTACCGCTTCGCGCTCGCCGCGGGCGGCAGGGCGGAGATGATCCGGATCATGGACGGCATTGCCGACGGCGCGAAGCCGCTGGAAACCGGCGCGGCCGACTATGCGTACGGCGACGGCGCAAACGGCTGGAGGGAGCCCGTCCCTCCGTCTCATGTCCGCGCGTTGACCGAGGAATGGACGCGCTCGGGCCGAACGGCGCTGCAAGTGCTCCGGCAGCTCGCCGCCGCCTTTGCCAGCGGCTCCGCGATACCGTGGAGCCGCTTCTATGAAGGGGAAACGAGGCGGCGGACGCCGTTTCCGACGTACCCGTTCCGCGCGTTTTCGTGCTGGATGGACATACCGGAGAGCTATTCCGATTCAGCCCGCCCCGCACAGAGCAAAGAGGCGGCAACCCATGCGGCGATCCATGCGGGGAGCCGCGAAGAGCTGGAGCGTCTGCTAACCGGCATTTGGAAAGAAGTGTTCAGCCTGGAGCAAATTTCTGTAACGGACGATTTTTATGAGCTTGGCGGCCATTCCATCGTTGCAGTCCATATGGAAGCTAAAATGAACGAAATCGGCATCATGGCCGATATGAACGTTTTTCAACAGTATCCGACTATCCAACTATTAGCTGCTCATTTGTCTGATGGCTATGCCGGCAGCATTCGACCGAAGGAGTGATAGATAACTATGCCGGCCATCCTCGTGAACGAGTTGTCCAAGGAATATACATATTATGAAAAAGAGACGGGCTTGCGCCATTCGTTGAAAAATTTATTGTCCCGCAAAAAGCTGATCCGCAAGTCGGTCCGCGGCATTTCATTTGAAGTCGGGGAAGGGGAGGTCGTCGGCCTCCTCGGACCGAACGGAGCGGGCAAAACGACGACGCTCAAAATGCTCTCCGGCATCCTTCACCCGACTTCAGGAACGGCGTCGGTGCTGGGATATACGCCATGGGAGCGGAAAAAAGCGTATAAAATGCAGTTTTCGATCGTCATGGGCCAAAAAAGCCAGCTGTGGTGGGATTTGCCGGCCAGCGAATCGCTGCTGCTGAATAAAAAGATTTATGAACTGAGCGACAAAACGTTTCAAAGCTCGCTCGATGAGCTGTCTGAGCTGCTCGACGTGAAGGATTTGCTGAACGTCCAGGTGCGCAGGCTGTCGCTCGGCGAAAGGATGAAGATCGAGCTGATCGCATCGCTCATTCACCGGCCCAGAATCATGTTTCTCGATGAGCCGACCATCGGCCTCGATTTGATTTCGCAAAAAAATATTCGCGCTTTCATCAAATATTACAGCCAGCAAACGAAGACGACGATTTTGCTAACGAGCCACTACATGAACGATATCGAGGATTTGTGCAAACGGTCGATTATTATTAATCACGGCGCTATCGCGTACGACGGGGAGCTGGGTAAAATAAACCGGCTGATCGGGGAACGCAAGCGGATTCGCCTACAATTCGCGGAACCGGTTTACGCGCATTCGCTGAGCCGTTACGGCGAGGTGATCGAGGCGGAAGATTATCATGTCGTTCTGGAAGTAGCCAAGGACGAGATGAGGACGATAACGAAAACGATATTGGATCTGCTGCCTGTCGTCGATTTCACGATCGAGGATTTATCGATCGAAGACGGGCTGGCCGAAATTTACAAGAAGGATCGTGATAGCCTTGAAATCAGCGGGCAAGTACACTAAAAGCTTTGCTCTCGGCGTTCAAAACGCGATGGAATACCGCACCGATTTTTGGCTCAGTCTTGTCAGCGGCGTCTTTCCGCTCATGATCCAGCTATTCATGTGGAACGCGATTTTCACCGGTTCTTCGTCCGGGACGGTGTACGGTTATACGTATGACCAGATGATCGGCTATACGATTATGGCTGTAGCGGTCGGTAAGTTCGTATCGGCGGGGTTCGAATACGAAATCGCGAACGATATCAAAAGCGGCGGACTGAACAAATTCATCGTTCAGCCGATCAGCTACTTCTGGTACCGCATTTTTTGCTTTTACGGCAGCAAAACGGTTCAGCTTGCCGCTTTCGCCCTCATTGTCGCCGTTTTGCTGCTCGGCTTTGCCATGTTCGGGAATTTGCCGTTTAGCGGAGGCAAGCTCGCGCTGTTCGTGCCGTCCATATTGATGGCGGTTGTGCTCAACGGCATGATTTTTTATTTGCTCAGCCTTCTTGCCTTTTGGATGACTGAGGTTTGGGCCGTATTTATCGGCTTCCAGCTGATGTCGAATATTTTGAGCGGAGGCGTGTTTCCGCTGGATGTGTTCGGCGCAACCGCGGGCCGCATCTTTGCATGGCTGCCGTTTCAGTATACGATCTATTTTCCGATCAACATTTGGAACGGAAAGCTGGGGACGGCCGAAATCGCGGCGGGTCTCGCGGTGCAGGCGGCCTGGGCGGTCGCTGCGACGCTTTTGGCGAACGGCATTTGGCGCTTCGGCTTAAAAAAATATGTGGCGATCGGAGGTTAGCGATCATGACGTTCATTCGCGAAGCCGGCAAATACTTGCAGATCTACGGGCTATTTATTAAAAATTGCCTGATCGCTCAAATGGAGTACCGCCTCAATTTCGTCATCGGCATCGCTCAGGAATGCGCTTTTACGCTTGCGAAGCTGCTTTATGTGCTCCTGGTCTATCAGGTCGGGGTTAACATCAACGGGTTATCGCCCGATCAGGTGATGCTGTTTATTGGAACCTACATGATTATGACGGGCATTTATGTCATGTTTTTCATGGAAAATTTTTATCAGTTATCGGAGCATGTGCGAAGCGGCACGCTGGACATGTATTTGACCAAGCCCGTTTCCTTGCAGTTCATGGCGACGCTGCGGCGGATTAATTTCTCGTTCCCGATTCCGAACTTTGCGGCGGGCATTACGATGGTCGTCGTCGCCTGGCGCCGGCTTGAATTGGACGCGAGCGCGGCGATCATCGCCAAGTATGCGCTGTTTATCGCATGCGGGACGATTTTGATGTACGCGTTGTTTTTGCTGCCGCAGCTGCTCGCTTTTTTTATTATCAAAACGCAATCGGTGATCGAAATTTCCGATAAGCTGTGGGACTTCAACAATATGCCGATGGGCATTTACAGCAAATGGATTCAGCGGATCGGCACTTTTGTGCTCCCGATTTTCGTGATTACGAATTTTCCGGCCATGGCCGCGCTGCAAAAAATGGACGCCGGCGGCGCAGTCTGGGCCGTACTCGTTCCGTTTTTGGTTTTCATATTGACGCGGACGGTATGGAAATTTTGCTTGAGGCATTACAGCAGCGCGAGCAGCTAAAGCTTTTGACGGAACGATGTGCGAATTTTAGAGCCGGGGAGAAGCGGGGGGTATTAAGGACCGTTTCTTCGCGGCTTTTTGTTCGATAGGGGAAAATTAAAGACTATATTCCAAAATGACAAAAACATATAAATGTTATGGGGATTGAATGAATTGATAGGAGCTGAATTGCACTTATTTCATCTCTCTATTTGCGGTTTTAATAGAGTCTCCGAAAAAGATAATTCCAAAATGGAATAAAGTAAGCTATAATGAGAAAGGAGAGAATAAAAGACTAGGAGGACATTCATGATGAATGCGGCTCTGATCAAACAGCTTGGGCACATTTTCTGGACTTTTCTCAAAATTGGGCCTGCCACATTCGGCGGGGGTTATGCGATGATTCCGGTTATCGAGAGGGAAGTGGTGGGCAAACGGCAGTGGGTTTCCGAGAGCGAGATGTCCGACGTGCTGTCAATCGCGGGTTCCGCTCCGGGAGGCATCGGCGTCAACGCTTCGGCTTTTATCGGCTACAGGCTTGCCGGAATTCCGGGGGCGATAGCGGCGGTAACGGGCATAACCCTGCCTACTTTTCTTATCGCGTTCGCGCTTAGCCTCGTTTATGCGCAGATCGAGCATAACCCCAAAATTGCGGCGGCTTTGGAAGGAATCCATTTCGCCATTGTCGGCTTAATCGTCGTCGCCGCTTTTAAATTGGGAAAATCCGCCGTGTTCGACAAAATGACGTTTGCCGCCATGATCTGCACTGTCGTGCTGTTTCTGACGACTTCGATTCATCCCTTATTCGTGATCGGATTCGGTTTATTCATCGGCATCATTATTGTTAAAACGAAGGAAAAATTGGGGCTAGAGGTAAGACTGCAAAAAGAAGAACCGCTCGATTCCCCGTCAAGATTTACATATGCCGATTATTTTATCGCCGAAGGGATTTAAGGAGCGGATGTCTGTATGCTATGGAGTTTGTTTATAACTTTTTTTAAAATCGGTTTTATGTCGTTCGGCGGCGGCTATGCGATGATTCCGGTCATTCAACTGGAAGTTTCGTCACACCATTGGCTGAGCGAAAAGGAGTTTGCCGATGCCGTGGCATTAGCCGGAATGGCGCCGGGCCCTATCGCAACGAACACAGCAACGCTGATCGGCTACAAAACGGCCGGCATAGCGGGCGCGATCATTTCTACGGCAGGAATCGTGCTTCCTTCCCTTATTTTGATGATTCTCATCACCGCCTTTTTTTATAAAATTCATCGCAACAAATGGGTCAGGTCTTCATTTTACGGCTTGCGTCCGATCATTACGGGCTTGATTGTTTTTGCCGCCATTCATTTTGGCTTTTCCGGGCTGAATTCGGGTCTCGTAACATGGAAAACTTTTTTTGGCGTTCTGATTGCGGGCGGTGTTATTATAGGAGTCATGAAATATAAAATGCACCCGATTGCGGTTATTTTACTGTCCGGGCTGCTGGGAATCGCATTCTTTCAATGACCTTTAGGAAAGTGAGAGGTTTCTTATGACGGATTCAATCAATAAGCCATCCTGCTGCTCCGCTTCCAGAAGCGAGGCCGCCATCTCGTTCGTCCCGTTCGGCAGCTCCAAAGCGGCGGAAGACAATCGGACTGCCGGAGCTGCCGACGCATCGCTTCCCGCCAAACAGGATATGATTTATTTGCCGGGCGGGGAGTTTTTGATGGGGACCGATGACCGGGAAGGATTTCCGTCCGATGGCGAAGGACCTGTCCGCGCAGTGACGGTGGGGCCCTTTTATATCGATCCTTGCACCGTGACCAATCAGGAATTTAAGCGCTTTACGGATGCTACGGGGTATGTGACGGAGGCCGAAAAGTTCGGCTGGTCGTTTGTTTTTCATCTATTTGTTTCCGAAGAAACGGCGAAGAAGGTCGTCAATTCCGTTCCGCAGACGCCCTGGTGGCTGCCGGTTGACGGCGCTTACTGGTTCCGCCCGGAAGGGCCGGATTCGGGCATCGAAGAACGGATGGACCACCCGGTCACTCACGTTTCCTGGAACGACGCCCAGGCTTACTGCCGGTGGGCGGGCAAACGCTTGCCGACGGAAGCGGAGTGGGAGTATGCCGCCAGGGGCGGGCTGGTTCAAAAACGATACCCTTGGGGCGATGAGCTCAAACCGAACGGCAAACATATGTGCAATATTTGGCAGGGCAAATTTCCCGTGAAAAACAATGCAAGCGACGGATATGCAGGAACCGCGCCGGTTCGCACCTATGAGCCTAACGGCTTCGGGTTGTATCAAGTATCCGGAAACGTATGGGAATGGTGTTCCGATTGGTTCAGTCCTGCCTACCATTTGAACGGGCCACGGGTCAATCCGGCCGGTCCTTCCCGGGGACAAAGCCGGGTGATGCGGGGAGGCTCCTATTTGTGCCATAAATCGTATTGCAACCGCTACCGGTTGGCTGCCCGCAGCCAAAATACGCCGGACAGCTCGACAGGCAATATGGGGTTCCGCTGTGCGGCCGACGCTTAAGGGACGATTGATGCAGCGCAGGCATCCCGGCGAGTTTCCGCAAGAAAGCAAGAGAAGGGGGAAATCACTGCTATGAAAGCAATCGTTATTTTGCTCGATACTTTGAATCGCCATATGCTGGACATCTATAACCGGCAAAGTTGGGTCAAGACTCCGAACATCGCCAGGCTGTCGGAGAAGTGCGCAGTATTCGACAATCACTGGTCCGGATCGCTGCCCTGCATGCCGGCGCGCAGAGACATGATGACGGGCAGGCTCGCTTTTTTGGAAAAAGGCTGGGGAGGAATCGAACCGTTTGACGTAACATTGCCGGAAACGCTGCGGAGCAAGGGCGTATTCTCGCACATGGTAACGGATCACTATCACTATTTTAAAACCGGAGGGGAAAACTACTGCCAGGCTTTCGACAGTTGGGATTTCCATCGCGGTCAGGAAGCCGACCCGTGGATTTCCCGAATAAAGTCTCCGCAGCCGCCTGCGGAGCATTACGGCAGATGGGATGCGCAGTATGAAAAAAATCGCGCCGCCTTCAAGCGGGAAGAAGACTTTCCCGGACCGCGGACGGTGCAAGCCGCCTGTGACTGGCTTGAGGACATCGGCGATGAGGACCGGTTCTTTTTGATGGTGGAGGCCTTCGACCCGCACGAGCCGTTCGATTGTCCGCAGCATTATTTGGACATGTATGCCGATGACTATGACGGGCCGCGGTTCGACTGGCCGAAGTATGCGCAGGCGGAGGAGCCGCCCGAAGCTATGGAACATTTGCGCAAGCGGTATGCCGCTAACTTGACGATGATCGACCAGTGGCTCGGCAAGCTGCTGGATGTGATGGACCGGAAAAGCTTATGGGACGATACGCTGGTCATCCTGACGACAGATCACGGCTTTTTGCTCGGCGAGCACAATTGGACCGGAAAAAATATTATGCATGTGTACAACGAAATCGCCCACCTTCCCTTGATGATTCATCTGCCCGGGGGCGCTGCGAAGAATACCCGAATTTCGGCTCTTACGCAAAATATCGATTTGATGCCGACCTTGCTCGATTATTTCGGCGTGGAGATCCCGTCTACAGTCAGAGGGCATTCCCTGCTCGGGCTTATTCGGGGGACGGAGCGGCGAATTCGCGACTTTGCCTTGTATGGAATGTTTGGCATGACCGTAAATATTACGGATGGAGCATACACCTATATGCGCGCGCCGGTTCGAAGCGATAACCACCCTTGTTACACGTATACCGCCATGCCGACCGCTTTTCGGAAATTTCTGGGCCCGCACAATCCCGCAAGCATTCGGACCGGCGCCTTTTTGCCGTATACGGATTATCCGGTTTACCGCATTCCGTTCAGCGAGGAAGGAGTGCCGTTTCAGATGGCCCGGCATGGGCAGGAATCTTTGTTGTTTCATATTGAATCGGATTATGGACAATTGGACCCCATACAGGATGAGGAGCTTAAAAAACGGTATTCGGAGCATTTGGTAAAAGCTATGGAAGACGTGCAATCGCCTGAAGAGCAGTATTTGAGATTGGGATTAAAAGACAAGTAACGGCCCATTATGATGGCGTTTTCATTGGTCAGTCTGGTTCGGATTCACGGAAAAGCGGATATATATCGTTGTTTGGAGTGATTTCATGAAAATTGTGGTTGCGCCGGATTCTTATAAAGGTTGTTTGAGCGCTATCGAAGTCGCTGCCTGTATGAAGGAAGGCATCTTGGAAGCGATGCCTGACGCCGAGGTGTTCACCGTCCCGATCGCCGACGGCGGGGAAGGAACGGTGCGCGCTCTCGTCAACGCGTCGGGCGGTTCCCTGCACCAAACGGAAGTGGCCGGACCGCTGGGAGACCCGGTGATGGCGGAGTTCGGCATTTTGGGCGACGGGCAGACGGCTGTCATCGAAATGGCGTCGGCATCGGGGCTGACGCTTGTGCCCAAGCACCGCTTGAACCCGCTGGCCGCGACGACGTACGGCACCGGACAGCTGATCCAAGCCGCACTCGACAAGCAGTGCCGCAAAATGATTATCGCCATCGGCGGCAGCGCGACGAATGACGGGGGCGCCGGCATGGCTCAAGCTCTCGGCGTCCGCTTCCTCGACGCCCAAGATTGCGAGATTTCGCCCGGCGGCGGTGAGTTGAGCAGCATCAAACGCATCGACGTTTCCGGCATCGATCCGCGCACTCGGGACTGCGAATTCATTGTCGCCAGCGATGTGACCAATCCGTTGTGCGGCCCGCAGGGGGCTTCGGCCGTCTTCGGGCCGCAGAAGGGGGCGACCCCGGAGATGGTTCGAACGCTGGATCAGGGCTTATCGCATCTGGGCTCCTTGATTCTGGAACAGCTCGGCAAAGACGTCGCGGATGTGCCGGGCGCGGGCGCAGCGGGTGGCATGGGCGCCGGTTTGATGGCGTTCCTGTCCGCGAGAATGGCCCGCGGAATCGACATCGTGCTGGAAGCGATCGGGTTTGAGAAATGGGTGGAGCGGGCCGATCTTGTCATCACGGGCGAAGGACGCACCGACGGGCAGACCGCGTACGGAAAAACGGCTTCCGGAGTGGCGAAAGCGGCCAAAAAATACAATAAGCCGGTCATCTGCGTATCCGGGGGCGTCACTGGGGACGTCAAGCCGCTCTACGATCTCGGACTGGACGTCATTATCGGCACGGCGCAAAATCCGATGCCGCTTGAAGAAGCGATGCGCGAGGCGCCCGCTCTGATCAGGCATGCGGTCGCCTCCGTAATGAAGACCTTGGCGATTCCGGCGAAGTATTGGTAAATCGCCCAAGAAGCCGGCCGCTGCACCCGGTGCCCGGCAAATCGCCGCCCTCCGGCATTGACGGAGTCATAACCACCGGTTTAGCCGGGCATCAATGCTGCGGTTCTTTAATCTCTTTTTCCAGCGAATTTTTACCGGATCATTATAATTGCTTTCTTGACTTAAGTTAATGACCAGTCGTAAACCTCCTCATATAATGAAAATCGACAATTCTATATAGGGGGTTATTTTATGGCTAACTCGGTCAAAGAACTATCGTATCAGCGGAAATCCGCTTTAACTGCCGGCATTTCACTTGTCATCATGGCGCTTGCCTCTTTTTTTTCCTATGGGTTTGTTCATGGAAGCCTTGTGGTACAAGGCAATCCGGCGGCTACATGTAACAACATCGTGTCATCCAATAACCTTTTCAAAGCAGAAATTCTGGGTTGGGTCATCATTATGATTGCTGACATTGTGGTCGCCTGGGCTTTCCATGTGTTTCTACAGCCATTTAATAAAAGTCTTTCATTGCTCGGAGCATGGCTCCGTCTTATTTATGCGGCTATATTGGGAATGGCCATACTGAACTTGATATTTGTGCTGCTTCTCTCAAGACATACAAGCTATTTATCCTCATTTAATATCGAACAACTTCAAGCGCTTATGATGCTTTTTCTCGATGCATTTGAATCTATTTGGTCGATTGGTTTGATCGTTTTCGGCTGGCATTTAATGATTGTGGGCTATCTGGCTTTCAAATCAGGCATCATTCCTAAAGTGATCGGCATTTTATTAGTTCTTGCTTCAATAGGCTATATTGTCGTTCACCTAAGCAAAACGTTTCTAGCACAATATGATGGGTTAATTTCAACCCTTAATCTTGTATTTAGCGTGCCAATGATTGCAGGAGAACTGGGCTTTGGGATATGGCTGCTGTTCAGAAGAGGAAAACTTCCCAAAAGCGCATAATAATTCCCCTAAAAATCGCCTGTATGAATTCGCTTCTTGATTCTACTTAATGATTCCGGGGTAATACCGAGATAACTCGCCAATTGATGTTGGGGTACGCGATCGACTAGATGAGGCCTTTTTCGCAATAACGCTTTGTAACGTTCTTCAGGTGTAGATGCGATAAATGAAGCCAATTCATTTTGTACCTCACCCAGGTTTTCCTCTACCATCTTGCGTGTCATCGTTTCCAATTGCGAGTATTTGTTAAACATGGCATTTTCGGCATCAAGATCGCCAACAACCAATACACAGTCTTCCAGACAAGTTAATGAGTACGAGGATGACTTATCTTGTTTATGATGATTGAAAATCGACACCGCTTGCTCTTCTGTGTAAAAATTGGATGTGACCTCTTTTCCCGTTTCATCTATCGAGTACTGCCTTACACATCCTTTCAATACAAAATAACATTGAGTGGGGACATCTCCTTGTCTAAGGAGCATTGTCCCTTTTTTGTATTCTTGGACTCGTATCTCATCAACGATCATCTGTTGTTCTTCTTCGTTCAGTGTTGTAAATCTGGCTAAATACTTCAAAAGTATGCTTTTCATTTTGCTTTCCTTTCGGCTCTTAATGAAACGGTTCGGTTAAATCATGTTATGTAGTTTCAACTTACCATACTATAGTATGTATGTTAAAGATCATAAAATTCTTTCCCGCTCAAATTGCTGAAGAAGTTTGTCTGATTAATCGCACAAATCCCTAAAAAATCAGCTTTTTTTCCACATATCGGCACAATTTTTGCTGTTTCAGCAGGTATTTTGCGTTATAATGTTTAAAACATAGTAAAATTTACCCACTTCATAGTTTTAAGCAGAGGCCTATTAATTCTAAAGGAGCACATGCGCTTGACACTTTCAAAATGATCTTTGAAAGTTTTGGACATATATTTACTTTAGATGAAGGAAGGTTTTGTGAATGAAAACATTTTTTCAGCGCACTATCATGATGACAATGTCGATTACGCTGATGTTCGCGTCGTCATTGCCGGTTTTTGCCGATGAGCAGACCAAAAAGACGGAACAAAACATGGACATCGGGATTTTAATTAACGGCAGTATGCTGGTTCCCCTTCGCGATATTACGGATGCTTTGAATGCCAAGTTGACTTGGAACGGAGAGCAGCAGTCCATTACTCTGAACAGAGCAGGGTCTTCCGTGTTTATGAAAATCAACGATCCTGTTGTCCAAGTCAACGGCCAACCAAAAACCTTGGAAGTTTCGCCGCGAATAGAGGATGATCGAACTTTTGTGCCCTTGCGTTTAATCAGCGAGGCATTTGGCGCTAAAGTGGATTGGAACGGGGAAAAGCAGTACGCGACCGTTCAAACCGCCGATAAGACGCTGAACATTATGGGGTATCCTTATTTCGAATGGGAAGGCAATCATTTTGTTTATTCAGGTGACCTGGTGAATGGACTTCCACAGGGGCAGGGTACTGCCGTAAAAGGCACGTCCATCTACAACGATGTATGGTATGAGGGGCCTTGGAACCAAGGAAAGCCAGTAAATTTGCTTTCGGACGAATATAAAATCTATGTCAATGGAAACTATCTAAAATCCGACTATCCCCCGATCGTTCGCAACGATGTCATTTACATACCGCTGTGGGCGCTTCTCGGCAACTTGAAAATGTCCGCCAAACCAATTGGCGACGTTCTGCGAATCAATCACCCGAACCGGATTGTGTTGATAGGCTCCAACAGCAATCTGATAACCTATTTCGGAAGCGGTATGGAGTTGCATGAAGGCCGCATGGACTATCCGATTATTTCAGAGGAGTCCGTGCTTTATGTGCCGATTCCATTTTTGTCCGAGTATTTGGACATCCAAGTTGCATGGGGAAAAGGTCATCGGATCGATCTTACAGCCGGAGACCTTACCAAGAATGCATCTTGGGGAGTTGACGGCAAAATCAACACGGCAGCCGAGAAGTTGCAGACTGAAATTGCCGCAGAGAACTTATGGAAGAAATACGCCGACTCGCTATGGAGCAGCAGCACCCTGTCCTATCCCGGCGAAGAGAAATTCAATCAATATGAAAAATTATCTCTTATCAGCTACAGCGGATTAACCGCAACTTTAAGCAACGGAAGTAAAACGATCAAATTTAGTTTTTCTTCACTAGACGCCCTAACCTCGGGCTTTTACATCGAAGACCCTTTGGCCAAATTTGACTGGTCCAGCGATATAAAAGACGTGATCAGGCGGAAAAAGGTGCGCATCGGCATGACGCAGGAGCAAGTTCTTATGTCCTGGGGAAAACCGGACAACGTCAATGTATACGGAAAAATGGAACAATGGGTGTACCGTTACGGCACAAGTTTCGGCGCTCAGTATTTATATTTTACCGACAATGTGCTCGATTCCATTCAAAGCTAATTGAGAAAAAAACAAGAACCTGCCTGTCAAGGCAGGTTTATTTACATTTGCCGGAATCGGCCGCATTCGAATCTTATGCACAACATTTTGCGCTGTGTGGTATGATGTGAATATCGAAAAATATATAATAATAAATAGATCAGGGGGGACAATCGTGCTTAAAAGTAAGCGCTTCCGAAATAATTGGATTTTGATTTTGATCATTTCCAGTATTCCCGGACTTATTATCGGTGGCCTGATTTATTGGCTGGCAGGTGACCGCCTTGATAACGAACTGCTTCAGATGCACAATAAACAGATTCAGCAAAGAGCCGCCAACATCAGCGAGCAGTTCGCCCATGTGGAAACTTCGGTCGTACATTGGGCCTTCGACCCCAATTTCAACTACTCGCTGTCCAATATAAGCTTGTCGCGCGATTTTGAAATTGCCCGCGATATTACGAAAGCGCTGTCGATTATGCATGGCTCCAACACGCTGGCCAAACAAACGGAGCTTTACTTGGAAGGCCCGTCTCCCGTGCGGTTTAATCCGGAATACGAGGCGTTGACGGATGCTGCGCAGATCGCCAAGTACAGGCAGCTGCTTGCGAATAGCGACAAAGTGTTCTGGTTGCGGCAGCCGCAGTCGGAGCCGGCGGATGAAGATTTATTTACGCTGGCGATCAAAATTCCCGAAACTGCGCCGAGTCCGTACGGGATCATGCTGGCCCGCCTCGATAGCTCGATGATCGCTGCCATGCTCCAGACGTTGACCCCTTATGACGAGGGAAGCACGTTTCTGCTGCAAGAAAATGGCGAGCAAATGTTTTCCATTGCGGGAAAAGAGCCGTCGGCGCAGCTTGATGAAGCGCTGAGACAGCAAATTGTCGCCGGCAAGGCGAAATCCGGCTCCTTCCTGTTCGACTGGAACCACACGACGTATACCGTCTCTTTCGGCACGATGTCGCGCATCAACACCGAATGGACGTACGTCTCCGCCTCGCCGATCAGCGCCATTACCAAACCGGTCGTCTTCATATCCCAGCTCATTTTGACTTTAAGCGTCGCGATGCTGCTGCTGGCATCCGTGTTATCCTGGCTCGCTTCGAAACGGATATATTCTCCGATCGCGCAGCTAGTCAGCCTGCTGACGGGGACGACGGCTCCGTCCGTGCTGGGAAAAGAGCACAATGACGATTTCAAGCTCATTGAGAAAGAATGGCTGCATTTGACCCGGGAAAGCAGGACGCTGCAAACGAAGCTGGAGCAGCAGCTTCCGCATCTTAAGGAAGGCTTCCTGCTGCAGCTCGTTCAAGGGTACCTTTATTCGTATTCCGAACAGGCGCTTTTGGAAAGAATGCGTAATTTCGGCTGGACGGTAGACCGCCGGCAATATGCCGTATTGTACATCCATTTGAGCGGTTTCAAAAATTTGGAAGGACGCTTTTCACCGGGGGATGAAGGGCTGATCACCTTCGCTGCCGCCAACATTACGATGGAGCTTGCCTCGAACCGTTTCGAGCAAGCGGAAGTCATCAACTTTCACGATTTATCCGTCGGTCTTATTATTTTCGTTCCGGAAGAAGCGGAGCAGCGGGAAGCGGTCAGAACGTTCGGGCAGGAGCTGATGCAGGCGATTCATCATGTGCTCCAAATGTACGTGTCGATCGCGCTCGGAAGCCCGGCTTTATCAATCGTTCATGTGCCTTCCCGATTCGAGGAAGCGATGCAGGCTTCCGGCAGCCGCCGTTTTGAGAACCGGAATCTGCTGATCGATCTGGAATCGCCGGACGATAACGACCAGAAGCCGGACGAGATTCATTATCCGTTTGCGCTCGAAAGAGAAATTATTCATGCGCTTCGGACAGGTCAAGCCGCAGAAGCGAACCAGTTGATCCGGGCGTTCCTGGAGGAGCTGACCGAACGCGGCGCCAAAACGATTGATATCCGCCAAGGAGCGCTCCAGTTGCTTGGCAGCATTTTACACGCTGTTCGGCTCGCGGGTTTGAATCCAAACCGTATTTTCAACTCGTCCAATTTGTACGAACAGCTGATGCAAACCGGGGATCCGCAAAAGATGCGCGCGTGGTTCAGTGACAAAGTTGTCAGCCCGTATATCATAGAACTGGAATCGCGTTCCGACGCCCAGGTGAAAAAGACGGTAGAAACGGCGATGATTTATTTGCAAAACAATTTCATGAAAGATATATCGCTGGACAGCTGCGCCGATTACGCCGGAACGAACACGGTCGCTTTAAGCAAAGCGTTCAAGCAGGTTACCGGCAAAAACTTCATCGACTACTTGACTGAACTGCGCATTGAAAAAGCGAAGGAGCTTTTGCGGGACACGGATATGAAAATCAACGACATCGCCGAAAAATCCGGGTATCAGCCGAGCTACTTTAACCGGATCTTCAAAAAGCAGCAGGGCGCTACGCCCAGCCAATATCGGGAATTTCACCGCAACGCGTGAAAACAATGCCGCAACCGCCGCCTGTAACGGCGGTTTTTTTGGTTTGGGGCCCGGCCGGGATGCGGCTCGGCGGCCGGCGCAGCCGTTTGCGAAGCGGCCCGGCAGCTCGCCGGTCGGCAAAGCCTGCAAAAGTGCAGGCTTTTTCGCCGGATGCGGGCCGTTTTGAGGAAAAGCCTGCGATTGTGCAGGCTTTTAGCCGGATGCGGGCTGTTTTGAGGAAAAGCCTGCGATTGTGCAGGCTTTTCCTCTGAAACGGGGCTGAGCCCCGCTTTTTCGTGGCAAAGCCTGCACATTTGCAGGAATTTTTCGCTGCGGGCGTTTCAACGGGCAAAAAGATGTATTTTTGCAGGTTTTTCGCACGAGCGCTGCCCAGCCCCGTCTGCGCGTAGCGGAGCCGCATGGCACCGGCCGCCCCGCCGGCACAGCCGTTTGCGAAGCGGCCCGGCAGCTCGCCGGTCGGAAAAAGCCTGCAAAAGTCAGGCTGTTGAGAAAGTCTAACGGGTTTCCTCTCAGATCAATTTTTATGTGGGGGCACTCATCTTGAAGAGAAAAAATTGATTTAAAACGATCTGAGAGGGGGATTTGGCTCATGCTTTTGGTGCTTTTTTTGAGCATCCAGGAAAAAAGGGGGTTTCTCAACAGCCTGAAAAGTGCAGGCTTTTTCGCCGGATGAAGGGGCTGAGTCCCGCTTTTTCGCGGCAAAAGCCTGCCTTGCAGGAATTTCCGCTGAAAAGGGGCTGAGCCCCGTTTTTTCCTGGCAAAGCCTGCGATTGTGCAGGCTTTTCCTCAGACTAAGGGGCTGAACCCTTTCGGGCCAGCCCCTTTTCTCCAAAGCTTATTTGCCGCTGCTGCTCAATCGCTTGTAAATTTCACTAAAAGGACGTCATAATTGCCGTTGGAGCTATTCGCCTGGTACGAGCCCGTAACTATATAACCGCCGTCATTGGTCGTTGCCACACGCTTGCCGATTTCGCCTGTATTGCCAAAATCATAGGTATTCGACCATAACGCATTTCCCGAGTTGTTGATTTTCATCAGCACCAGATCTTCTTTCCCCACTTGCGGGGACGTTAGCCCGGTCACTACGTAATTGCCGTCCTTGGCCAATTTGACATCATTGGCAAAATCGCCACCCGTCGAATGGAACTGGTTCGTCCACAACTTGGCCCCCGAAGTACCGACCTTGGTTACAAATATGTTATACCCCTGAGAACTGTTCGGTGTACCGTAGTTGTTGATGGTCCCTGCAGCCACGTAGCCGCTGCTGCTTGCGGCAACCCCGTTTAGATAGGCATTCTTGTCAAGGGTGGACTCGAATACCGCTCCTCCTGAGCCGTTTACTTTGGCCATCAGCCCATACATCGCTTGTTCCGTCCCGCCTGGAATGGTTTGCAAGATGGTTTTATATCCGACTGCCACATAGCCGCCGTCCGGCGTTGTGCCTACGCCGTAAAAGCGATCCTCCAGATTATCCTGACCATATGTCCGGCTCCATTGAACATTGCCGCTGGCATCCACTTTAAGCATGTAAGCGTCGTTCGTATTCAGGCTGCCACTCTTGGCGCCGACAATGATGTAGCCGCCGTCATGCCCGATTTCCATCGCTTCAGCCTCTTCTTGGCCTGGGCCGCCATATACTTTGGCCCATTGTATCGCTCCATTGGCATCTGTCTTGGCCAAATAGATGTCTTTAGAACCGCTTGCATTGCTTGTCCCGGCGATGACATACCCGCCGTCGCTCGTCTGCCGAACCTCGACGCCCGTTTCTACCGCGGTTCCGCCCAGCGTATATGCCCACTGAAGCGTCAGGGAAGCGTCCGTCTTGGCAAATAGGATATCCTCGTTTCCGTTAACTGTGGTAGAGCCTGCGAACACATAGCCGCCATCGCTCGTCTGCACGACGGATTCGCCGAAATCGCGCTGCGAGAAGTTGAATGTAGTGGCGGCCTGGAGTTGAGGAGGAAGAAGGCTTGCTGCTTGCTGGAGTGCGGAAAGCGAATTCTTTCCATTAGTGTTTTGGTCGAGTAAATTAGTGACCTTGACCTCTACGTTTTTGACGATTTCCTGGCTTGCGGCTTTCGTAAGAACATCAGCTGCCGGAAGGCTGGATTCGTCGGCAAAAGCAACTTGGGAAGACAACAACAGCGCTGCAGCCAAAGAAGTAAGTACAGGAATTGATTTTTTCATAATTAACCTCCATTTTCCTTATTTAATTGTAATTCGATATCTTCAATATTTTAACATATTTTACTAGATTTAAAGATAGGAATAAACTCCTAAATGTTAACAATTTTTGACTTTTCTACTTTTTTTGGTTACAAACGTCCCCTGCACTCGTGCCCAACACTTTGTTCCCTCCCCTGCAAAAAAGTCTTAATTCCGAAAAAAAGATAAACCGCTGCCCGGGCGGGGTTTAAAAAAGTACAATTGCAGGAAATTCCGACCGTTCATAAGCTGGAATGGAGAACCGCGCATATGCAGTTCGGAAGGGGTTGTTGCTGGAAATGGAACAACAGATGAAGGGAATCCGCATCAATTGGCTGGAAGAAGCTCCTGCGACTGCTGCGGGCGTGACGTGGGGAGTACCTTGGCGCGCAGGCGAATTGGATCGCTCCCAAGCCGGTTCGTTCACGCTGACCGATGCGTCGGGCGGTTCGGTCGCCCTGCAAAGCTGGCCTACGGCTTATTGGCCGGACGGCAGTGTAAAGTGGACGGCGCATGCCGCTTCTTTCGATAAACCTGCGAGCGAAGGCTACACGCTGCAAGCAGCCGATGATCCTGACGCCGCAGCGAGTTCGGCAGCCGGCGTGAAAATCCGGCAGTCGGCCGACGAGCTGACGGTGGATACCGGCGTAATCCGATGTACCATGGCGAAGCGGGGCAAAGCGCTCATCCGGTCGCTGTACTACGGGGACCAACAGGTCGGCGCGGAAGGCTCGCTTGTCAGTATGCGTGAAGAGCGCCGCGAACTTCCCGGCGACGGACGCCTTTTAAAAGAACAATATTTGGACGGCGAGATCACGGCCCTCCATGTGGAGCACGAAGGGCATGCAAGGGTCGTCGTATTGGCGGAAGGGGTGCATGTGTCGAGGGACGGCGAGCGTTCCTGGATTCCTTTCCGGCTGCGCCTTTATTTTTACGCCAATCACGCTTCGATACGGATCGTCCATACAGCTTTGTTTGACGTCGATCCGCAGGAAGATTACGTGAAAGGGCTCGGGATCTCGTTCGGCCTGCCGCTGACGGCTCCCCTGTATAACAGATACGTCCGGTTTGCGGGCGACACCGGCTTTTTCAGCGAATCGCCAAAGCATTTGTCGACCTGGCGAACGAAGGACGCCTATATGGATAAGTTTTGGCGCCAGCAAGCCGGCGAAGCGATTGAATTCGACGATGGGCGCGATGCGGCATTCCTGGCGCTGCTGGATGCTTCCGCCGCTTGGGACAGCTACAGGTTGACGCAGCTTTCCGCCGACTCTTACACGGTCGTCAAGCAGACAAGCGCGGCATGCAGCCCGGTGAAAGCCGTCAGCGGCCATCGTGCGCGCGGGCTCGCATATGCCGGGGACGCTCACGGCGGGCTTGCGGCAGGGCTGCGCAACTTTTGGCAGAAGCATCCTTCGTCTCTGGAAGTGACGGGGATGACGACGGACGAAGCCAGGCTGACGCTCTGGTTCTGGTCGCCGGACGGCGCGGCGATGGATATGCGCCATTACGATACGGCCGCCTATGTGGAGGCCGCTTATGAAGGAGCGGAAGAGCTGCGCAGCACGCCGCACGGCATCGCCAACACGAGCGAGCTCATGCTGTGGTGCTGCGAACGGACCCCCGATGCGGCTGACCTGGCGTCCATGACGCGGCACTTGCAAGCTCCGCCGCAGCTCGTCTGCGAGCCCGCGCGTTATCACGATACGCACGCGTTCGGGACATGGAGCCTGCCTGACCGCGGCACGCCGGCCAAAGCCTGGATCGAAGACCAACTGGACGCCTGGGTCGGCTTTTACAAACAAGAGGTCGAGCAGCGGCGCTGGTACGGTTTTTGGGATTACGGCGATTTCATGCACACCTATGATGCCGCGCGTCATAACTGGCGGTACGATGTAGGCGGTTTTGCCTGGCAAAATACCGAGCTTGTGCCGAATATGTGGCTGTGGCTTTCGTTTTTGCGGTCGGGACGGGCGGATTTGTTCCGGATGGCGGAAGCGATGACGCGTCATACAAGCGAAGTGGACGTGTACCATTTTGGGGAATATGCCGGGCTGGGTTCCCGTCATAACGTCGTCCACTGGGGCTGCGGCTGCAAGGAAGCGCGCATCGCGATGGCGGGTCTGCACCGGTACTATTATTTCCTGACTGCGGATGAACGCGTCGGAGATATTTTGGCGGAAGTGGCCGACGCCGATTTTGCCGCCGTTCGCCTCGATCCGATGCGCGCCTATTTCCCGCCCGACGAGCACCCGGCCCATATCAGGAGCGGGCCGGACTGGGCGGCCTTCAGCTCGAATTGGATGTCACAGTGGGAGCGCTTCGAGAATGTGAAGTACCGTGACAAAATCCTTCAAGGGATCAAGGATTTGAAGGCAGCGCCGTTCCGGCTCTTATCGGGCACGACTTTCGGGTACGATCCCGCGACCGGCGTTCTCACCCATATCGGCGACGGCAACTACGCCTATCATATGGCCGTCTCCTTCGGCGCGCCGCAAGTGTGGATGGAGCTTTCGCAGCTGCTCTCCGATCCCGATTGGGATGACATGCTGGCCGAGTTCGGAGCGTTCTACTACCTTGAACCCGAGGAAAAGCTGGCCCGCACGAACGGGGCCATCCATCCGAACCGGTTCAGCTGGCCGATGTTCGCCGCAGCTATGGCGGCGTATGCGGCCAACCGGCATAACAGCCCGGAGCTGGCTGCGGAGACGTGGCGCATCATGCTGGAAAACCGCCAGCCCGGGGGCAGCGAAGATGCCGCACACATCTGTCAGGTGCCGGTGCTGGAATATGTCCGTCCGATTCAAGAGCTGCCGCACATCACGACCAACGTCGTTTCGCAGTGGTCGCTCAACGCGATTATGTGCCTGGAACTGATCGGCGACGCTCTGCCGGCAGAGCTGAACGCTTGAATGTTAGGCATTACGTGCAGCCATACTTTTTTTCCGGGTTTGCACTTTTTTGAAAAAAGCTCGATATGCCGGGCAAAAAAAGTATGATTGCCGGAAATGTTCGATTCTTATAGTGTGTGAAGTACCAAACTGCGAAGGAGTGAGAACATGATGAAACAAACGGGCGCCGGACAGAGCTTGATATCCGAAAGAGCGGTAGGAACTTCCAAACGGGGCTCGCTGATGAGCAAAATCATCCGGGACAAATATTTGCTGCTGCTGCTGCTCCCGGGCTTGGCCTACTTTGTTATTTTCAAATACGTTCCGATGTGGGGAGTTCTGCTCGCCTTCAAAAATTACCAGCCTTACGCCGGTTTTTTTAACAGCGAATGGGTCGGACTCGATAACTTCAAACAGTTTTTTCAGGACCCGATATTTTTTACATTAATTCGCAACACGCTTTTGCTGGGTTTGTACGATTTGTTGTTTTTTTTCCCGGCTCCGATTCTGCTGGCGCTTTTGCTGAATGAAGTGCGCAAAGCTTTTTACAAGCGCTTTATCCAGTCGCTCATTTATATCCCGCATTTTATTTCGATGGTTATCGTAGCGAGCATTTCCTATTTGCTGCTGACGACGGAAGGCGGAGTCATTAATGAAGCGGTGCTGCGGCTTTTCGGACATAAAATCGATTTTCTGACGAGCGAAAGCTGGTTCAGGCCGATGATTATTTCGCAAAGCATTTGGAAAGAAATGGGCTGGGGGACGATCATCTTCCTGGCGGCGCTTGCCGGCGTGGATCAAGAGCAGTACGAAGCGGCTTACGTCGACGGCGCGAACCGGTTCCGCCAACTGTGGCACATTACGCTGCCGGCCATTCAGGGAACGATCATCGTCCTGCTCATTTTGCGCATGGGGCAATTTATGGACCGCGGATTCGAGCAGGTGCTGTTAATGATCAACCCGCTGAACCGTCCGGTCGCCGAAGTGTTCGACACTTACGTGTACACGGCCGGGATTATGCAGGGCGCTTTCAGCTACAGTGCGGCAGTAGGGCTGTTTAAAGCGATCATTTCCATCGTCCTCGTGTTCACAACGAATTACTTGGCCAAAAGGGCCGGCCATTCCGGCATATTTTGAGAAAGGAGGAGAACGATGAACGATCGGCACCAATCGCTGGGCGAAAAATGCTTCGATATTTTCAACCATGTGTTTCTGGCAGTCGTCGCCCTTGCCATGCTGCTTCCGGTTTTGTATATTGTCGCGGGATCGTTCGCCAGCGATCTTGAGATCGGGGCCAGATCCTTTTTCCTGATTCCGAAACACATTACGTTCGACGCTTACAAGTTTGTTTTTAAAGATAACGCATTGCCAAGGAGCTTATTGGTATCGTTATTTGTTACCGTCGGGGGAACGCTCGTTAATCTGTTTTTCACCTTTACGATGGCGTACGCTTTATCGCGGCGGCACATGGTCGGGCGAAACGCCGTGTTGAACATGATTATTTTCACGATGATGTTCAGCGGCGGGATTATTCCTACTTATTTGGTTGTAAAAAGCTTGGGACTGCTGAACTCGTACCTGGCCGTCATGCTGCCCGTCGCGATCAACGCTTTTAACCTGATCGTCGTCAAATCGTTTTTTCAGGAAATTCCTAACGAATTGATCGAATCGGCGCGCATTGACGGAAGCAACGATATCGGCGTGCTGTGGCGAATCGTTTTGCCGCTTTCCAAACCGGTTATCGCTACATTCGGGCTTTTTTACGCCGTCGCCCACTGGAACGATTTCTTCAATGCGCTGATCTATTTATCGGATGCCAAAATGTGGCCGATGCAGGTGCTGCTGCGGCAAATCGTACTGATGGCGACGGGGGCGCTGGAAATGGGAACCTACGACCCGACCTATGTCAAACCGCCGGACCAGTCGATTAAAATGGCGATCATCGTCGTGGGTACGCTGCCGATTTTGCTCGTGTATCCGTTCATTCAAAAATATTTTGCCAAAGGCGTTTTAATCGGCGCGGTCAAAGGGTAAGCGAACGGGTTGTCGCAGCGCCGGTTGGAAAACGGGTGCATGCTTCATCATAAACCAGTAAACCGATCATCAAGGGGAGGAAAAGAACATGAGTTGGAAAAATACGAAAAAAACATGGTTTGTACTGACGAGTGCGCTCGTAACCGTAAGCGCTATCACGGGGTGCGGCTCCGACACTGCGAAGCCTAATGCGGCGGATGCGCCGAAGACGACGGCCGGAGGGGCGACCGCCAAGGAAGCGCCGTTCAAAATCAGTATCATGCTGAAAAGTTACAACAATGATATCGCAACCCCCGAAAGCAAAGTATGGAAAAAAATCGAAGAATATACGAATACAAAGCTGGACTTGCAGTTTACTCCCGATACGAGCTACAGCGATAAACTGAACATCGCCCTTGCTTCCGGAACTTTGCCTACGCTTGTGTTTGTGAACAATGCCAAAGTATCGGCTGTCGCCAATGCGATCAACGGAGGCGCTTTCTGGGAAATCGGCCCGTATCTGAAAGATTATCCAAATTTGAAGCAGGCGAATCCGACTGTGCTGAACAACACTTCGGTTAACGGCAAATATTACGGTCTTTACGTATCCCGGCCGATCGGACGGATGGGCATCAGCTACCGGAAGGATTGGCTTGACAATCTCGGCATGCAGGAACCGAAGACGATCGACGAATTTTACGCGATGCTCAAAGCGTTCACCAACAACGATCCGGATAAAAACGGCAAAAACGACACTTACGGGATGGTCGTGACCAAATACGGCGGACCGTGGGACATTATGCAAACCTGGTTCGGCGCTCCGAACAAATGGGGCGAAAAAGACGGCAAGCTGGTTCCCGCCCAGTTGACGCCGGAATATATGGAAGCGCTCAAATTTTTCAAAAAGCTGTATGACGAGAAGCTGATCAATCCGGATTTTGCGGTGTACGATTCGGCCAAATGGAACGATCCGATCATTAACAGCCAAGCCGGCGTTGCGATTGACGTTACGGAGCGCTCCTATCAAATCGATGAGAAAATGAAGCAGATCAACCCCAAAGCCAGCATCGACATCATCGGCGCCGTAAGCGGTCCGAGCGGGCTGCACAATTTACCGACGGCTGGGCACAACGGGATGTTCCTTATTTCCAAATCCGCCGTAAAAACCGAAGCCGATCTCAAGAAGGTGCTTACGTTCCTGGACAAAACGAACGACAAAGAGATGCAGGCGTTGATCAACTACGGTATCGAAGGCGTTCATTACAAAGTGGAGGACGGCAAGCTGGTTACGCTTATTTTGCAAACCGACCCGATGACGCCGGATATTAATAACAAAGGCATCTCGCAAATTTTGTCTTCGATTCCGTACATGATACCGGACATGTTCAAACCATCCACACCGCTTCGCCAGAAGTCGAACGACGTGCAAAAAGCGAATGAAAAAATTATCGTCACCAATCCCGCCGAACCGTTTACAACCGCCACCTACACGCAAAAGGGCACGCAGTTGGATCAGGCCGTCGAAGACGCGCGGACCAAATTTATCGTAGGCAAGATCGATGAGGCCGGCTTTAAAGCCGAAATGGAGTTGTGGAAAAAGAACGGCGGCGATGCGTATACCAAAGAAATAAACGATGCCTACGCCGCTTCCAAGGCAGGCAAATAGCATACAGCGAATGGAACAATTCCTCGCGGCGAAGGTCCGGTCATCCGTATGTGGCCGGACTTTCACCGTGCAAACCAAAGGAGCGCGATGGCAATGGCAGCGGTAAACACCGGAGGCACCAAAGGAACGGTTTGGCCGTCCGAACGGCGCAGTTTTACGGATTTGATCACGGGTGCAACCGTCACACAGCTGACGAATCACAATTCGCACAGCTACCATATTTATTTTACGAACAACGGCTTTTATGGCGACGGCAAGCTGATCTTCGGCTCGGACCGCGGGAATGCCGCCAATCTGTACAGCATGGATCTGCACAGCGGCGCCATGACTCAATTAACGGACTTGGAGCGCGGCCGCGAATCCCGGATTCAAGGCGCTTTTCTTCATCCTGACGGCCATGAAGCGTACTTTTACTATGACAATTCGATTCGCGCCATCGATCTGGAAACGTTGGAAGAGCGGATTCTTTTTACGATTCCCGCGAACTACAGATTCGGCAGCATGAGCTGCACCGCGGACGGGCGGTGGTTGTGCTTCGGGCTGAACGAGGATTTGACGGACCGGATCGCGCTGGATACGAAGAACGGTTACCTCGGCTTTGAAGCGTATTTCCGCGCGAAGCCGCACAGCATGATTATGGCGGTTTCACCCGCGGATGGGAAGGTGAACAGGCTTCATGAAGATAAGCTGTGGATCGGCCATATCAATACGTCGCCGACGCAAGCGAATTTGCTGACTTTTTGCCACGAAGGGCCCTGGGAGCAGATCGATCATCGGATTTGGGTACTGGATATCGCGACCGGGCGGTATTGGAAGGTGAAGGAAACGCTGCCGAATGAATATGTCGGGCATGAATATTGGCTGGCGGACGGTGTTCATATCGGTTACCACGGTTTTACCAATTCGCTTGACGATCATACCGGGAAAATTATCGGGGCCGTCAAGTACGACAACAGCGGCGCCGAGCAGTACAAGTTTCCTTTTCAAAATATGCATGTGCACTCCAACGATTTGTCCCTTGTCATCGGCGACGGCCAGCAGACGAACGCTTATCACGGCGACCAGTTCCAGGATACGCTGCAGGTGTGGCGAAACGACGGTTCCGGGTTCAAAGGCCCGCGCATTCTGTGCAAGCACAGGGGAAGCTTCCATACGCAAAATCTTCACGTTCATCCGAGACTAAGCCCGGACGGCAGGCAGGTGCTGTTTACAAGCGATATGTCGGGGTACGGCAATTTGTACATAGCCGATATTCCGGAGTTCGAATCCCTCCCCGAAATGCCGGTAAAGCCATGATGAGCGCGAAAACGAAAAGCGTGAAACCGAAAAGCGACAAACCGAACTTGCTGCTCATCTTCACCGACCAGCAGCGCTGGGATACGTTAGGGGCATACGGCAATACCGCGATACGAACGCCGAATTTGGACCGGCTGGCGAGCGAGGGGGCCGTATTCGAGCATGCGGTCACCCCTTGCCCCCTCTGCGCACCGGCGCGGGCAAGCGTGATGACCGGATTCGCTGCGGGAAAGACGAACGTCTTCGATAACGAATCCGCTCCGGCTGTCGCCGCCGATGAGTCGATCGCGGCTTATTTGGCTAAAGCCGGCTATTTCAGCCAGGCGATCGGGAAGATGCATTTTACGCCGGAAGGGCAGACGTACGGCATGGACCATCTCATTTTGTCGGAGGAGATGAGGGGGGTGCGCACCGCGGAGCGCGTGGAAGACGTTCGTTTCGACGACTACGACCGGTACTTGATCGAGCATGGCGCCTGGGGCTGGGAGAAGCCGCCGGAAATCGGCTATAACGAATTGAAGCCGCTTGTGAACGGGCTGCCAAAGGAGCTCCATATCACGCAGTGGTGCGGGGATCGGTCGGTACATTGGCTGAAAAACGAAAGACCTGCGGACAAACCGTTTTTTTTATGGATATCATTTGTCAAGCCTCACGCTCCTTTCGATTGCCCGCAGCATTTGACCGGTCTGTACGACCCGGAGAATTTGCCGAAACCTTGGGTGTCGGACAAGGACGGTACCTCCAAAAATCCGTACATCGAATCGCACCGCCAAGCGATGGAAGCCGATCTGTATTCGGAGCGGGCGCTGCTTAGAAACAGGGCGTATTATTACGCGAATATTACGTTCATCGACGAGCAGATCGGCAGAATCTTGCACACGCTGGATGAAGATGGGCTGGCTGACAATACGCTCGTTCTGTTTACTTCGGACCATGGGGAACTGCTTGGCGACCATCGATTATGGTTCAAAAACTTCGGGTATGAGGGCAGCCTCCACATCCCGATGATCGCCCGGTGGCCCGGCGTGATCGCACCCGGCACCCGCTGCGCCGAGTTGACGACTCTGCTGGACATTTTTCCTACTTTCGTGAACCGGGCAAGCGGGCACCGCGAAGACGACGGCCGCCCCGGAGCGGATCTGTTGAAGCTGCTGGCGGAACCGGCTTCCGTTCGTCGGGATTTCGTCTGCTCCGAGTTTTACGTGCCGCCCAACTATATGCTTCATATCCGCAGTAAGGAATGGAAATATTTGTATTACCAAAACGGCGGTTACGAAGAGCTGTATCACCTCGCGAATGATCCGCACGAGCTTGTCGATTTGGCGGAGGATCCGCTTTTTGAGCATGTGAAAAGCGAGCATCGGGCAGCGGCGGTCCAGTGGATCCGCAGCTACGGCAATCCTGAAATCGCGCTCGATGAAACAGGCCGGGAGTTGAAGGCGATCCCTTATCAAGCGCAGGCCCCTTCATTGAATCCGCGGCCGTTCTCGCGTATGCCGTGGGATTCCAGAATCCCGCCCTCGCTGCTGCCGGAAGGGCGGAGGTCCTGGTTCTGGCAAGCGTTGGGCGGCGATTGGAGCGACGTTATAAGGTCTTTAGTCCCGAAGGATTCGTGAGGGGCCGGTGTTTCGATTTTGAGTGCAGGAGGTAGATGCTTTGTTCGAACAATATGAAATCGTGGAGACGCTGTATGAGAACCCGCTTGCTTCACCGGCGGATATTGCGGATTTTCGCCTGGAAGGAAGCGCGAATATATCTTTTCCCCAGGGGAGAATGCGGATGGAGAATGCCCTGGATGCCGGGGAAGGGCAGAGAGCCAATTTTGTGCTTTGGTGCCCGGAGACGTTTCCGGACGGCTTGTCGATCAGTTGGGAGTTTTGGCCAGTTAAAGAGCCGGGGCTTTGCATTCTTTTTTTCAGCGCGGCAGGCCGCAGCGGCAAAGATATGTTCGACCCCGGGCTCGAGCGGCGGATAGGCGTCTATGACCAGTACCACCACGGGGACATCAATGCTTATCACATCTCCTATTACCGCAGATTATGGGAGGAGGAGCGCTCTTTTCATACCTGTAACTTAAGAAAAAGTTACGGTTTTCATCTGGCCGCGCAGGGGGCCGATCCGCTGCCGCCCGTGCTCGACGCGAGAGGGCCGTATCGCATGCGCGTGATCGTTCATGGCGGGGAGGTGCTGTTCGCCATCAACGATCTTTTGGTGCTTAAATGGAAGGATGACGGTACGACTTACGGCCCTATCCTCGGCCAAGGACGGATCGGGTTTCGCCAAATGGCCCCGCTCATCGCCGAATACCGCAACCTGCAGGTGCATCGGGTGAGAGAAAAAGGTTCCAATTAGCGCGTTCGAACGGGTCGCAGGCTGCCGACGGATCGTATCGGGAGCCTGCCTTTTTGTTGCCAAGCGACCTTGTGCCCCGCTTCAGTTCAGCAACCCTTGAGGAAAGGAACGGGGTGGGGAGAAATCGTTTCAGTGGCGATTTTTCGCGAAATTTCGCATACTTTGGATAAAAATTGAAATTTATATTGATAGTCAACAAGAGTATGGGTTATTATGGATAGAGTTATGGATCGAATGTACTATTTTTTATAGATTCGTCTACCTATGAACCAAGTGAAAATGAAAAGGCAAACTTGCTCGAAAGACAAGGACGCAAAGCCACGGACCTACTTTTCCGGGATGCATGTCGCAAGACATCTCTGGAGAAACGGCCGCCGGGTTACCACAAGCGGTTGGTTTTTTGTTGTTGAAAGCAGCTCAGAAAGCGAGATGACATGCGAGATGCCGACCTTCTTTTACCAGAGATCACCAAGAATTATTTCCGAAAGGAGGCTTTGAAACGAAATTTTTAAGTTGATAATCGATATAGTTACGGTTCTGATCAGTTCCAATCGGACTTCAAAATCGGCATAAAGATAAGAGAGGAAGGGGGCTAATCCGTAGGTATTAGGTTAAAATTCAACAATGTAAGCGCTATTATTTTGAATGCTGACTGTTTGCAATTTTTTGGTGATAATATCACTTGATTAGCTTAACCGTTTATTGAATTCTTATTTTATATTACTTGAGGTGAGTTATTTTTGAAAAAGATTACTTCATTATTACTAATATTAACAATATTATTCTCCATATTGTTCAAAGATGTTGATAATACCATTTATGCGGCGGATACTTCCAACACAATAAAAGTAACTTCAATAACTGCAAATTATGGTGATATGTATTTCAACCCTACATTTACCGTTACCGGAACTAATTTGCCTTCCTTGGAATACAAGACAAGCATGAGTTACGGTGGATATGGATATAGAAATTTCATGTTGGTAGAGAGTAATGATGCACGTAATCCGAGTGGAATACAGATTGGTTACAAGGATAATAATGTAGGAATAAACGTTATCTCTAGTTCCAGCACACAAATGGTATTTCAAATCAGTGCAACAACCCCATCACACTATACCAGTAATATAGATTTGTATTTAGCACCATCGGGAAGTACTGTTCAACAACATCCAAGTTTTTATGTAGGAAGCTTTAATTTGAGTACATTAGCTCCCAATACAATAAAAGTAACCTCAATAACTGCAAACTATGGTGACATGTATTTTAACCCCACGTTTACCATTACCGGAACTAACTTGCCCCCCTTGGAGTATATGACATATATGAGATTCGGTGGTGAAGGGTATAGAAATTTCATGTTGGTAGAGAGTAATGATCCACGTGATCCGAGTGGAAAACAGATTGGTTACAAAGATAGTAACGTAGGAATAACTGTAATCTCTAGTTCCAGCACACAATTAGTATTTCAAATCAGTTCAACTGACCCATCACATTATACCAGCAGTATAGATTTGTATTTAGCACCATCGGGAAGTACTGTTCAAAAACATCCGAGCTTTTATGTAGGAAGCTTTAATTTGAGCACATTATCTCCCAACACAATAAAAGTAACCTCAATAACTGCAAACTATGGTGACATGTATTTTAACCCCACGTTTACCATTACCGGAACTAACTTGCCCCCCTTGGAGTATATGACATATATGAGATTCGGTGGTGAAGGGTATAGAAATTTCATGTTGGTAGAGAGTAATGATCCACGTGATCCGAGTGGAAAACAGATTGGTTACAAAGATAGTAACGTAGGAATAACTGTAATCTCTAGTTCCAGCACACAATTGGTATTTCAAATCAGTTCAACTGATCCGTCACATTATACCAGCAGTATAGATTTGTATTTAGCACCGTCGGGAAGTACTGTTCAAAAACATCCGAGCTTTTATGTAGGAAGTTTTAATTTGGGTACATTAGCTCCCAACACAATAAAAGTGACTTCAATAACTGCAAATTATGGTGACATGTATTTTAATCCCACGTTTACAGTTACTGGAAATAATTTGCCTCCCTTAGAATATTGGGTAAGCATGAGATACGGTGGGTATGGATATAGAAATTTCATGTTGGTAGAGAGTAATGATCCACGTAATCCGAGTGGAAAACAGATTGGCTACAAGGATAATAATGTGGGAATCACTGTTATCTCTAGTTCCAGCACACAATTGGTATTTCAAATCAGTTCAACTGACCCGTCACATTATACCAGCAGTATAGACTTGTATTTGGCACCATCGGGAAGCACTGTTCAACAACACCCAAATTGTTATGTAGGAAGTTTTAATTTGGGTACTGGCAATTTCTCTAGAGTTCCAGAAATAAATCTCTCTGGAGGTAATGCAATTTCCAAGATACAAACTTTAGATTCCAGAATAATGGACGAACAAACATTTGAAGCTGACCCAGTAAACACGGCAACTGGAGCGCACGAGATTACAAGATCGTTGCTTACGGTAAATGGAGAACTTCCACTCAGCTTCAATACTCACTACAATTCCCTTTTACTTAATGTTGGCCCATTAGGAAAAGGTTGGAGCCATGACTTTGAAACATATTTGGAAAAGCAATCAAGCGGAAATATCATTGTTCATTGGAATGCAAACCGTCAGAATACTTTTGCGAGAAATAGTAGCGGACAATACACCAGCTCAGACTTGAGCGTCAATTATGATAATCTAGTTCAAAATAGCGATGGAAGCTATACTTTAACCCTCAGGGATCAAACCACATATCTGTTTAACCCTACCGGTCAAGTCACAAAATTATTGAATGGTCATGGACAAACTTATCAATTTAGTTATGATAATGCAGGCCGATTAATTACTGTGAATGAACCTGTTTCAGGACAAGCCCTTCAATTTTTTTATAATACAAATGGGTTAATGAATCGAATTAAAGATGTAGTGAATCGTGAAATATCTATTACCTACGATGCTAATCAAAACTTAACGTCCATCGTAGATGCGAATGGAAATCCTACAAATTATACGTATGATAGTAATGGGCGAGTATTGACTGTAACGGATTCAGATGGGATTGTTTCCTTCATAAATACTTATGATGATAGAGGCAGAGTAATCTCACAAAAAGATGCTTTGGCGAATCATCCAGCTACTCTATTCAACTATGATGAAACAAGTTTGCCTGGAAATATAATTACTACGATAACGGATCGTAATGGTCAGAAACATGCAGTAACCCATAATGGTTTTTATGAGCTAATACAGTTAACAGATGAAATGGGAAATATCAAAACATACTCATATGATCAAAATGGGAATCGTACGGGCGAAAGAGATTTTAATGGGGATTTTTCGAGGTATGTGTATGATTCCAAAGGTAATTTGATAAATTCGGTTGATGCAAATGGCAATCTAACTATCATGACGTATGACTCCAAAAACAATTTACTTTCTGTACAAAATGCTCAAGGGAACACAACCACATACACCTACGATAGTAACAATAACATTTTAAATGTGAAGGACTCGTTGGGCAATAGTACCACAAATGAGTATAATAGCGACGGTTTGTTGAAATCAGTAACAACACCTTTGAAAGCCAAGACATTGTACGAGTATGCACAAGGCAATCTTGTAAAAAAAACCGATCCTACTGGTGTAGTAACCAATTATCAATATGACAACATCGGCAGAATTGTTAAGAAAAAGAAAGGGGACATTTCTGATTCGTATACATATGATGCGGCTGGTCATATATTAACTCAGACAGACAGTTTAGGTAATACTTTTAAATATACCTACAATAGTCACGGTGATAAAGTTACTAAAACTGATCCCAAAGGGAGTTTAACCAAATACAACTACGATGCAAACGGTAATCTCCTGTCAGAGACTAATGCGTTAAATCAAAGTATTACCTATAAATATGACGGAGAAGATCGACTAGCTTCAGTGATAGATGCCAATGGTAATACAACTTATTTCCACCGAGATTCTAAAGGACGTTTAACCAGTGTAACTGATCCGAAGGGAAATTCTTTTGGTACGCAATATGATACAGTGGGTAATGTAATCGGAAAAACGGATGGAAATGGGGATACAATTGAAACTTATTCTTTTGATGCAGTAAATAATCCGATTTCTATTACTGATGCATTGGGCAACGTTACAACCCAAAAATATGATAGTTTGAATAGAGTGACTCAAGTTATTGATGCATTTGGTCGTTCGACAACGATGAAATATGATGTTGTTAATCGACTAATTTCAACTCGCGATACACTTGGTGGGAATAACCAGCAAAGTTATGATACCGATGGAAACCGTACAACTATTGGAGATGCAAACAATAATAATACCAGTTTTACTTATGATTCTGCAGGAAGAATAGTTTCAATCACGACATCATCTGGCTCGACGATAAAGTATAAATATGACACTCAAGGACAACTTGTAAGTATAGTTAATGGTCGCGGCCAAGAAACCACATATCAATATGATGCTGCTGGAAGACAGATCAGTTTTACAAATCCGGAAGGTACTGTTACACAAACATATGATGCAAATGGTAACCCACTAATTACTACAGATGGTAATGGAACTATTAGCAGACAGTATGACTCATTGAATCATTTGACAAGCTACAAAGATGTATTTGGCAATACAATTCAATATAGTTATGATGCTAATGGAAATTTAAAAACGTTAACTTATCCTGATGGTAAAGTGGTCACCTATGAGTACGATTCGACAAATCGGCTTGTCCAGGTAACAGATTGGAGAAGCCGTCATACCCAATACGTTTACGATGTAAATGGCCGACTAAGTAAGACAATTCGTCCCGATGGTTCTACAGAAATGAACTTATACGATAAAGCAGGACAACTGATTGAGACGAATGACACTGATCGATTTGGTAGTGCTATCAATCATTACAGCTATACCTATGATAACAACCATTTAGTTTTATCAGAAAGAAACAGCGTCACGAATGAGGTTTATAACTATGCATACGATGTATTGGGTAGGTTAACTAATGTAGGTATTGCTGATGCAGTATATGGCCAATCCTATTCATACGATCCGGCCGGGAATTTAACTGTTTTCCAGAATGTATACCAGCCTGGAAGCGCGCAGACCGTTATTCAAAATGTAAATATGTCTTATACCGCTGATAATAGATTAGCTCAGTTTAACGGGAATCCTGTAAATTATGATGCAGATGGAAACATGACCAACGGGCCTTTAAACGGTCAAATGCTGACATTCCAATATGATTCGCAGAATCGACTTATCCGTGCGGGGAACGCAAGCTATGGGTATGATGCGGAAAACCACCGTGTATCCAAGATTGAAAATGGGGTAACTACTCGTTTTGTCATTAATCCTAATACTTCCTTAAGCCAAGTGTTGATGGAAACGGATGCGGCAGGTGTACCTAAAGCGTATTATGTCTATGGTCTTGGCTTAATAAGTAAGGAAGATGTGGAAGGGAATCTATCGATACACCATTATGATCGAAGAGGGAGTACGACCGTTCTTACTGACGAGAGTGGGCACATTACAGATCGTATTGGATATGATTTTTATGGGAATTTGACTTATCACATTGGGACACCCATGACTCCTTTTATGTATAATGGACGAGACGGTGTGATGACTGACAGTAATGGGTTGTATTATATGCGAGCTAGGTACTACAATCCTGAAATTAAACGGTTCTTGAATCGTGATGTTCTGATTGGTAGTATTGAAAATGGGCAGACGCTAAACCGCTATGCTTATGTGAATGGAAATCCTGTTTCTTATGTAGATCCTTTTGGATTGAGCAGGGATGGGGATGATTGGAGCAGTTGGGTGCATACAGCCCTTGATATAGCTGGGAATATACCGGGAGTAGATATATTCTCGGAAGGCGCAAATTTCCTTCTTTATAGTTATGAGGGGGATACAGTTAATGCCGGTTTATCTTTATTGGCAGCTATTCCCTTGGGTGGCGAAGCTGTTGCAGATGCCCGTCTTGCCTATCGGGCTCAGCAGTCTATTGCCAGAAAAATTGAGGGGATGGGTAAAGATGTTAAGGCAACTGAAATGCCCGTTATAACTAGAGGAAGTAAAGAGTGGGGCAATGCAGTTAAAAAATTAAATGAGGGTGGATCTTCAAACTTTAGGGTTGAATCTGCGTCTGAAGCAAAAGTATTATTGCAAGAAGGCAGAGGTAACATGAATAGATATAAACAATATTCTACTAAAAAATATGATAAGGGTTATGAAAGACATCCAAACGAAAAGCACACCCAAAATGCCCCCCATAATGACCTCCCACACATAAAGTGGAAGGATTGGCATTCTAGTAACTCTGGTAAAGGTCATATTTTTTATAGCGAACCTAATTAGGAGGGATAATAAAAATGGAAGTTTTCCCTGGAAGTCGAGTGAATCAAAATGAAGCAAAACAAATAATGAAAGAGTTATTGCAACAAATCAACCCCGAAAATATAGAACCAGGGGAAAATATTAAAAACTGGGTGCGGGTAGATAATCAAGTTTATGATACTGATGCACTTTCTACTGGAGAAGAGTACTATCTATTTTACAAGCACCCAATTCATGACTATCAGGATAAGTTGTTTTTAACGAGTAAGACAAACGTAATTGCATTTCTTAAAGATAGAATCAATCCTGATAGGGAGGAAGGGCTGGACGTGATAACTGCATCTAAGGATTATTCAAAAATTATTGTTTGCAACCATGATGGCCAGATTTTCTTGGTGAAATAAATACCGAAACGGATAGTGTATTATAACTTACCTTGACTGGCTTCGTGCCTTTCAAGGTTTCTTTTTTGGGCTGGGGTTATCCAGTCGGTATGGCCCCGTATAAACTCAGCTCAAACAATGTAATTAAAATACACGGGTTTATATCGTGATTGCAAGGTCGCATAATACAGCCAACAAAGCAAACTCTTAGAAAGTTTGACAAACATGATTGATAAACTTTCAAAGGTTTATTCCAACTTGAATCATAGGTTAGGAATAAGCATATTATTTAAAAGAAGGATATATCAGGGAAATATTTGATTAAAGGGAGTGTTATTGAAATGACAAGAGAAGAATTGCAAGAGTTGTTATTGGAAGATGAAACTATGCCATATGAATGATATGTTTTTTGGAAAAAATTGAAAAAAATCGAAAAACTGCGTAGCTAAAAGAAGAGATAAATGGATTGTTTATTATAGCGAGAGAGGAAGAGAATGAATATTAAGGAATTTGAAAATAAGGATGATGCGTTAAGGAACTGTATAACAGAATGTTAGCAAATAAAGCACTATACGAAAACTTAAGACAAGAAGGAAAAATGCGATAGACATACGGATAGCTTCCAGGAAATCGGGAAGGACATTATAAAAGGATTCGAAGAACGCGCCGCCCATTCTCTGGATTCCCCTGCTGATTTTTTGAATTATTTAACTATGGGGATTCCAAAAGGCATCAACGACGGTCTACAAAGCAGGGCAAACAAAATGATGGACTCTCCCTACGATTTTGCCAATTGGCTGAGCATGGGGGCCGTTGAAACGGTCAAGGAGGCATTGGATCCGAAAGAAGCGCTCTCCAAAGAGCACTGGATGGCGAGCTTCGGGCTGGCTTCCATGATCGCAGGAGGGACATCAGCGCTTATTTCGAAGGGGAAGCCCGCTTTAGGGAATACGGCCAGGGGAATCGGTGAAGTAGACCAGGGAACTCCTCCGCAAACGATCAAACCGCCTGAGAAGCCCAATGAGAGACCGAACGAGAAGCTGCCGGAGGGTGAGGGGACGGGGAAATCTTCTTTGAAAAGTGAAGTTATTACTGCTGAGAAGGTAACAATCGATTCGCAAAGTATCGGTGGAGAACTAGCTAGGAGAAGTAAAGAGCTCAGAAAAGAACTGCCAAAGGAAATTAGGAAACAAGGTAATTTTGGTTTGGCAAAAGTAGAGATAAAAGGATTAAGATCTGAGTATAAATCTTCTAGTCGTGTAAACGCTGTAAGTGATGCAGGTGATGCACAAGGTTTCTCGACTCTTAAAGATGAGAAGGACTGGAATTTCACACCACGAGATGTTAACGATTTAGATGTCATTGATGGAGAAGGTGCTTATACAAGAAAATGGGATACAGAATTTAAAATTTTGGAGGATATTACTGACGAGCTGAAAAAGCTTGAACCAAGGGAGAGAAAAGGGAGAATTGACCTTTATACTGATAGAGAGCCGTGTGCTAGCTGTAGTCCAATTATTTTAAAGTTCAAAGAGATGTTCCCAGATATAGAGATTTATGTGTATTATATAAGAGAATTAAAGAGATAGGTGGAAGGTAGAATATGGTAGAAGAATTAACATATGATGAATTGATGGAGTATGTCCCGAAAGATTACACGAGTTTTATTTCTGATGGATTATCACCAGGTCAAGCAATTTCAAGATTGGTCGTAGAGTATGAAAACCAAACAGACGACTATGAGGAAATAAATTGGTTGTTCACTGTAATATTGGCAGAAATTTGTGTGCGTAATAATTGCATTAGAGAACATATTGTAAAAAATGCATTAGAAATTATTGAAGATAAGAGATTGATAAGCATCTGGAAAAAAGAAAACATTGATTCTTCTGAACTTAATATCAGGGAACGGTACTTGGAAAATGTTAGGTTGGTCATAGAGGATGAAAATCTAGATTTGTAATGATCTATCAGTAATTTTGTGTAAATTACCAAGCAACGAACAGTGCCACAATGCGAGCTAGCCACCTGTATTGTGGTCTTCTTTTTTTCATGAGTTGATACATTTTGAGGCCTGCCCGAAAGAGCAGCGATGATTCACGAACGGAAAAAGGGGGCTTATATAATATGGAGGAACTAAATATTCTAGCGGCAGAAGAAATTCTTTTAAACGGGATAGAATTTATAGGTGATGTTTGTTTTTCTGGAGAGTTTGGTGATCAAGTTTTTGATAAACCTATGGAAGATGGAGGAAAACCAATAACAGGTCTTGTTTATGAAAAGTATAGTACTGGGAACTTAGCTCATTATTGTTACTATGTGAATGGTGTACCTGAAGGCGATTATGTTACATTTTATGAAAGTGGCAAAATAGAAGGCTTTAGATGTATGAGCAAGGGAGCTATTGCTGGAAAATCTTTTTCTTGGTATTAGGATGGATCTATTAGATCAATCGCAGAATCTCTTTATGGCTTTAAAATTACCTATAGAGAATGGAATGAAAAAGGGGAATTAATAAAAGAAAAATCAGAACCAACCCAATTTGATCTTGTTTAAAGCAATTTTAACAAGATGGTCAGCTTGTCGAGTCGTTTCGGGTAAACGATGTTTAGGTGAAATTTTTAATATCCATTCACATGCTGTGGTTAAAGAAATTCGGGGACCGATTGACACGAAAACAGGCTTAATATTGTCCAGAGTTCCTAGTACATTTCCAACTACCTCATTGTTCTCTATTAGTGGTGAACACGACACTCTGTGAAGTTTAGGTTCTTCGAAAGTGCCTAATAATCTAGTTTTGCCACAACCAATAGTCGGTATATCGAAAAGAACTCCTAAGTGACTAGCTAACCCAATTCTTCTAGGATGTGCGATACCCTGACCATCACAAACAATTAAATTTGGCTTTATTTTTATTTGCTTAAACGCCTTAATGATTGGGGGTAACTCCCTGAATGAAAATAATCCGGGGATATATGGAAATCGAACTGTATCTTCAATTACTACTGATTCCACTAGTTTTAATGATGTCGACTCCAAAATGACTAATGCTGCAATTAAAATATCACTTCGTTTGCAATAAGCTACATCAACTCCGGCAACATATTTTACTTCATCATATTGGTCTTTTTTAATGACCTTTTCAGCTAAATTATTTTGTATGGAAATTACCTCTTCTTCGCTTAATTCCCACGGATGAATGAATATTGGCTCCATTGAAACCACCTTTTATTTGTATATTAAAAGATTATCGTCTTCTCATACGAGGAGTTTACCATGTTTCGGATGAAAAGGAGGCTGGAAACATGACAGAGCAGGAAGCAAAGGACATAATTGAAATAGAGATGTTAGAACGATTCAATTGGTTTGATGAACATCCATTAAGAGAAAATGAAGTAGGAATTAAGGTTTAAGGTAATCAATGGATCGTATATGTCACAGATGAAAGAGCTTATGCTTCGGAAATTGAACTTAAAATCGGAGGTATTTTTATGCGAAATGGTATTTGGGCGTTATATCAAGGGCGAGAGTACGAAGTTATCGAACACAATCCGAACGATTATGAATTGTTCACAAAAGAACATGTTGAGAGTAGCTTAGGTTTTACTCTTGATAGTACGGGACATTATTGTAAACGTGTCGAAAAAAACGAGATTCAGTCGATATACGATGTAAGAAATGCTGTGATATTCGATGGTCTTGAATTTCCTGTTTTTCAAGAAGACTCCAACAGGTTATTGTTGGGCAGTGGTATGCACGGACCAGACATTATAAAAAAGTATGAATTTGTAGAAGTGGATCGTTTTGAATACGAAAAGTGGGTAGAAAAAAGTGATATCAAAAAATTCTATGAAGTAAAAGTGCCTATGTGGGGGTTTCCAGCACCATGAGGCGATGATAAGAAATTGATAAGTAGCAGTCATAGTATTTGCTAAATTAGCAGGATTTGGTCAAATATTGTCCCTAATTTGATGTAATTGGCCTTGTTTTTTGCAACTGGAGGTCATGATCGTAAAAACGGCGCGGCGCTGTATTTTCCCTTGGGGCAATGGATGGAATTCGTAAAGGCAATGCTCATGTTCGGTGCAAGTTATAAAATTTTTGTGAAAATATGTTATATTATGGGTTAATATGGGATTTTAATTAGATCTAATGCACTATTTTTATAGTTTTAAATACCTGAAAGACCAAGTGAAATTGAAAAGGCAAACCTGATCGAAAGACAGGGACGCAAAGCCACGGGCCTACTCTATGGGGTGTGTGTCGCCAGACATTCCTTATAGAAACGGCAGCCGGGCCGCCAAAGGCGTTGGTTTTTTTGTTTTGAAAAGCAAATTTTTTACTATGGAGGTATAAAAATGAGAGTTCATTTGATTACATCGCTAGCGGTTATTGCATTACTTGGGACTTCAATTCCCGATGTCCAAGCTGATTCAACCGCCGCTACGCCAGGCACGAAAACAACAAATGCCGCCGGTACGGCATCCACAGGCAGCTTCAGCGATACGAAAGGGCATTGGGCGGAAGCAACCATAGCTGGAGCCATTCAAAAAGGCTATGTCGAAGGTTACCAAGACCATTCTTTCAAACCGAACGAACAAGTGACGCGCGCCGAATTTATCAAAATGGTCGATACCACACTTCAACTTTCGGTTTCTGGCGTTACCTCTGGCAATGACTGGTATTTGCCGTACATTAACGCGGCGGTCAGTGTGGGAATACATCAATGGAGTGACTTTACGAGCGGGGATTGGAATACGCCGATGACTCGCTACGAAATGGCGCGCATAGCGGTTCGCGCAGCTACCGGCGACAATAACACGGATGACAAGAAGTGGATGTACCTGGCGACGAAAGCCGGGCTGATCGCCGGTCTGGACGACAGCGGCACGCTCGGGGAGGATAAAACGACGACACGTGCACAGGCGGTGGCCATTATTGAGCGCATACTTGATATTAAAAATGGTAATACACTCAAATCTGACAAACATGCTGTTTCGAGGGCAGAGGTCACATGGCATCGAACAAATATCATGATTATGCTCCCACGATATTTTGGGAAACCGATCCGTGAGTTTAAACCCGATGTGTTGGACTTCGCTTCTGATAATGGAAATGTAAGGTCAACGGCAAAAGAAGTCATTGTCGTTGACCTTGATGATCCAAACGACCCTTTCCGCAGCTATATTCCCGATGATTTGCAATGGGTAAGTCACAAGGATGGGAAATATAGGAACATAAACAGTGGCGCATATGTTCTTGTTGCGATGAATCGCTTGACTTTAGAAAAAAAATACGGAATTACACCATTGTACTACAAGAGTGGAATCGAAATGACTGCCAAACTTGTTTCTGAAACTCCTAGCGATGATCCGAGTATTCTTGACGCAAGCGAGCAGCTATATTCAAAATCCAAAAAAGGGGATTTTCAAATTGAAATGAACTATCCTGGGCATGAGTGGGAAGATCTACGTGATCAGGAGTATATTAACGGCTTTGTTATTCCAAAGGGTAATCTAGTTGTCGAAAAAAAAATACCAAACATTGGCCTAGAGTTTAGCCAACCTCAACAATTCGGAGGCAAGTATGTAGAGGTTGTTTTGTCTGCTCCTGATTATAATTACAACCAAAATTAAGGGTTCTTAACATGAAAAAAAAGATAGGTATATTCCTCTTCATGATATTGTTTTTTGGCAATGTCTTATCCATCATTATTTACCCTGACAAAGCTAGTGCTACGGGCACGCCTCCGACGGTCACAGCAACATTAAGTGCGCCAGGGGGGTACAACGATAACTTTACCATTGATGGTATTTCGTACGCCGGGAAATGGCTGCCACAAGAGTATTTCAATCCAAGCCCTTCCACAATTGATGTCGGAGGCGATCCGGCACAAATTGATAAAGTTGTATTAGTCGATCCAGGTACAGATACAGCAAGGTATGAATTAACCTTAGAAAGTGGCACTGTTTATAAGTATCCTGATGCAATATATGGAAATCATTCGGATTTTAATGCAAGGAACAAGCGTTCACCTGTCGGTGTGTTTAAATGGAATCGAAACTTTAACTGGGTTCTCGGTTGGCCTTGGACATTTGCTGATGATGACGGGGATACTAACAGAGCCGCGAATGATTCTTCTATACCTAATGATTCATATGGTTTGCCCGAAATTCCTTCTAAAGCTCCATGGAATACTTTTAGAAGGGTTCCAAAGCCAACGGAAATGTCTAACGATTCAAATATTATAGTTCCTGTTGACTATGTGCAAATTAACAGCGTGGAAAATCCTGCAGTAGATAACAATGGATCATTCACGCCTGAACCATCTGGAAAAATCTACGATATCTCCGGTAGTTTGGAGACAGATAAGAGTGCTAGAGTGACTTTTACGGAGCTCTTTGATTATGTGCCAGCAGATAACGGGCATTTTGCAGATCCAAGGGCACTCTTTTATAACTACTACAGTCCGATGAAGATTGATTTTATTGGAGAGTCATGGTTTTTTCGTGATTTAGAATTGAAGGTTTATTACAAAGACGGATCGGGCGGCTTAACCGTTTCAAATCCTGGGTGTATGGACCTATCTACGAATAAGTCCAAATCCCTTACGGCGACTCTTACGAAACCTGGCACAACAACAGAGAATGTGACCAGCAATCCGAAAACAACATGGTCAAGTTCGAATATAGGTGTGGCTACAGTCAGCCCAGTCGGTGTTGTTACAGCGGTAGGCGTGGGAACGACTACGATTCAAGCTCATTATGTTGAAGCTGTTGGAAATGTAGATGAAAAAGGAAGCACTAGCGTTGAAGTCAAAAACAGCTGTTCGCCTGTGCCACCCAACAGCTGCTCCTACATGATCGGCCCCCCGGCCAAAGGAACGATTAATCAGGCCGCCGTCATGGACCCTGCGGCCAGCGGTGTGCTTCTCGCGGATATGCGGGATGCGGAAAGATTCGATGTGTTAAAAGGCATCCCGACTTCGGAAAGCCTCTATGCGAACGTATTGGGGCTGGAGTATTTATTTCAAAATCAATTTGCGAATATGACCGGTGAGGTGTCGTATGCGGTTGAAGTGACCAAAACATATGTCTGGACGGTAGGCGGCGGGGAAGGGGCGCCACCGGTCCCTATGGAGGAAACCGTAACCGAGACCATGACCGTCAAACGCCCGTATAGCTACTGGCAAATCGACAACTTGGAAGTCTATGGATTAGAGAAGTCCACGATCACGAATTATGCGCTCGGCGGCTATCCCGATGAAACGGTTCAGTTGGATCCCCATGGCTATACGGCGCCAACGCTGCAATCGGATAATAACGATGATGTAAAGGCTCATGTTCTCCCCGCTACTTGCAGCGGGGTCAATCTGGGGACTGGCGGTGGCCCGCCACCCGGAGGTACGCCGCCGGAGTTTCAATCGGCAGCGGAGAACGCCGTGGGTCGCAACCAGGTGAACAACGATCTGGTCGTTTTTAACGGCGTTACGATTATGGAAAATTCCCGGTACCCCGATCAGGGACAGACTCCGGGAACGATCCCGCAGCCGACGATGATCGGCCGGGATGTGCTGTACGGCAATGGCTACGTCGTCAGCAATTCGCTTGTCAACCGGGCGGATCAGCCGACGACCGGCACGATCTATTACCCGCTGATTCCGGGGAATGTCAAAGGCGGATCGGATAAAGACTATCCGATCGACGGCATCAATCCGGTGACGGTGCATACACCGGTGGTCATGTACCCGTCTGTGACCGACGATCAGGCGCACAACGAAAAAGTCGTGCCCACCGCAGGCCGGGCGGCGGTCATTTTGGACCGGCCGTTCACGGTGTTCGTGCCGACGACCGGCCAGCATGACGCGTACCCCGGCTTCGGCGGGTACGGGGTCACAAACGGGTACGGCGATTACGCCAAGTACACCGCCAACAAGCAAGTCCGCTTCGAATTCGACGTCTGGAATGCGGATAAGTCGGCGTACATCGGGGCGGGGACATGGGTCGACATTCCGGTGAATCAGCCGGACATGACGTTCATCATGCCGACGTGGATCGACGAAGGGTTTTATACAGTTCATTTTCGGTCGATTGCGATCAATGCGCCTACGAACTTTACGACACAAACGAGCGCCAATTTCGATTGGCCGAATCACGTAGCGACGAACACGATCCCGGTAGAGGCGATCGGCAGGCTGTACGATTTTCATATCACGGATATCGGCGACTATGATTGGCAGTACGTGTTCCGCACGAGCGACGGCATCTCGCCGACAGGCGTTTCGTACTGGACCGGCACGAACGATATCGACGGAATCTCGCGGGGCAACAGCTATCCGTATGTGCTGCCGATTCATCCGGGAAGCCACCCGTTTCCGGGCTATGACCATACCGTGTCGATCAAGACCGGGTATCATTTTAAATTCGACTTGAAGACGAAGGGGAACATGTTCGGGCGCCGGGATGGGATACGGATCACGCCATCGTTTTATTTTGTGAATAAGGATGGCACGGGGCGTATCCCGGTGGATTTGTACTACCACGCCTACTCGGAGAAACCGGTGAGGTATTTTGTGAAAATCGGCTCCGCCGACGACAAGCAGCAGCGGCATGTGCTGCTGAACGACACGATGCGCAATGTGCCGGGCGAAGAGCTTACCGATACGGCCGCGTATGTGGCGGATAACTATGGCGTAAGCGACTTTTTGTACCGGGCTAAGCGCAAGTCCTGGGTCGGCAATGCGTATGCATGGTTCACGTCGCCATGGCTAACCCGGACGATGATCGGACCGAAAACCGGCGTGCCCGGTTCGGTAGATCCGCAGCGGGCGCTGGCTTCGATCCAGCACTGGTATGGCGAGTACAGCTTGCCGGCGGCTCCTTATGTGGTGGCGGCGGGCACAAATATCGCGGAATACGGGAGAACGCATGGCGGGCTGGACGATCATTCGCCGATTTTTTTGAAGGATGGGTACATCATCGTGAATTTCAACTTGGAGAGCATCAAGAATGCCGATTATGTGAATCCCTTTTTGCGCTATTACCGGCTGCCCGGGGAGAGCGTCCCGCTGGACAACCAGTGGCAGATGGAAGGATTCAGCAATGCGACGACGGATAAATACGGCAACACGTTCACGCTGATGGACGGCGATGTGGCGTTCTATCATGGGGATTTATCCAGTTATGACGATTTTGGCGCAAGGGTAACGCATTAAAAGAGCTGCGGTCCACTAACGAAAGGGGAACTTAGGTGCAAATACGTGTAGACACATCGACTCTGCGAGCCACGGCGAGCGAGCTTTATGCGACGATCGGGACGCTGGAGCGCATCCAAAGCCAACTTCACAGCGCGATGAACGGGCTCACGATGTCCAGCCGTCAGCGGTCCGATGTGGACAGCGGCTACCAATCGATTGACCGGATGCTGCAGGACCTGCGCTGCGAACTGCAGCAAATCCAGGACTTCGCCACGAAAAAAGCGAATCAGTTTGATGAGGCGGATGGGAAAGGCGCGGGTATTTTCAGCGGAAGTTGGAAATCATGGGTGAAAGATGCCCTGACCGGGCGAAGTTTCCTACCTCAAGTCAAAAACGCAGCGGCAGTAAAAACCATGAGTACGACGTGGACGGGACGAAGCGGAGCGAGGTTACTCGATTTTCTCGAAAGTGGGCTGGATGCGGTAGAGACAGGAATCACTTGGCTGGACAACAAAGTCAAGCAAGGGGAAGAGTGGGTCTATTCAGCACTGGATGCAAGCACCTATAATGGACAAGGAAGAGATATCATCCAGAAGCTGCTCGAAGGAAGCAAACTGGATAACCGCTACATAACAAGCGTACTGGACGCCGTAGACCAACGCATTCAACTGGAAGAGCATTTTAAAACCGGAGTGGCCAAAGGAGTTATAGGGACACTATCTGGTGTGGTATCATTAGCTCTAAAGGGCAATGCGTTTAGCTCGGCAGTGCGAAGTACACAATACGCCTTGAAGACGATCCGCAGCGAGAAACCGCTGTATACATTGCAAGAAGATGCAAAGAATGGGATCGCGAACGTGAAGCAGCTGCCGGGACGAGTAACGAAAGCAGTCGTGAGTACGATAAAGGAATTTGAAGAAGCGAGTCCGAACCGGAAAGCGGAAATGCTGGGCTATGGCATCGAGAAAACGGCAGAAGTCTTTGTACCGTTAGGGGCCGTTGTACGAAGTGCAAAGGGTGCGGAGGAACTGAGTGTCCTCACATCGAATGCAAGCAAGGCAACTGCCGCAGTAGAGGCGGAGAGCCCGCTTGTTCCGCTGGTGAAGCAAGCTGAGGGGACGGGGAAAGATAGATTACCTGATAGCATGTTAGGGAAGAATGATTCTGATCCGTTTAGGGATATTTATGGTCCTGGACGTCTTTCCCACCCTGAGGAATGGGATGATATTATTAAGCAAGCACAGGAAGCAGGAGTAGAAGTAAGAATCCTAGATCGTGATATTATGGCATATGCACCAAAAGGAAATATTCCAGGGCAATTAAATATATATGAAGATGCTTCAATAAGTGCTCTAAGACATGAGTATCAACATTTTCTAGACGATATGGCAAAAGGCTACCCCAAATTGGATGTTACTTATGAGTTCAAAAATAGAATTATTATGGAACTCAGAGCATACATGGTTGAAATAAAAGAGGCTGACCGAATAGGTAACAAGGCTCTTGCTGAGCAACTGTGGAACAACTATAGAACTGAAAGGCAATATCTAATAGACAACTTTGGTCCTGTAAATGAATAAAGAGAGGCGATGAAGAGTGAAACCTTTAAGTTTATCGAAGGAAATAAGAGAAGGCAAATTAAACGATCTTGAAATTATCAAGTGTTTAGATATTCATCATAATCAGGTTTTAGTAAGTGCTATAAGTCAGATTGTCAGCAGAAAATTGTGTAACGAAGAGATTATTTCTAAACTTTCTTACATCAGCAAATTTCGAGACCCGAATGTAAATAAACTCTTTGGAATCGACACCATAGGGCATTACAGCATAGCGGCACTTTTGGCTATTGATACTCCTGAATCGAAATGCAAATATGAGGAATTAATGGCTGATCTTGATGATTGGGATAAAGAAATTGTGGAAAGAATTGCAGAAAGCATGAATTAATTAATAACAGTGGTGGGCGGGCTACCCAGTGCCGAATGAACCCAACATTCAACCAATAACAAACTTAACCTATGTAATGCCCGTATGAAGATTTCGTCATTTCGTTAGTACGCATATAAATGCTTGAATTTTATCACCTATATAACGGTTTTCCGTTACGTTGAACAGGTCGATTATGGTCAGATACCACCCTGATTGACCTGTTTTTTATTGAACCTCTATCAAGGGTATACGTTCATATTTAAAAGTTTAGTACCTGATGGATTAATGAAACCAATACCCATGTAGAACGCCACAATGCGAGTTAGCCACCCGTAATGTGGTTTTCTTTTCTGCCGCGGTATCGCTAACAACGAAAAGTACGGCAAAGCAAAGTAAAATAAAACTAGACATGTGAAATTTTCACTAAATTCACGTAAGCGTCAAACCTGTCCCACCTTCAAAGCCTCGAATATCCATGGAAAAATGTAGACAACCCGAAATCAGGAGATTGTCTTATGACTGCCAGGGAACAACTGTGTGCGCCGCCAATCACTTTGTTTAAGTTTAATGCAAAAGGCGAACCGATTCTAGATTTAAATAAAAACTTCGGTAATGCAAAAATGATGGCTAATACAATTTTGCATGAGATTAAGCATTATAGACAATCCCTTAAGTTGGGTAGAAAAGAATTTATGGCATTACCTGTTGAACAAGCTGAGAGGTACGCAACATCGACAAATATTTGGCAAGGGAAAGGATGGGACTTTCTGACGAAGACCTTCAGTGGTTTCAACAGTATTATGACTTTTTTAGGGGGCAATGAATATGAAGTTAGTAATACATTTACTAGAAGGATTCGAATACAGAGCATTAAACAAATCTATCCCTATAGTATTAGAAATATCATCTGATACAAAAGAAATAATATCCGACAAAATTGATATGAAAGAAATTATGTTGTATAAGAATGGAAAGGAAACGTTCGGTTCATTTATAGTCTCGACGTTAAATCTTCCTAAGTATACCTTTACAATTACGGAACACACTCCAAAATATATGATTATAGATGTGGCTGACCACGATGAATCTGAGTTACTGTCAGGGGAATATGAAATTAAAATTTCTATTATGGTTTACGTACCGCTTGAAGATGGGAGATATGCTAGAAAAGAGTTAACAGCTATAAAACAGATAACAATTCTGTAACACTACTTCTATGATATGCTATATTTTTAAAGGTGGGTGGGTGTCGAATGAACCCGTCATTGAACAGGTCAATCATGGTCAGATACGACCATGATTGACCTGTTGATCTCTCCCTGAATGGCCGATGCTACGAAACGCTGCTTCCCTTCTTCCGTTCTTCGGCCATCTGTTTGGTGCCATCGTATTCCGGAGCATTTGCAGGGGATGGGAGTTTGGAAAATTAGTCGTCAGATTAGTGTATGCGCAGGCCGCAGATCCCCTATGGATACGGGCGTACAATCATTTGCCTCATAGTTAGCTTGACAAATGGGCGACTTTCCAGTGAAATAAGGATAAGCTCTGCAGGTCCTTACAAAGAGCAGCATACTGGGAGGTACGTTCATGTCGCGCAAGTGGGAAAGAATGGTAAGTAAAAATGCGAAGAAGGCCAATGTGCTGAGGTCGAAGCAAGGGATATCCCCTATTTCCGATCCTGACAAGCCTCAAGTATTTAAAGGCCGCAGCCTTTTGCTTCCTTTATTGTTCGTAATTATTTTCGTGTTTCTGCTGGCTACGTACACGAAGGCCGACCAGAACGGCATGTATATAGTTACGATATGCGGATACTTATTCGTAGCTTTGTTGATGTATTTCGTTCGCCGCCCCTATTTGAAAATAGGCAAGACCAATCTGGCGAAGAGAGGATATTCGAGAGAACTCATCCTCGAAGCATCGAATATTAAACAAATTGTTTACAAGCCGGGGTCTGTGTCCATTGAACTGGAGAATAAAACGCGGTGGGTTTACTCGAAGCGTATGAACCTTTTCGATGTCGCTGTCATTGCAAAGAAGCTGCAGCGCTTTGCCGAGGTCAATCGGGTTGCTTTCGAGGATCGGACTCAGCAAGAACAGAAATAAAAACAAGAAAAAGGACAGTCGAGCCGCTGATGAAGCGGTCAGGCTGTCCTTTTTCTTGAACGTTGAGAGGAGTACGACTCGCAATTTCAAAGTAATGGATCTTAAGCCGCGGCAGGCAATAGAGCGGCAGTCCCCTCTTTTTTTATTTTGTCCTGACAAAAAAGCACATTTTGTGAGATTTTTGTGAGAATCGGATGTTATAATGTAGTCAAAAAGGACTATAAAATAATAGGCCGATCGGATTAATTCAATGGCCGAATTGGAGAGGTGCTTAAAATGGACGATAAATTTTTTAGCCAGCTGCAGACGATGAGTCATGACGATGAGATGAGGTATAGGGTGCTGATCCGCGGCGTTAAGCAGATTCTGGATGAGAAGCAGAAGAAGGGTTTGCTGAAAAAGATGTTTCCGAAGAAAAAACATATAGAAGCCAAGGCTTGGAAATGAGCGGTTCGGGCGGCATGGGAGCGTGCAGCGCGATAAAATAAAACGGAGCGGGTTCTAAACCCTGGCTCCGTTTTCATTTTGCCCGAGCGGGACTACTCGCGTTTGATGAACAGTTGAAAACGCTGTTTTTCAAATAGTCCAGAGAATAGAAAACCGGCCTGTCGGTGTCGTCAAAGTGGAGCTGCTTCAGTAAAACGATCTCTTCGCCGAGCACGTCAATGGCATTCCGATCCATTTCTTTGGACCTATTCAGCGCGCAGATTTCGGTTATGGCGTAGGCGATGCTGATGCCCATTTTGCTTTTTAAAAAATCGAAAATCGCCCCGGAAAACTGCCCGTCAAAGTGGCCGGCGAAGCTTTGCTGGCCACCGGGTTTCAGGCAGGAACTCATTCACAATACCCTGCTGTCATTGTTATAAACAGCTTGGAAGAAGCCGCCCGAACGCGCCGTAAAAGCGGAGTTCGGGGGCTTCTTTTTGCTAGGGCTGAACAGCTGCTTTATTTCCACATGGAAATACCGAAAATGTGAAGATTGGGCATGATCGGGAGAATTAGGCCCGTGGCGGTTTTGGTACTGTTCAGCCTGGTTTTGGCCGCATACAGATACACCTTGCTGGGCAGCAAGCCCGACTTGTTGTTCATGGTACTCGCCTCCAGGGCGATGACTTCCCCGTTTACGTGAATCGGGTTCCACCAATCGGAAAATCCGAGCGGCACTTGGTCGGTTGTGCCGTCCTCGTATATGACGGTGAGCGTATCCAGACAGCTGCCGAATTGGCTGCTTCCGAGCACCATGATTCCGCGATACCGGTCTGCTTGAAGCGGAACCGACTGGCCCATGCAGGACAAATTATCGAAGGAGTCATCGAGCAGGGCGCGGAAAGCAAAGGACATGTCCGCAACGTGCAGCTCATGGCTTACGGGAATGCCGGCTCTCGCGTAGCTAAACCCGTTGGTATCGTAATCGGCGGTTCCGCTTTCATTGTCGAACCCGCGGGTGTCGAACAGCTGCTGCAGCTGCACATGCTCGATCTTCTGAACGGTGTCATCCGCAGACAGCGGGGCGGGAAAGGCGGAAACGAAAGCCTGATTTTGAATTTTGGAAGGCTCCAATTCAGCAATCAGCCGTTCGACGAGTCCTACTTCGGTTTCGGCGTTCGTCCGTATTCGGCCAATCACATTGTCTTTCATTTTGTCATCCAAAAGATGTAAAGGCATATAGTTCAGCTTGGCGATCAGGCCGCGAATCGTGCTCCACTTGTTGGCAAGCAGTTTCATTTCCCGGGAAAAGTCGCTTAGCTGCGGCAGTCCATACAGGGTTGAAATGTAATCAAGCGTTTTGACATAGTTGAACCGGCCGGTGACCAGCGTGTTCAATTTCGAATTAAGCGGGCCCGCCATAAAGTCGTTATTTTGCGACTCTTTCGCAAAATCGATGGAGCGGAACGTTTCCGCCCACGCCTCAAAGCTGGCCGGCGCGATGTCCAAATACTCCAGCAGTTTGGTCCGCAGGCTTGCCAGCACCTGGTTTTTACCCGGCATACCGGAGCCGGAAGGCTCCATCGTCATGCAGGAAATAAACCCGTCCATGTAATGATCGCGCGGCAGCCGCATATTCTTTTTAACGAAAAAAGGGTCGACGCATAACAGATCGCCGGTTTCGGCGTCAATGCCGGCTACGAGCATCACATGCGTAAAGTAATGGATTTTTTGGTAATTATTATCCCAGGGACTGTAGAAAGTATCGATAATAAGACCGATCGGATTGTTTTGGGATAGCTGTTCTTTGAAGAGGGCTAAGCCGTCGGTCGGGGAAATATTGTGGTATACCTCGATGTTATATCCGTGAAAATGTTGGAGCAAATCCAAAGCATTGCTGAAATTCGTCTGCATCCGGGTTCCGATGGTCTGGTCCGGTCGATCCGGGTCGAAATAAAATTTCAACGCGTCCGCGTACATCAGCTGATATCCACGCCGATACCAGCCGTTCATGGTTACGATGACATCATCAAAACAATCCCCTCCATCGCTTTTTAGCGGTTCGAGTTCAAGCAATTTCATGCACGCATCTCCAACCTTTCCCGTATTTTGGTTTCGAGGGACTTCCATATACTTACATTCATATTAGACTAAATTTTATTTGTTGTATAGTTATCTTGACAAGCTTGAAATCCGCAAGTTAAGATAAAGAAAAAATAACCCTTTAATTGGAAATTAACGCGCGTTAATTTTTACCTCTGCAGTACGATCTGCAAGTTACCGCAACAATTGCCTCCATGTGCATGCAAACGACTCCTTTTACAGCTTTTTCATCCAAGAGCAGCAGCCCCGATGTTCGCCATATCAAGTCGAGGAATAGGAGGACTGTTTGATGTTCGACGTATTTCGACCCGATCATCCGAAATGTTATTCTTTGACTCACCCTCAGAAGCGAATATGGTATACCGAAAAGATATACCCGGACACGTCGCTGTACAACATCGCCGGTTCGGTAAGAATCAATGGGCCCGTCGATTTCAACCTCCTGGAAAAGGCGATACGCCTGCAAATCGCGAGGCATGAAGCGCTTCGCATCAGAGTCGTGGAAATCGACGGAGAACCGCGTCAATATGTGGACGAAAGCGATGCCGAAGCACCGGATTTCATCGATTTTTCCGTCTATGACGATCCTGAGCGGGAATTCCGGCAGTGGCTGGAAAGGGAAGCGCAAACGCCGTTCGTTTTGGAGCGGGGAAGGCTTTGCCGGTTTCCGATGTTCAAAATTTCCGACCAAGATAACGGATTTCTTGTAAAATTCCACCATATCGTTTCCGACGGATGGTCCAGCAATTTGGTCATCGATCAGATTTACGATTGTTATATGACGCTTCTGAACGGACAACCGGCCGAGCTTGAACCGGCGCCCGCCTATCTGGAATATGCCCGGCAGGAGGAACGGTATATCCAATCCGAAAGATTTCAGAAGAACAGGCGGTTTTGGCTGGACAAGTTCAGTGTTCTTCCCGACGTTTTGACGAATCATGGTTACGGTTCCACGGCGGGAAAAAGGAAAACATACGAATTGGATCCCGTTCGTTCTTTGCAAATCAAAGAGCTTGCGGCCAGCGCGAAATGCTCGGTCAACACAATATTCATTTTCCTGTACATGCTGTATATGAACAAGACTGCGGGGCAAACCGATCTTGTCATCGGAGTGCCCGTATTCAACCGTTCGGGGCAAAAGGAGAAGCGAACCGCAGGGATGTTTACAAGCACGATGCCTTTCCGGTATACGTTTGACGATTCGAGCCCGGTTCTGGAGGCGCTTGTCCGTATCCACCAGCAATTGACGGAATGCTACTATAACCAAAAATATCCGTACGACCTTCTCGTTCAGGATCTCGAATTAAATAAAAGAGGGGGCGACGGCTTATTCGGCACTTGTGTGAACTATTACAACACCAAAGTCGCAACCTCGTGGGACGGCTCTCCAGCGAAAGTGGAAGAGCTGTATAACGGAAACCAGCTGTATGCGCTGCAGTTGGTCGTCAAGGATTGGGCCGAATCGGGAGCTTTGCTGCTTGAGATCGATTACAAGCTTCAAGCGTATACGGAACGGCAGATTGAGGATTTGTACGAGCGGCTGAACATACTCGTCGAGCAAATCATTTGCAATCCCGGCGAGCGGATCGCCAGGCTCTCCTTGTTGTCCGAGGCTGAGAAAAGCAAGCAGATTGCGGAATTCAACGATACCGGGGCCGAGTATCCGCGCAGCAAGACGATTCACCGGCTTTTCGAAGAGCAGGCGGCGCGAACGCCGGAGCGGATCGCCATCCGCCACGAGCGGGAAGAGCTCACCTACCGGGAGCTGAACGTAAAGGCGAATCAATTGGCGAGGCGCCTGTCCGCCCGGGGCGTGGGCCGGGAAACGGTTGTCGGGTTATTGACCCGCCATTCCATCGAGACGGTGATCGGCATCTTGGGGATTTTGAAGGCGGGCGGAGCTTACTTGCCGATTGATGCGGCTTACCCGGACGGCAGAATTGCCTATATGCTCGAAAACTCGGGCTGCAGCCTGCTGCTCGCGAACATGGATATAAGGGAACGCGCCCTGATGAAGGGAGAGGTCATAGACCTGAACGACCCCGGCCTGTATCGGGGCGATTCATCCGATCCGGAAGCGGAGAGCGGTCCCGGCGATTTGGTCTACGTCATCTATACGTCGGGTTCGACCGGAACGCCCAAAGGGGTCATGATCGAGCACCGGGGCTTGGTCAATTACATTTGGTGGGCCAAGAACATGTATGTAAAGCAGGAGATCGAAATATTCCCTTTGTATTCGTCCCTTGCCTTCGATCTTACGGTAACTTCGATTTTCACGCCTTTGATTTCCGGAGGCTGCATCATGGTTTACGGCGACGACGGAGACGAATACGTGCTTTTTCGGATTATGAAGGAAAACAAAGCTACGGTCGTCAAGCTGACGCCGGCGCATTTATCTTTGTTAAGGGAGCTGAACCACCAGGATTCATCCGTCAAACGTTTTATTATCGGGGGGGAAGATTTAAGAACGAGCTTGGCCAGGCAAATTGAGGAAAGCTTCGGAGGACGAATTGAGCTTTACAACGAATACGGCCCCACGGAGACGGTTGTCGGATGCATGATTCATGCTTTCGACACGGACCGCGATCATAACGTCTCGGTTCCGATCGGCGTTCCGGCCGACAATGTGCAGATTTATATTCTTGATTCCAATTTGAATCCCGTGCCTGTGCACGTGATTGGAGAACTGTACATTTCAGGGGACGGAATGGCAAGGGGGTACATGAACCGGGAAGATTTGACGAGGGACAAATTTATTCCGAACCCTTTTGCAACAGGCAGGAAGATGTACCGGACGGGGGATCTTGCCCGGTTCTTGGAGGGCGGGAAGATCGAGTATGCGGGCCGGGTCGACCATCAGGTGAAAATTCGCGGCTATCGCATCGAATTGGGCGAGATCGAGCGGTATTTGTGCGAGCACGACGCGATCCGGGAAGCCGTTGTCATCGACCGGCGGCATGAAGACGGAAGCCCGTATCTTTGCGCGTATGTGGTCGGCCAAAGCGGCGTTTCGTCAGCGGTATGGCGAACGTATTTGGCGGACAGGCTGCCGGCGTATATGGTGCCTGCCCATTTCATCGTGATGAATGAAATTCCGCTGAACAAGAACGGGAAGGTCAACCGGGACATGCTGCCCGAACCGGAGAAACGGCAGCAGACCGGGCTTGCGGCCGATATTTTCCGGGATGAGGCGGAAGCGGGACTGGTCGGCATTTTGCGCGATGTGCTGCAAGCCGGCGATATCGGTTTTGCCGACAATTTTTATCATCTTGGCGGCGATTCGATCAAAGCGATCCAGGTTGCTTCGAGGATGAAAAGCGGCGGGTACGGCATCAAAGTCGCGGACATCTTGGCCAACCCTGTGATCGGGGACATGGTAAGGCGCGTAAGCAAATCCGCTGCGGCCGATATGGCCGATCAGCGGCGGTGCGAAGGCGGCATTCGGCCGACGCCTATCGGCTCATGGTTTTTCGCCCAACAATTTGCCGACCGGCATTATTATAACCAATCGTTATTGCTGAATTTGAAGCAGCCTATTGATGCAAGCGATCTTGAACGGTTGATGGATGACCTGATCGAGCATCATGATGCCCTGAGAATACATGTAAGCGCCGATAACGATGGGTTGTTTTACAACAGCCGGGCGGAGAAGTGCCGGGTCGAAGTGTTTCATTTGGCCGATTACGGCTATGAAGAGCAAAAATTGCAAATGCGCCTGCTGGGACAGTCGTTGAAAGCATCGATGGACATTCATCGGGGAGCGCTGCTCAAAGCCTGCCTGTTCGATCTTGGGACGAACGGCACAAGGCTGCTGCTGACGGCTCACCATCTGATCGTCGATGCGGTGTCGTGGACCATTTTGCTGGAAGATCTGGTCAGCCTTCACCGGCAATTCGTCATGAAACAAACGGAGCCGCTGCCCTTGAAGACAGCCTCCGCGCAAAGTTGGGCCGAATATTTGTGGAACCATGCGGAAATCATCGAGAACGAGCGGGCGTATTGGGAGTCTGTTCTCGAGGCCGAGACGGCGGTTCGCGTTGATTTTGCGCTTGGGGAAGATACGGTGGCAAGTTCAGAGACGGTTATCGAGCATTTGGCGGAGGAGGAGACCGGCCGATTGCTTGGCCAGGCCAATGCCGCCTACGGCACCGACACGAAGGACCTGCTTGTCAGCGCTCTTGGCGCCGCTATTTTCGACGTTTTCCAAATGGACGAAGTCGTGATCGAGCTGGAAGGCCACGGCCGGGAACCGTTCGCGGAACCGCTGGATTTGTCAAGAACGGTCGGATGGTTTACAAGCCTGTATCCGGTTAAACTCTTCCAGGTATCTGCCGAGCTTATGCCGGATCGGATCAAGCGCACCAAGGAGCACCTGAGGAAAATTCCCCGGAAAGGCGTCGGATTCGGCGTGCTCGCCCGCTTGACAGAAAGCATCCAGGACAACGGCGGGCAAAAACGGATCAGGTTCAATTATTTAGGCGATTTTGACGCGACTTTCGACAACGATTTATTTTCAATTGCAGATGAACCATCCGGCGTCGAATGCAGCATGGATAACCGGCTCACTTCGCTTCTGGACATGAACGTCATGGTGGTGAACCGGAAGCTGCATGTGTCGGTAACTTACAGCCGCCATCTGTTTAAAGCGGAGACGGTTAACGGGTTTGTGCAAACATACGCGAGTCATTTACAAGCGCTCATCCGCCATTGCTGCGAAAAAAACGAGGTGGAGTTTACGCCGTCCGATTTTGAAACGATCGCTTTATCCCAGGAGTCGCTTGAAGGATTGTATTTCTGAGATTATCTTGCCCGTTGGGAAAGCTGCTGGAAACGAAGACAAATTTACGGTAAAGCGTGGGGATAAACAGGATGATAAATCCAATGAGTAATCCGGTGAATCATTTGTCCATCTTTCAAATTTGCAGAGGCAGGGAATATGCTGGGAGCAGATTTGAAACGAGCAGCCGACCAGAACGATTCAAAAAGGTTAGCGGTCCTTATGTCAGATTAAAGACATCGATTTATACGGAAGAGTCTTTTAGGTCGGCGCCGTTGTCCGGCACGAGGATGCTGGAGCGCATCTTGCTTCCTTCGTTCGGAACGACCGCCGTCAAGTTTTACGGCCATCAGCCGGAGCTTTTATGGTCGTATCCGTCTGCCGGAGGGTGCTACCCGGTTGAAGTGTATGTAGTCATCCGCAGCATGGACGGGATTGAACCCGGCATTTATTATTACAGCGCGCTGCAGACGCTGCTCTACAAAATGCCCGGAGCGGATGCTGCGGACCTGCTTTGCTCCACATTGCTGGAGCAGGACCATAATGCGGACTTTTATTTTGTCCTTTCCATTGTTCCGTGGCGAACTTGCTGGAAATATTCGCATAAAGGCTACCATTTCAGCCTGATCGATTCCGGGCATGCGGTCGCTAATTTTCAGCTGATTCTGCATGCATTGGGTCTGGATCATTCCGTATATACGATAACAAAGTCCAAAGATATCAAGTCGCTGCTTCAATTGGACGACCATGAAGAACCGGTTGCCGTTATTGCGGTTCGCCACCCGTCAACGTCAGACGAAGGAAGCGGCAGTGCTTCGGCTTTGACGATTCTGAACGAGCATGCTGCGTTTGCCGATCACACGATCCCTTCTTCGGAAGATAAAGAAGAGAGTTTGTTCGACTGGAAGCCCATCGCCGATTTTCAAGCCAAGGTAAGCCGTTCCGTTCGCGAACCTTCGGAAGGATGGCTGGCCCGCCATGCGCTGCCGGCCGAATGGGACGATTATAATCAAATTCTGCGGCTTTTGATCGAGCGGAGATCCAGTCCGGCCTACGCGCTTGCGGACATTTCGCGGGACCATTTTTGGCGGATGCTTGATTTTATTCATCAGTTGAACATTTATTCATCCTTTTATATGGTTGTCCATGCCGTCGAGGACATGCTGCCCGGCATTTACCATTTTGACGGTCAACTGAGAATGATCGAAGCGGGGGATTTCAGGCAGGTGTTTGCCAATCTTTGCTTGGGGCAAGCGTTGGTGCATAATTGCTCGATTCTGTTTTTTTTCGTCATGGATGTTTCCCAGGCGGATGAGAGCGACTTGGCGTTATTTCAGCAAAGAGCCATTGCCGACGGTATTTTGGGGCAGCTGATGTATTTGAAATCCCAGGAGCTTCAATTGGCCTACTCCGCGATCGGGGGCTATTACGACGAAGAGGTGAAAGAGCTTTTGCAATTGCCGCATCAATCGCAAATCATGTATGCCGGCGCATGGGGCAAGGGCGATCCGAACTCGGCTTCGATCCGAAAACTTGACCGGTACGTTCTTAATAAACCCGGAAACGGGCTGCAGTAGCCGACCAACCCAAATACGCCGAAAGAAGTCGGGAGGATGATTATGTCGAGGGTCGTTTTCTTCAGTGTGGATATGCACGGTCATGTCAATCCAACGCTCGGATTCATCAGCAAGCTGGTTGAGCGGGGGGAAGAGGTCATTTATTACACGGATGAAAAGTTTCGCGATACGATCGAGAATACCGGAGCCGTCTTCAAAAGCTACAAGGGCGGCATCGGCTTCGGAACCTATGACGGCGGAGGCATCGAGGCTTTTCTGGTGACGGCCGATTTCATTTTGAACAGAAGCCGGGCGGTGATCGATGCTTTCGGGGAAGAGGTTCGGCAATTAAAGCCCGATTATATTATTCATGACGCTTTTTGCTACTGGGGGAGAGAAATCGCGCAGATGCTCGGCGTTCCCGGCATTTCGCTGTTCGCCAATTTTGCTTTTATCGACGAGATGGCCGCTATCGATCCCGCCTTTTTCATGGAAAACGTGCTAAGAGCCGGAGACGATCCTCTCTACAAAAAGCATAAAGGAGAGGTCGACGTATACCGGAAAATAACGGAAAAGCTGTCAAAAATCGTAGCTTTGAAGTACGGTTTGAAACATATCAATGTCGTGAACGATATTTTTTGCAGCAAGGAGCAGCTCAACATCTTGTTTACGTCGAAACAGTTTCAAATTTATCCCGAAGCGTTCGACGACAGCTACTTGTTTGCGGGGTATTCCATATATCCGAGAAAGGAAACGGCCGATTTCCCTTACGAGGCGCTTGACGGAAGAAAGCTTGTTTATATCGCTTTCGGCACTATTTTCAACGCGGTGGCGGATTTTTACGAAACCTGCATCGAAGCTTTTGGGGGAACGGATTATCAGGTCGTGATGTCGGTCGGGCACGAGGTCGGATTGGAGCGGTTGGGGCCGATTCCGGACAATTTCCTCGTATACCCTTACGTTCCTCAGCTGGAAATTTTAAAGCGCGCGGACGTTTTCGTCACGCATGGCGGCGCCAACAGCATCCATGAAAGCTTATGCTTTGAAGTTCCTACAGTCGTCATCCCGCAAAGCTTCGACCAATTTATGGGCGCTATCGCGGTGGAAAGGGCGGGAACAGGCATTTTCATGAAGGACAAGGAGATCGGAGCCGCAGATCTGGCGGAAGCGGTCGACCGCGTTTGGACAAACCCGGCTTATCGCGACAACTGTCTGAACATAAAGCGGTCACTTGCGTCTACAGGCGGATTGGAACGGTTGGCGGATGATATATTCGCTTTCGTCAAACGCGAAAAGGAAAAGGTCGCGAATCGATGAAAAGAGCGCTGATGCCTCTGCTGACGCTGACGTTCCTCATCTTGCAGTGGTTTGCCTCTGCCGGTTCCGCTTTCGCTTCAGCCTCACCGCTGCTCACAGCGGATCAAACAAGCGATATCGAAGCTTATATTCAAAGCAATATGAAGCGGTCGCAAATACCCGGTCTTTCCGTAGTGATCGTGAATGGCTCCGAAACGGTTTATAACAAAGGCTTCGGTTATGCCGACAAAGCCGCCGGGAAATCCGTCACGCCGGATACCTTGTTCGAGCTTGGCTCCACAAGCAAAGCGTTTACGGCGCTCGCGGTTTTTCAGCTTGAAGCTCAAGGGCTATTGCATCTCGAAGACCCTGTAAGCCGGTATTTGCCGTGGTTTCACATGAAAGAAAAAGGGGCGGCGGCGGACATTTCCTTAAGCCAGCTCCTGCACCACACGAGCGGCATTCCGTTCAAAACGATCGGAGACATTCCGAAGTCGGACGCCGAAGACGGGCTGGAACAAACAGTGAGAACGTTGGTCGGGCAGGAACTGGATTTCCCTCCCGGCGACAAATACGTCTATGCCACCATCAACTATGACGTGCTGGGGCTAATCGTTCAGGAAGTGTCGGGCCAGTCCTACGAATCTTATATGGCCGAACATATTTTAAAGCCGCTTGGCATGAATCATACGGTGATGTTCAAAGCGGGTGCCAATTCCGGCGATTTGGCGCAGGGATACAAATTCGCGCTGTTTCGGGCGGCGGCCTATGACGCTCCCGCATACAGGGGCAACGTTCCGGCGGGCTACGTCATCACCAATGGGCAGGACATGGCAAAATGGTTGAAAATTCAGCTGGAAACGGCCGTTCCGGGCGGCTTCGACCGCAGGCTGATCGAGAAGTCCCATCTGCCGGACAAGACGGTCGCGCCCAGCGACGACGGCTCTTCCTACGCTTCGGGCTGGTCGGTTTACCAGAGCGGTTCGGGCGAGCTGTCGCACGGCGGAAACAATCCGAATTTCTCGTCGTATATCGTATTCAGGCCGCAGGACGGCGTCGGCGTGGCCGTCATGGCCAATCTGAACTCCTCCTACACGCAGACGATCGGGCAGGGCGTGATGAACATCATCCAAAACAAAAAGCTGCCGAAGCCGGCGAACGATACGTACAAAAGTATGGATAGCATAGCGTCGGCTGTGCTCTTCATCTCTTTTCCGATCATCGCTTTGACCCTATGGTTGATGTCCGTTTTCGCCCGGCAGGCGCTCGGAAAACAACGGAGATTTACCGGAAACGCGGCCGGCGTTACGCTCGTCTTTCTGACGTTTCTTGTTTTTATGGCCGCTTTCGCTTATTGCCTGTACCGCATCCCGGATGTAATTTATTTCGGGCTTAACTGGAATTTCATTCAAGTGTGGGCGCCTTCTACGCTTGGCGCCGCCGTCCTTGCGGTGTTTGCGGCTGTCTTGCTGTTCAGCCTGTATTTTATGCTCACGCAGTTTTTCCCGAAGCCCGGCGAAAAGCCGATTTTCGTGATGATCGTGCTCAGCATGGCGAGCGGTTTTGGCAATGCGATGATTATATTTGTTGTCAATGAGGCGTTGAACCGCGACAATGAGAAGTTTCAGAGCGGCCTGCTGCTGTATTTGCTCGTCGGCATCGCCGTCTATGTGTGCGGGCAAAGGCTGGTCAGAAGCCGTTTGATCCATATGGCCAACAACATGGTGTACCAGAAGCGAACGGATTTGATTCGAAAAATTTTGAATACGTCCTATCAAAAAGTCGAAAAGCTGGAATACGGAAAAATCCAGGCGGCGCTGAACAACGACACGGAGACGATCAGCGATTTTTCCAACATCGTCATTACCGGCGCGACAAGTCTCGTTACGCTGATTTGCTGTTTTGTCTACATGGGTACGATCAGCGTGTACGGATTGCTCGTTTCGGTGCTCGTCATTGTACTCGCCGCCGGGCTCCATTTTGGGATGGGCAAACAGGCAGGCAAGCTGTGGGAACAGACGCGGGACATTCAAAATGTCTTTTTTACCTTTATTAACGATTTAATCGCCGGGTTCAAAGAACTGAGCATCCATAACGGCAAACGGGAGGACTTCAAGCGCGATATGATCGCCAGCTCTTCTACGTACAGGCAAAAGCGCATTCAGGGCGATATGAAGTTTGCCAATGTGAACGTGATCGGAGAGCTGCTGTTTTCTTTTGTTGTCGGCGTGATCGCTTTCCTGTTCCCTGTGCTGTTTCCCGATTTAAAAGATACGTCGATTCGGACTTATGTTTTCGTGCTGCTGTATATGACCGGGCCTATTCACGGCATTTTGGGCACGATTCCGAATTTGTTCAGGGTGAAAATCAGCTGGGGCAGAATTAACGAGCTTTCCCGGCAGCTCGATGCCGCAGACGGGGAGCAGACCGCCCGTTTGGCGGAGCCGCAGCCGGCCCCTTTCGCGGAGCTGGAGCTGGTAAACGTCGTCTACCAGTATACGAACGAGGAAGGCGAAACCTTCAAGGTCGGGCCCGTCGATTTGGCGTTCCGTTCAGGCGAAATTACGTTCATAACCGGCGGGAACGGCAGCGGGAAGTCGACGCTGGCCAAGCTTATTTCCGGCTTGTATGCGCCTGACAGCGGCGAAGTCCGGGTGAACGGAACCGGCATCGATACGCAGCGGCTTGGACAGCATTATGCTGCGGTTTTTAGCGATTTTCATCTGTTCGCGAAGCTGTATGGCATCGATTGGGAAGCAAAAACGGGCGACGTCGAAACGTATTTGAGCGTTTTGGGTTTGCACGACAAGGTCCGCATCCAGGACGGCGAATGGAGCACGCTCCGGCTTTCCGCCGGGCAAAGGAAACGGTTAGCGCTGCTGGTCAGCTATTTGGAGGATCGCCCGATCTATTTGTTCGACGAATGGGCGGCCGATCAGGACCCCGAGTTCAGGCAGTTTTTTTATGACACGCTGCTGCCGGAACTGACGGGCAGAGGGAAATGCGTCATTGCGATTACGCATGACGACCGGTTTTTCGGCATGGCCGATCAGATCGTTAAGATGGAGACGGGGAAAGTCATGAAGCGCGAAAGACGCAGTTTTGCGGCGGCCGCCATGGATACGGCCATGAATTCGTGAAGAGGGTGGGAGCATTGATGGCAACGGACGCGAATAAGTTGGACAAAAGAAATATAGAAGACGTGCTGGCCTTGACGTCTACCCAGGAAGGAATGCTCTATCACTATTTGAGCAGCGAAGAGAACGGTTTTTATTTCCAGCAGCTGACTTTGCGGCTTTCCGGCGAAATGTGCCTGCAGTCGCTGACAAAAGCATGGAACTACGTCATAGAGACGAATGAAATGCTGCGGACGGTATTCAGATGGAAAAAGCTTGAGCATCCCGTGCAAATTGTGCTGGCCGCAATCGAAGTTCCGATGATGACGTACGATGTGTCCTCCTACCCTGCCGAAGACCGGGAAAGGCTGGCCCGGGAAATCGGGGAGCGGGACAGGCGGACGCAAATTGATCTGGAAACGCGGCCTTTTCGAATTACATGGTGCAAGCTTGACGATGTGCGCTCCGAAATGATCGTCACCTGGCATCATTTGGTGTATGACGGCTGGAGCAACGGCATTATTTTGCAGGAATTTATGGCCGCCTATGACGCGTTCCATTCGGGCCAAGAGCCTGTAAAACCCCGGAAAACGAAATTCAAGGAGTTTATCAAATGGCATCAGGGCCAGGACAAGCGCGAGCAGCAAGTGTTTTGGAGCGAGTGCCTGAAGGATGCTGCGGACCGCACTTCCTTGCCGCACGTTCTGGAGGACCGTTCGGAAACGGAGTCCGGCAAGGCCGCGAGCCATACGGCGGCGTTCACGGCTTCGGAAGTAAGCGCCATGACCGAATTTGCGGCGAGCCGCCAAATTACGCCGGCTGCGCTGCTGTACAGCGCTTGGGCTGTCCTACTGCACAAATACAACCGGTCCGGTGATATCGTTTTCGGAACGACCGTGTCGGGCCGGGTGCCGGATGTCGATCGGGTGGACGAGATGGTGGGGCTTTTTATCAATACGATCCCTTTGAGGGTTCATTTCCCCGATGGCGGACGTGCGGAGGAACTGATCCGATCCGTCGACGGCATGCTGAAAAAGAGAGAACGGTTCGAAAACACCCCTTTGCCGGATATCGGGCGGTACAGCGGGATGACGGGGAAGGACGATTATTTCGATTCGATCGTCGTGATCGAAAACTATCCGCTGGACAGCAGCGCGAAGCAAGGCCGTTACCTTAAGGTTGACGGCTACAGCATGCATGAAACGACGCATTACGCTTTGACGCTTGGCATCCAAACTTTCGGCGAGTGGGAGATCGAGTTCGCCTATCATACGAGCGGCTTTTCCAAGGATGCGATGGAACGGATCGCCGGGCATTTCAAGGAAGTGATGCGGCAAATGATCCGCCGCCCGGACGTGCAGGTCAGCGACATCGGGATCGTCACGGAGCGGGAGCGGCATCAACTGCTCAGCGATTTTAACCGCCCAATCCGGAAGCATGGCCCTGAGCTTATTCATCAAATGTTTGAACAGCAAGCCCGCCAAACGCCGGACCATATTGCGGTTATTTGCGAGGGGAACAAATACAGCTACAGGGAAATTAACGAAATGGCCAACAGGCTGGCCAGGCGGCTTAGGGAAGCGGGCATGGCGCCCGACGGTCTCGTCGCCCTGCTGATGGAACGGTCGGCTTATTTCATCGTCGCCATGCTCGGCGTGCTGAAGGCGGGAGGCGCGTATATTCCGATCGATCATACGTTTGCGGCCGAAAGAATTGCTTATATTTTGCGCGACAGCGCTGCGGGTATTGTTTTGACGCGCAAGGGGGCGGCGGATGGGCTCGCTTTTGCAGGAACGGTCATCCATGCGGACGACGATCTTTTGCGCACCGGCGATAGCGCCGATTTGGAGAATGTCAACGTTTCGGAGCATCTCGCTTACGTCATCTACACGTCCGGCTCGACCGGCAATCCGAAGGGCGTCATGGCGGAGCATCGGAATTTGCTGAGTTACGTGCAAGCGTTTCAGGACGAATTTGGCCTGACGGCGGGGGATGTCGTCCTCCAGCAAGCTTCATGCTCCTTCGATCATTTTGTGGAGGAAGCGTATCCCGCATTGTTAAGCGGGGGAACGATCGTCATCGCCAACCGGATGGACGTTATCGATATCGATCGGCTGACAGCGCTTATCGAGGAGCACACCATTAGCGTCGTGACGGTTCAGCCGCTGCTTTTGAACGAATTGAACAAGCGGGAGCGGCTGGCGAGCGTTCATACTTTCATCAGCGGAGGGGACGTATTTAAATTTGAGCATTTTTCCAATCTCGTGAAGTATGCGAATGTATACAATTCTTACGGGCCTACGGAATCTACGGTTTGCGCAACCTATTACAAATGCGGTACCCAAATGGTGAAAAACATTCCCATCGGCTCGCCGATTACGGGTTATAACGTATACGTTTTGGATGAAGGAAACCGGTTAATGCCCATCGGCATACCGGGGGAAATTTGCATTGCCGGCAGCGGCGTAAGCAGAGGGTATTTGAACAACCCGGATTTGACGGAGCGGGCCTTCGTCGCGAACCCTTTCGATTCCGGAACCCGCATGTACCGGACAGGCGATATCGGGGTTTGGCAGCCGGACGGCCGTATCCGGTTTGTCGGCAGAAACGACGAACAGGTCAAAATACGGGGCTACCGGATCGATCCGCGGGAAATCGAGCATGCGCTGCTGGGGCATAAAGCCGTCGGCGAGGCGGTCGTTTTGCCGATTGACGACGCGAGCGGAACGAAGTGCATCGCCGCTTACATCAAGCCGGCGGACGAGATCGAAAGCTATGCGTTGAGGGAGTATTTGAGCGGGCGTCTTCCTCATTATATGCTCCCTTCCTATTACTATAAGATCGATGAAGTTCCGCGGACGGGCAATGACAAAATCGACAAAAAAGCGCTCATGCGGTCCAAGGAAAGGTTGAACGCCGGCGTTTTGGAAGAGCAGTTCGCCAGCGAAACCGAACATAAAATTATGGCGGTATGGAAAGAAATTTTGCAGTCGGACAGCGTGGGCCTTCATGACAATTTCTTCGATATCGGGGGGAATTCGATTTTGCTGATGCACATGCACGCCAAGCTGGAAAAAGAGTACGCCTGGGGGACGAACATTGCGGATTTATTTTCGCAGTCCACTATTTCCAAGCTGGCCGGTTGGGTGGATGCGAAGGACAGGGCTCCGCTGTCCGAACGGCCGGCCGTCGCGGGCTATCAGCCGCTGCCTGCCGCTTATTTCGCGCATCAGCCGCACGCAAGCGGGGTCGGGGTCGTCCGGTTTCATCTGCAAAACGGACTGCCGGAATCGCTCCGGCAATTGGCCGCCGAGAGCAATGTCGAATTGGTTGACGTGCTGGTGTCCATGTACGGCTATCTTTTTACCGAAATCAGCGGAAGCAAGACCGCAACGCTGCATTGTTTGTCGGAGGACGGCGGGGACGTGCTGCCGGTGCGGATTGATTTGGCGGAACTGCAAGGCTTTCAGGAGCTGTTCCGGTTCGTAAACGGCGCGAGGAGCGGTTCCGGGGGCCTGGAAGCGTACCGGTTTAACGGAAGGGACGGACTCGCTTTGGACGTGACGAGCAAACCCAAAGATGCCGTGCTGCCGTTCGTTTACAAAGGCGCCGGGCCAGGGGAGGTTGACCGGTTGCTGGAAGTGTACGATATTGCGCTCGGCATCGAAGGGGACGGCGACGGGAAGCGGATCTCTTTTGTGGGCAAGTTTAACGGCAAAAGGCTCGATAAAGAAAAGATGAACACCCTTTTCCGTTCCTATGGCCGATTGCTCACACAGTTGTCTCAGAGCAGGGTCTATTCATGACGGCGTTCAGCATCTTCTTTTTTTCGTCGGACAGCGAGGAAAATGCCGGGCACAAATACGGCTCTCTTTTGGAAATCGCCCAATTTGCCGATGAGCGCGGGTTTGCAGCCATCTGGACTCCGGAGCGGCATTTCCATCGTTTCGGCGGCCTGTTTCCGAATCCGTCCGTCCTCAGCGCCGCCATCGCCGTCAAAACCGAGCGGATCCGAATCCGGGCCGGGAGCATCTCGCTTCCTTTTCACCACCCGATTCGCGTCGCCGAAGATTGGTCTGTCGTTGACAATTTGTCGAACGGCAGGGTCGACATTTCCGTGACTTACGGGTGGCATCCCAAAGAATACGTGCTGGCGCCCGATCATTTCGAAATCCGCAAAGAGATTATGTTCGAGCGGATCGATATTTTGCAGCGGCTTTGGCGGGGGGAGCCCGTGACGTTCCCTTCCGGCGATACCGAGCATGTCATTGATCAGATTTATCCCGAGCCCAAACAGCGCAAGCTCGACATCTGGGTGACGACGGCAAGAACGAAAGAAACTTGGAGAAAAGCGGGCGAGATCGGGGCCAACATTTTAACCGCGCTGTATGCTATCGACATCGCCACGCTTCAGGAGAATATCGCCATTTACCGCAGCGAGCGGAGGAAATTCGGACATGCCTCGGACGGTGTCGTCACGCTTATGCTGCACACATTTATGGGCGAGGATGTCCAGAGGGTCAGGGAGACGGTACGCGAGCCGATGATTCAATATTTGATGCGGCATACCGAGATGTACGATGCGGAAATGATCCGGAAAGCGCTGGGCATAAGCCCCGAGCAAATTACCGATGCGCACCGCCGGTTGCTGGCTTCCATGGCGTTCGAGCGATATTGGAAAGAATGCGCGCTCTTCGGCAGCCCGGAGTCATGCGCCCGCACGGTGGACGCCATGGCTTCCATCGGCGTTAACGAAATTGCCTGTCTCGTTGATTTTGGGCTGCGGCACGCCGATATTCTCGAAAGTTTGGAGCAGGTGGACCGCTTAAGGCGGCGTTACGGTTCGTGAAGCAAGGACAGACTCCCAGGAGTCAGTCCGATGAATCACGTAGAAGGTATGCACAAAAGTAACTCCGTCGGACTGACTCATGGATGACGGATTGGGTGGAAAGGAATGGTATTCATGCGAAAATTGGCTTTCCTGTTTCCCGGGCAAGGCTCGCAATATGCAGGTATGGGCAAAGAGCTTTACGACGGATACGCGTCGGCGAGGCAAGTTTTTCAAGAGGCTGACGATACGTTGAACGAAAGTTTGAGCAAGCTGTGCTTTGAGGGCAGCCTCGAGCAATTGTCGCGGACGGAGTATACGCAGCCTGCTCTGCTGACGGTCAGTGTGGCGGCGTACATGGTATTTATGGAGGAAATTGGTATATCTCCCGTTTATGCCGCAGGGCATAGTCTGGGCGAATTTTCGGCGCTCGCGTGCGCTGGCGCTATCCGCTTCGCGGATGCCGTGACCCTTGTCCGGGCGAGAGGACGGTTTATGCAGGAAGCGGCGGCGGAAGGGATCGGGGCGATGTGCGCCGTGATGAGAATCGGCAAAGAGACGATTCATGCGGAGTGCGAGCGCGCATCCGGTCACGGCGGGGAGGTTGTCGTTTCGAATTACAACGCGCCGGACCAAATCGTTATTTCCGGGCATGCGGAGGCGGTGCGGACGGCCGCACAAAGATTGGAGGCGCAAGGCGCAAGGCTTTCTTACTTGAACGTCAGCGCGCCTTTTCATAGCCCGCTTATGGCGCCTGCGGCGGCAAAGCTGGAAAAAGAACTGAACCGCTGCGCTTTCGGCCCGTTCCGCTGGCCCGTTTTGTCCAATGTGACAGGGGAGCCTTATTCGGAGCCGGATGAGATCGTGCGGAATTTGGTCGCGCAAATGATATCGCCTGTCAGATGGGACGCGACGATGCGGTATCTCAGCCGCAATGGCGTCGAGAAGGCGATTGAGCTCGGACCGAAAAGAGTGCTGGCCAACCTGGCGAAGACGAATGATCCGCAAATGATAGGCTACCCTTTTGAAAAATTGGAAAATCTGGAAGAAGTCCGCAAAGGGCTGGAGCCGGAATTGCGGGAGCAAGCGCAAAGAAATACCGTCAACAACGTAGTCACAAAATGCCTGACGGCAGCGGTGAGCACGCGCAATACGAATTGGGACGACGATGCATACCGCCGGGGAGTTGTTGAGCCTTACCGGAACATTCAATCGATGCAGGAACAGCTGGACAAGAACGGGAGTAGCCCCGATTTTGGGCAAATGAATGAAGCGCTGCGAATGCTGAAGCTGATTATGGATACGAAAGGGGTTTCCGAAGCCGAACAAAGGGAACGGTTCCGCGAAATTGTGGAAGATACGGGTACGCGAGAGCAGTTTGCGCACTTCTACAGCGCTTAGCCGCGCACAACCAGGAGGTGAAGAAGAGTGGAATTCCACGCCATTAAATTGGACGGATTGGCATTGGAAGAAGACGACGATGTGCACATGGACGAAGTGGCGGAAAGCGATATCGCGATCATTGGAATCGCCTTGAAGTTTCCTTTGGCGGAGACGTTGGAAGATTTCCACGATATTTTGCGGACGGGCGTCGATTGTGTGCGGGAGCTTCCGCCTTCCAGAAAAACGGCGGCAGACCGGTTTTATCGTTATACCGGAACCGATCCGGCCCGGGTTCGCTACGGCGAGGCGGCTTATTTGGAGGAGATCGACAAATTCGATTACCCGTTTTTTAAATTGTCGCCGAAGGAAGCGGGCTTGCTCGATCCGAATCAAAGATTGTTTCTGGAAACCGCCTGGAACTCCATCGAAGATGCCGGTTATGGCGGAAACAAGCTGCAGGGAAGCCGGACAGGCGTTTACCTCGGATACGGGTCCGATTCGGAGTACAAAAAAATGATCGAGCAAGCCGAGCCCGAATCCGCCTCCATGTCGATGGCCGGAAACATCCGCCCGATCATCGCGAGCCGGCTGTCCTACATTTTGGATCTCAAGGGGCCGAGCCTGATCGTGGATACGACCTGCTCCTCCTCGCTCGTCGCGGTTCACTTGGCCTGCCAGGCCATCCGCAACGGGGAGTGCGATGTGGCTGTTGCAGGCGGCATCCAGATTCACCTTCTGCCGGTCAGACCGTTTGAAGTCGGCATCGAATCTTCGACCTCCAGAACGCGGGCGTTCGACGATGCTTCCGACGGCACCGGTACAGGCGAGGGCGTCGTGGCGATCGTGCTGAAGCCTTTGTACAAAGCTCAGGAAGACCGCGATTCGATCTATGCGGTCATCAAATCCAGCGCCGTCAACCAGGACGGCAGCTCGGCCGGAATAACGGCGCCCAATTCGGATGCGCAGGCGGAAGTTATCGCAGAAGCGTGGAAAAGAGCCGGCATCGATCCCGAATCGATAGCTTATATCGAAACGCACGGAACGGGGACGAAGCTCGGCGATCCGATCGAAGTCGAGGGCATACAAAAAGCGTTTCGCATGTTTACGGACAAAAAGCAGTTTTGCGCCATCGGTTCCGTCAAAAGCAATGTCGGCCATCTCGACAATTCGGCGGGAATCGCCGGACTCGTCAAAGCCGTGCTGTCTTTGAAGCATCGGGAGCTGTTCCCGACGCTGCATGTGAGCCGGCCGAACCGGAAAATCGATTTCGCGGAATCGCCGGTTTACTTGAACGGCAGGCTGGCCAAGTGGGACTCGCAAGCCAGCGTTAGGCGCTGCGGCGTAAGCTCGTTCGGCATTAGCGGGACGAACTGCCATATCGTGCTGGAAGAGGCTCCCGATGCGTTCGGTGGAAGCGATGAGCCCGGGAACAGGCCGCGCCTGTTCGTGCTTTCGGCGAAATCGGAAACGGCTTTGCGGAATTTGGCGCGGAACTATGCCGAATTTTTGGCGGCTCACCCGTCTGCGGATATGGGCGATTTGTGCTGCACGCTCAGCACGGGCAGGGGGCATTATCCTTACCGCCTCGCCCTTGTCTCCGGCAATGCCGCGGAACTGGCAAGGGCGCTGTCCTCCTTTGAGCGCGACGGGACGACGAGCGGGCGGAGCGCCTATTCGCAACAAGCAAGCCGGGCGGCCGCGGACATTTTGGACCGATATGCGGCGAAAGGCGAGCAGGAGGACGCCCTTTTGCATGAGCTTCGCCTCTTATACGAGAATGGGGCGGATATCGAATGGCACCGGCTCTACAGGCAGGAAAAACGGCGGCGGCTCCATCTTCCGGCGTATCCTTTCGACAAAAAGAGCTGCTGGCTGGATATTCCCGCTCTCTCTCCGGAGACGGATGCCCTTGCAGCGGAGCCAGGCGCCGGAGCGGAAAGTCTTTTCCATCAAGCGGTTTGGGAAAAAAGCGAAATCGCCCCCGATTTGCAAGGCCGGAAAGCGGCCCGCCATCGTTATTTGCTGTTTAAAGACGGCGATGGGGGCATGGGGGAGCGGCTTGCCGCGAAGCTGAGAGCGGATGGCAGCCGGGTTATCGAGGTGGGGTTCGGCGGCAAGTTTGAAGCCGTGGGTGAGGACGCCTACTCGATTGCGGGCTCGGCGGATGACTACAGGCGGCTGCTGCGGGAAATCGGCGAAGAGAACGTGACCCGAATCGTTCACCTATCTTCTTTCACCGATCAAGCGGAGTGTCATACTTTGGACGATCTTGAGGGCAGCTTGAAGCGCGGCGCATACAGTATCGTTCACCTTCTGCAAGCGATGAGCGAGAGCGGCAATACCAACGCGATGGAACTATTTCTCGTTTCCGATCACGTTCATGAGGTGAAGGGCAGCCAAGCCCGCGTCAATCCAGAGCATTCGATTTTATTTGGACTGGGCAAAGCGCTCGGCTGGGAGCACAAACATATTCGCGTGCGGTGCATCGATATCGAAGCCGCGTCAGACCTTGACTGCGTGCTGGCGGAGCTGGGCGCGGAAACGAGCGAATACAAGGTCGCTTACCGCAGCGGCGAGCGGTACGTCGAACGAATCGGTCCGATCGACGTGCAGAGCGGGAACGAAAGCCCGATCGAGCTGAAATCCGATGGCGTCTATATCGTAACGGGCGGCTTGGGAGGCATCGGACTGCATGTCGCCAAATGGCTTGCTTCCAGGCATCGCATCCATCTGGCGCTGATCAACCGTTCCGTTTTCCCGGAGCCGCCCACGTGGGATCGCTTGCTAAGCGGCGGTGCGGATCCCAAAATGTGCAGCCGGATTGCCGCTATCCGGGAAATGGAGCAAAACGGCTCCTCCGTGCAGTGTATCAGCGCGGACATCGCCGACGAAAAGCAAGTAAAAGAAACGATCGGCATGCTGAAGATGCGCTACGGCAAAATAAACGGCATCGTGCATGCGGCCGGGATTGGCGAGGGCGACTATGTAAGCCGTTTGTCGGAAGAGCGATTCGGTGCCATATTGGCCGCCAAGGTGCAGGGAACCTGGCTTTTGGATCGCTGGACGCGCCGGGAGCCGTTTGACTTTTTTGCGCTGTTCTCCTCCGCGATTACGCTCATCGGGGGCGTCGGATCAGGCCCGTACACGGCGGCAAACAGCTATCTGGACGCATTTGCAGCGTTCCGGAGCCGCCAAGGCCGGCGGACGTTCGTCATCAATTGGCCCGCTTGGGACAATACCGGTCTTTCCGAAGGCACGTCCGTCGACGAGCAGAAAGAGCTTTTTCACGTTTTGCCTGTCGCGCAGGGCGTTCACGCTTTCGATTTTGCCTTGAACCGCGATTTCCGGCAGCTGTTTGTCGGCAAATGGAACCTTGACTGCCGTCTGTTTGAGCTGGGCGACAGGCTGCCTTTCCGGCTGACCGGGACACTGCAGCGTCAAATCGGTCTCCGGAAAGCGGAGCAAGCGCCGCTTGCACAAGCGCCGGCTCAGGCGCCTGCGGCAGCGAAACGCATGCAGCTGAAAGGCAAAGCGGATAGCGAGTACACGGAGATCGAGCAAAAAGTGGCGCAGGCGTGGGTCCAGGTGCTCGGATATGAGGAACTGGACGTTCACGACAACTTTTTTGAAATCGGCGGCGATTCGATTTTGCTGACCAAAGTGCATGCGATCATCGAAGCGCAGTTTCCCGGAAAAACGGCGATTGCCGATTTTTTCACCCATACGACGATCGCTCAAATATCGGCGTTTCTGCAAGGGCCGGAGGAAACGGAAGCAGAAGCGGCGGTTTCATCCGCCGGAGCAAGCGGCGCCGGGCGGGATGTGAACGATATCGCCGTCATCGGGCTTTCGCTCAACATGCCGGATGCCGATCATCTCGCGCAATTTTGGGCAAATATCAGCAATAAGCGGGAGTCGATCAGGAAATATCCGCCGAGCAGACAGAAGGACTGCCAAGGTTTCATTTTGAACTACACCAGCTTGCGCAAACAGGATATCGAGTACAGCTACGGAGGCTTTTTGGACGAAGTCGACGGGTTCGATTACGGCTTTTTCAATTTGTCGCCCAAAGAAGCCATGCTGATGGACCCTAACCAACGGCTGTTTCTGGAAGCTTGCTGGCAATCGATCGAAGATGCGGGTTATGGCGGCGGCAAGCTTGCGGGCAGCCGGACAGGCGTTTATTTGGGCTTTGCGGATTGGCCGGTGTACGGGCAGTACATTACCAAAAAGCATCCATCTCTCGTTCAAATGGCCGGTGCCGGCAATACCCCTTCCCTGATCGCCAGCCGGATTTCTTACCTGCTCGATCTGAAAGGCCCTGCCTTCCTGGTCGATACGGCCTGCTCCTCGTCGCTTGTCGCCGTGCATTTGGCGTGCATGGCTTTGAAAAACGACGAATGCGATATGGCTATTGCCGGCGGCGTCAAAGTATGCCTCATGCCTGTCGACGGCGTTTCCGACATCGGCATCGAATCGTCCAGCAGGCAAACGTGCGCTTTCGACGATCAATCGGACGGCACGGTGTGGGGGGAAGGGACGGTTGCTCTGCTGCTGAAGCCACTAAACCGGGCCGTCGCGGACCGGGACCGCATTTACGCGGTCATTAAAGGCAGCGCGATCAATCAGGACGGCGCATCCATCGGAATTACCGCTCCGAACGCTCCGGCTCAAGAGCAAGTGCTGGTCAAAGCCTGGGAGCAGGCGGGTATCGATCCTGAAACGATAGCCTACATCGAGGCGCACGGGACGGGCACAAAGCTCGGCGACCCGATTGAAATCGAGGGCATCCAGAGGGCGTTCAGGCGGTTTACGGACAAAAAGCAATTTTGCGCGGTCAGCTCGGTCAAAAGCAATGTCGGCCATTTGGACAGCGCCTCCGGCGTGGCTGGTCTTGTTAAAGCGATTGCGGCGCTCGTCTACAAGGAACTGCCGCCTGCGCTGCATTTTTCGAGGCCGAACCGCAAAATTCCTTTTGAGCTCTCGCCCGTCTATGTCAATGACAGAGCGGCGGCATGGGAAGCGGAAGTGGGAATCCCGAGAAGATGCGGGGTCAGCTCGTTCGGTTTCAGCGGCACGAATTGCCACGTCATCCTGGAAGAAGCTCCGGCGGCAGGCTCCCGAACCGAGGGCGCGGGCGGACGGCAAGCCGCACCGGGTGACCGCCATCTGCTGGCGCTGTCGGGCAAAAGCCGGCCGGCCCTGGAAGCGCTGCTCCGCAGCTACCGGGAATTCGCCGGGTCAGAGTCGGCCGAAGCCGATTTAAGCGATATTTGCTACACGGCAAATACGGGAAGGGGGCATTACGCCCACAGGCTGGCGATTGTCGCTGAGGATCAAGCCGGCTTGCTCGCGAAGCTTCAGCAGCTGTGCGCTGAGGGGCTGGACGGGCCTCTGCCCGAAGGGACGTTTTACGGCGAACACCGCATCATCACCGTTCACAAGGAAAAGCTGCAGCGCGGAGAACTCGCAGCGGGCGAGCGGAGGTGGCTGAGCGCGGAAGCGTCCGCCCTGCTGGATGCGATGCGGCGGAGCGGGCGGCATCAGGCGGATATGAACGAGCTGGGCCGCTTGTACGTATCAGGCGCGGATATTCATTGGGAAAGCTTGTACGGCGATGAAGCGCGGACCAAAGTTCAAGTTCCGCTGTACCCGTTCCAGCGGACGAGGTGCTGGATCGAACCGGAACCGGATGAGCCCGGTATCGAGCAAGAGAACCGGGAACCGCGTTCGGAGGAATCCGCCGTTCCCGTCCGTCTGCAAGGAAGGGAGGATCGCCGCTACACGTCGTTGGAAATAGCGCTGGGCCAAGCATGGGGGAACTTGCTGGGCATTCAGGACATCGACATTTACGACGATTTCTTTGAATTGGGCGGCAACTCCTTGTCGGCGATCCGGCTGGAAGCCGAATGGAGCGATAGCCGGATTTCCGTTTCCGCGGACGATTTGTACCGATTCAGGTGCATCAAGGAATTGGCTGAACATTTGGGGGGCGGCAGCCGGGAGCCGGCGGCGGAAACGAATCCGGCCAAGCCGAACGATAGAGCAGAGCGTCAGTCGAACGACAAAGCCGATCGTCCGCCGAGCGAGCAAGCGGATGACAGCGATGCCGTCATTCTCCCGCGGTTCGAGCCGTTCAACGAAATTTTTTACCAAAATTGCTTTTTCAACTCGATGTTTCCGATTGCGGGCCATTTTGGGCAAAGTATTTTGCCGTTTTTAGTCAACGATCTGATCGTTTACGAATATGCGGGAGAGCAGTTCAGCGCCGGGTACGCGCCGTCGATTCCGTTGGAGCAGCTGTTCGGACAAGCAGGCCTGCGCGTGGAGACGCGTTATGACAATGCAAACATTGTCGAGGAGATCACGGCAAGCTTGTCCGAGGGAAATCCGGCCGTCGTCTGGGTCGATTCCTTCTATGAATCGATTCGCCGCGACGCCTATCTCAAACAGCATATCGACCATACGCTGCTGGTGTACGGCTATAACCGCAAAGAGCGGATGTTTCACATCATCGAGCACGACAGACGGGAAAACTTGTCCTACAAAAAACGCGTCATTCCCTTTGAGGATGTAAGACGGGCCTGCGCGGGTTTTACCGAGCATTTTGTGAACGAGGGCCTGCATCTGGCCACCCATTTTGTATTCCGCCATGCCCCGGTGCCATCGGACAAAGCATCCGCTGTTCAAACGTTTGCCAAAAATATGGCGGCGGGCAAGGATAAAATCGCCGCCAGCATGAACGTTCTTAACCGGTTCATCGGCACTTACCGCAGCCTGACTGCGTCCGGGGAGGTGTTAAAGGAACATTCCGCTCATTTGGTCGCGTTCATGAATGAGGCGATTACGGTGAAACAGGTGGAAAAGTACCGGTTGACCCAGCTTTTCGGACAAGAAGAAGTGCTGCTCGAAGCGCTGGACGACGTGATCGGCAAATGGGAATACGTCAGAAAAGGAATGGCCAGATTCATGTATCAGCCGGATTTCAATCCGCAGGTTTTTGCAGCGGGCAATGAAAAGCTGGTTCTGCTCGCCGCAGCCGAAAACAAATTCAACGCCCTTCTTTCGTCGCAATTGGAAGCTTGCCTGGAGAAAAGTTCATCACCTAACTAAAGGAGGAATTAAGGTGGAAGACGATATCAAAGATAGAGTCATGCTCATGCTGAAAGATATTTTGGAGGATAGCGAAGGCCGGTTGGAACAAATGGGGCCAGAGGACGATTTGTCCGAATTCGGCGTCAATTCGATGACCTTCATCCGGCTCGTGTTGGCGCTGGAGATGGAGTTCGGGGTTTCGTGGGACGATGATGATTTGCAGTTCCAAAACTTTTTGACCGTGAACAATATAATCAAGTACGTATCGAGCTCTATGCCTTCCAGCGCCTGACCGAACCGATCTCAGCCGGATGTTTACTAATCGATAGAAAGAAGGGACATTTGATGTGGACGAATGCCGGGGCTTTGAGCGGTGACAAGCTCGTCAAGCATGTGGAAAACTTGGTTCCTCATTTGAAGCAATTGACTATTTTTCCTTCGGAAATATGCAATTACCGGTGTTCCTTTTGCCATATATGGGGAGAGACCGGGTGGGCGCTCAAAGAACCGCAAAGAATCATCAAAGAACAGCTCGATATCGATGTGCTCAAACGGTTTATCGATGAAACGGCGGCCGTGAACAGCAAAATCGGCGTCATTTTGACGGGCGGCGAAATTATGCTTTACAAGCATTTCGAAGAGCTGGTGCGCCATCTGCGCAGCAAAAAGATGAACGTGTACGTGAACACCAACGGTTCCCTGATCAAGAAAAGCATTCCCTTCCTGATCGAGAACGTCGTCGTCGTCAATATTTCGATCGACGGCCCTGAGCCGTATCACGACGCTATCCGGGGCAAAAACAGCTTTCAAACGATTTGCGACAATATCGAGGCGCTGCTGCTGGAAAAGAAACGCAGGAGAAAAATGTTTCCGTTCATCAGCATTAACATGGTGCTGTCCCCGTCCAATTACAAAAGCGCCAAACATTTTATACCTTCCCTCCGGGAACGGTTCAAGGACGCTGCGATCATTCTGCACGACACCAAAAGCCCGTGGTCCAAAAGCCGGGACATCTCGGTCAACTTCGCCCCCCTGCTCTACACGACGCATGAACGGGGACAGGCATATGCCGCTCAAATGAAAGAGCATCTGGACTGCGACGTGTCCCCTGCCTGGCAAGGATTCGTCGATGAGTCGATCGATATCGATACCGAATATTTGAAAAGCGATCTTCAAGAAATATGGCGCGCCGAAGGCGTCGACTATTCGGACTACGTCGATATTCACGATTATTACACGGATATCGACAACGTCTTCGGCCGGTCCAAGTGCGTAGCTCCCTGGCATGAGCTGATCATCCGCAGAACGGGCGACGTCTATCCTTGCGTCGATCTTCCCGACTATAAATTCGGCAATATTTATGAGCATTCGTTCCAGCATATATGGGAGGGCGAGAGGGCGGGCACGTTCCGCAATTATTTGAAAACCGACAATTTGATGATGTGCAACCGGTGCACGCGGCTGTTCGCCGACCCGGAAACGTTTTAACGAGGCGCATTCCGAACCGTCATTCGAAAATGTCATTATCATGGAGGGATGATTGCATGCTGACTGTCGAAAGCTACATTCAAAACATGTTCGCCGAACGAATCGGCGGAGAGCGGTTTGGCAAAGACACCACCGTTTACAAATTCGAGAAAATCAAAAGGGCCCGCGCGCGTGCCCGGGAAGAAAAGCCGGGCATCGCGATTATCGATATGGGGCTCGGCGAACCGGACTGGATGGCCGATGAGCAGGTTGTGGCGGTACTTGCGGCCGAAGCTGCGAAGAAAGAAAACCGCTTTTACTCGGACAACGGTTCAGAGGAGTTGAAAGAGGCGGCGGCCCGATATATGGAGCGCATTTACGGGATAACGGGGTTGAACCCGCAGACCGAGATCAATCACTGCATCGGATCGAAGAGCGCCCTGGCGCAACTGCCAGCCGCTTTTATCAACCCCGGCGATGTTACGCTGATGACGGCACCGGGATATCCGATCATCGGTACGCATACGAATTGGTTCGGCGGCGAGACGGTCAAGCTCCCTCTGGTCAAGGAACGCGGGTATTTCCCGGATTTGAACGCGCTTCCCGAAGAAACGGTCCGCCGGGCGAAGCTGCTGTATTTGAATTACCCGAACAATCCGACCGGCGCGACGGCAACGAGAGCGTATTACGAAGAAGTGGTGGCGTTTTGCCGCAAGCACGAAATTATCGTCATTTCCGACGAAGCTTACGCCGCTCTAACATTTGACGGCAATCCGCCGCTGTCCTTTTTGAATGTTCCGGGTGCGAAGGAAATCGGCGTTGCTGTGCATTCTTTGTCCAAGGCGTACAATATGACGGGCTGGCGGATCGGCTTCGTTGCGGGCAGCGAGCTGATTGTAAAAGCTTTTGCCCATGTCAAGGAAAACCATGACTCGGGTCAATTTTTGGCTATCCAGAAGGCGGCCGTTTACTGTTTGAACCACCCTGAAATTACGGCTCTCACCGTTGAAAAGTATTCCCGCAGGCACGACAAGCTCGTTGAAGTGCTGCGGTCGGCAGGTTTTGACGTGCAAAAGCCGAAAGCCTCCTTCTTCCTGTACGTGCCGATTCCGCGGGGGATCGAGAACGGAAGGCAGTTCGCCTCGGCGGAGGAGTTTTCCGAATACTTGATCATGGAAAAGCTCATCTCGACAGTACCTTGGGACGACGCGGGAGCCCATGTGCGGTTTTCCGTTACGTTCGAGGCCGAGGATGAGCAGGCTGAAGACGCGTTGATGCAGGAACTGAGCGAGAGATTGCACGATATCCGCTTTGTGTGGTAGGAAAATACTCACTATAGGTTTGCCGTATGCGCGGTTCCCGGTATGGATTGTACCGGGTTTTTCTTTGTTATAGCCATGCCGGCCGGAAAAAAGTCGTTATAACGTTAATTGAAGTCGGTTTTCGGGTAGAGGGGAACGAACGGCTTGTTCTACAATTGTAATTGTACGCTAGCAACGAAATGATTATAGGGTAGCGGAGGTAGTTGACATGAGTTTATCGATGGGTTTGCAGCTGTTTTCAGTAAAAAATGCGCTAAAACAAGACTTTGTCGGCACTTTGGAAAAGGTCGCGGCAATCGGTTACAAAAATTTGGAGATGGTCATTCGCAAGACGGATGAGGGATTAAGCTTGGGAGGCGACGTTACACCCGCTCAGGTAAGGGAACATCTTGACCGCCTCGGCATGCAAGCCGTCGGCTGCCATACCCGGGTGAATGAGGAGACCGAGTGGGAAGGCATTATCGAGGCCAACCACATCATCGGCAGCAAGGCGATCGGGTGCTCGATCGCGTTTTTTTCCAACCGGGACGACGTGCTGAGATTCAGCGAATCGTTTAACCGGTACGGGGAATTGTGCAAAAAGAACGGCCTGGACTTGTACTATCACAATCATTTTCATGAGTTTCAGGTGTTTGATGGACAGACGGTCATGGACATCATGCTGGAGCATATGGAGAAAGATTTGGTCAAATTCGAGTTCGATACGTATTGGGCGGCCAGAGGCGGCGCAGACCCGGTTCACTGGCTGAACAAGCTGGGGGACCGCTGCGAAATGCTGCATCAAAAAGATCTGCCGGCTGTGGCCAAGCCTGTGAATTGGTTCGACGTCTTCGGAGCGGACAGTCCTATTACGATCGATGAGCTGTATAAGACGCAGGATCCCGGTCATTTTTCGGAAGTGGGCGAAGGCGTTCTGGACATCCGCTCATTTATCCGAGCCGCGCGCAGCATCGGGGCCGCCAAATATATGTTCGTCGAGCAGGACGTGACTGCCAGAGACGAGCTGGAAGGCATTGCGATCAGCTATCGCAACTTGGAGCGATTATTGAAAGAAGCCTAATAAAAGGGGTGCCGGGTGCACCTCTTTTTTCTTGTCTGCGGCAGTCGTAGGGGGCACGGTCGGGGACGGTCAAGGCAATGAAGATTGCCTCGAACCGACTCGCAGCTCTGACGTTCTCGATGCGCTGGGGCTGCGAACTATTTTGCAAATCTTAGGCTGCCCAGAAACCCCCGCGTTAGAGGAGATAGCCTCAATTTGCCTGGCTGCACGAAGAAAACCTGCAAAAATACATGAATTTGCGTCCTTAATCGCTCGCCGCGAACAATTCCTGCAATTGTGCAGGCTTTTCGCCGCGAACATGGGCTCAGGTTCATTTTCATCGAAAATTCCTGCACAATCGCAGGCTTTTCTCGGAAATGAACCATTTTTATGGAAAAAGCCTGCACTTTTGCAGGCTTTCTACCACGCGCGACGACTGGCCGGCGGATTTGCCGGTTTCTTTGGCGGCGAAGTGCCGCGCATATGACGTTAAAAACGGTGAAACGGGTAGTTTGCGAGCAAGTTTGGCCTTAGCCTCGGCCTCATGCTCTACGATAACGGTAAAACCAATCAGGTGTATTACGAATCCCCCCGACTGAGCTGTTCCGGGACCAAGACAATTTAGTAGGTCTTTTTACATTTTTCCTTATACTTGCGTTGAGTTGACCTTGCTCATTTCAGCGAGCATACGTTTGCGAACGATGAGGGGATTGAGATCGGGAGATAAGATGTACTTCGCGTAGTCTGAGGCACTATTTTCGATTTGGTCATCTGCCGCTTTGACCGCGCCATAAAATTTGTAATGCGGCAGGAAAGTCATGCCGATTTGATTGGCAAACGCTTGAATGGGGCGGATCAGTTCGCTGATTGTATAGCCGATTAAGCCGCCCGACTGATAGGAGGATTCATCGCCTCCGATCGACATGGCCAGGACGAGTTCTTTCCCCGCAACGGTTTTGCCGCCAGCTCCGAACAGCCAGGATGTCGTAAACACGTCATCGAGCCATTGCTTGAGCAAAGCCGGTGTGCTATACCACTGGATTGGAAATTGCAGCACGATGCGGTCATGCTGTGCAACGAGGTCTTGTTCATGTTCCGCGTTGATTACAAAATCGGAGTATGCCTGATATAGTTCATGAACCGTTATTTGATCGGGGTATCCACGCAATTCCGCCAACCAGCGTTTATTTACGCGAGACTGTTCGATCCTCGGATGAGCTGCAATGACTAGAATTTTCATCGATAGCCTCCCTTCGTTTCGGCCTCGATGGTTTCTTTCATAACCTCTGCTCCGCGATTTACACGTGCTTGAATTTCGGCAGCAAGATGTTCCGGGAGGAAATCGGTTATCCATACGAGCTTGGTGCCGTTGTCGCCATGTGGGAAGACTTGGAAGGATGCATGATGATGCAATAGCGGCATACGTCCTTCTTTTACCGCGTACGCCATTCTCCGTTCCTTTTCATCAACGGAAACGATGAGCTCGCGAACCATGCCGCCTTTTGGCAGAAAGAGCGTTCTTTCGTTACCGTTCATAAGGGTGTTCTCGGTATAGCCGGGGACCAGACGATGATGGACAGCACCTACGTCGCTGACCGCATCCCATACTTGCTCAGGCGAGGCATCAATCAAAATCTCTTTGTAAATCGTTGGCAAATGATCACGCTCCTTGAGTTCATTATATTTTTGGTTGAGAACTCAGTCAACCATAAACCGAAAAAAATTAATCCGGCTTGAAAAACGAAACTGCCGATGCGGCTATTTGTTGGACTTTTTCGCTCATTTCGTTGTTTATTTCCGTTTCCGTCAAATTTTGGGCGGCCAGATCTTGAAGAAACTGATCCATGTAACTCATTCCCTGAGAGACCGCTCCCCAAAATTGCATGGCCATAAGGTTTGCGTCTCCCTGACGGATGACTCCTTGATGAATTCCTTTGTCAATCGCTTGCGCCATCGGCTTGATAAAGCTCTTCATCCATTCAAAGGGCGACAATTCCCCGGGCTGATACAGATGATGCAGATCCAGACTGATTCGCATATAAAAACGTTGGGTCACGGGATCTTTGATGATACGTTCGCAGACGAGCAGGGCATAGCTTTTGAATTGCTCGAGCACTGGCGTATCCTGTTCAAAATGCTCAGTTGTGTAGTTAAGGGAGCGGTCCATCAGGCTTTCGTAAAGTTCCCGAAACAGGCTTTTTTTATTTTTGAAGTAGTAATACACCAGTCCATGTGCAAGGCCCGCCTGATTTGCAATGTCACTCAATGTCGCGGCCGAAAAGCCCTTTGACACATAGACGTGAACGGCTGCCTGCAAAATCTCTTGCTTACGCTGCGCTCGAATAGACTCGTTCTGTTCCTTTGTACGGGGAGACATGTCTTCACACCTTGCTTACATTTTTTATTACCAGTATACGTGAAAGCGATCAAGATGGAAATCCGCACCCTGCCTTTCGCCCAAACGTCAATAAAGGGTTGTCCCATAAGTCATCAAAACGACGAAGGGACAGCCCTTTGTTTTTTAAACTTTGACCAATTCAATCCCGCATTTCTCAATCGTTTGCACCCATTCGTCCGTTACGTTGTTATCCGTAACAATCATATTCGCGCTTTCCAGCGGGGCGAACAAATGCAAGGAGCGTTGATTGAATTTGGAGGAATCGGCGAGGATGTAAGTCATTTCACTTGCCTGCGTCATGCAATGTTTGATTTCCGCCTCCGCGTAGTCATGGGTCGTGAACCCCTTAATGGTAATGCCGCCGGTCGATATAAAAGCTTTGTTGACGTTAATGTTTGTAAAAAACTCTCTGGAGGTGCTGCCGATGAACGATTTGGAAGGTTTCCTCATCTCGCCGCCGCACATCATCAATGTAATATGTTCCATATTTCTCAGTTGATACGCGGCATTCAGGGAGTTCGTGACTACCGTAATGTCCCGAAGCTGGGATTCAGCCATAGCAACGGCAATTTGATACGTTGTCGTACTCGAATCCAAAATGATCGTGTCATAGGGTTGAATTAATGTCAAACAATAGTCGGCAATTCGCCGTTTCTCCGATTCATGCTGACTTTCTCTCAAGTCCAGGGGCGCTTCGTCGATATAGCGCACGCCTCCGTGAAATCTGCGAAATTCTCCGGTTTTCTCAAGCTTCAACAGATCTCTGCGAACGGTCATATCGGAAACATCGAAATGTTCCATGAGATCCTGCACGGAGACGCTCTTCTTTAACTTAATCAACTCGGAGGCTTGTTTTAATCGTCTTTCTGACATTGGAGTTCCTCCAGTTTGCAAAATGTTTATATAAACATACTAAGTTAAAAAGCCTCTTTTTGTCAAATAATTCGCTGGGTATATAAACAAAATCAAAACAATATGGATGAGAAATAAATCATTGCAGTAAATCAGGGCACAAAAACGCGTATTTGGTTAGATTTTTCCAACGTGAATATAAACAATTTGGGTGATTTTGATCTATTTTTAAGTAAAAATGTTGGAATTATAGCAATGAAACTTGCTGTAAGCGCATAGAAAAGTTTTAATTGTTTGTTTTATGTTGACTATCAAACAAAATGTTGTTAATATGATCATGGAAATACAACCCAATTAAAGGAGACGGATGATCTATGTTAATGACGATGAGCGAGTTGTTGTCGGTTGCCTACAAAAATAAATTTGCTGTGGGTGCTTTTAACGTCGGCAACGGGGAATTTTTACGGGCAATTCTGGAAACGGCGGAAGCGCACGAATCTCCGGTTATTTTGGCAATCCATCCTTCCGAGCTTGAATTTTTGACGGACAGCTTTGTGGCGTTTTGCCGGGAAGCGGCGAACAAGGTTAAAGTGCCGGTCGTTATGCATCTGGACCACGGCGCCGCGAACGGGCAGATCATCCGGGCGATTCGCTGCGGCTTTACGTCAGTCATGATAGATGCGTCTACATACAGCTTTGAAGAAAATGTAAGAAGAACCCGCGAGGCTGTGGCCATCGCCAAGTCGGTGGGGGTTTCCGTCGAAGCCGAGCTCGGTACGGTAGGCCAAGCGGAAGGAAGCATGGAAGGGGGAGAGGAGGAGATCATGTATACAGACCCTCAAGAAGCGGCGGAATTCGTATCTCTGACCGGAATCGATACGCTGGCTGTAGCTATCGGCACCGCTCACGGCATGTATCCGAAATCCAGAAAGCCAAAGCTGCAGCTGGAACGTTTAAAGCAAATTGCATCTGTAGTGCCCATTCCTTTAGTGCTGCACGGCGGTTCCGATAACGCTCCCGAAGAAGTAGCCGAATCGATCCGGCTCGGTATTAGCAAAGTGAACATTTCGACGGAAATGAAAAAAGCATTTTTCACGCAAATGCGCGCGGAATTCGCAGCCCGCGAAAAAGAATGCGAGCCGACGGTTTTATTTCCGGCCCCTATCGAAGCCGCCAAAGCTTTGATATTGAAAAAAATGGAGCTATTCGGTTCAACCGGGAAAAGCGCCCTATACTAATTTCGGGGAGTTGGGTATATGCTGACTCATTTGGAAAGGGAAGAAGCCAGGAAAAAAACGATGGACTATTTCAAAAGCGCGGGAATTGTCCTTACTCCCGGCGAACAATCGCAAATTGAGATTACGGATTTTGGTCTGGGAAATTTGCAGCGAACCGGATTGCAATTATTTACTTATGTCAACATGCCTCGTTATTGTGCAAAAGAGCTTGTACTGTTCCCGGGGCAAACTTGTGCGGAACATGCCCATCCTCCGATCGATGCCGGGAATCCGGGCAAACAGGAAACTTTTCGCTGCCGTTCAGGTCTTGTGTATCTTTATGTGGAAGGGGAGGCGGCGCCTCATATCAAGAGCTGCGTGCCACGTGGCGATGAAGCGTTTTATACGGCTATGCACGAAATTATGTTGCGCCCGGGGGAGCAGTATACGATTCGGCCTAATGTCAAGCATTGGTTTCAAGCCGGAGCCGACGGAGCCATTATAAGCGAGTTTTCCTCCATAAGCTTGGATGAGTATGACGTGTTTACCGATCCGCGGGTCGTAAGAACGGTTTAAACATACAGCCGTATGTTTACGCCGATTTGAACACGCTTACATATCGTGCGGCGATGTGGATCGACTTTCAAAAATGAATGGGGAGGCGTTGATTTTGCAAAAAAAACGTTGGTTTGCTTTAACCGTTCCCGCATGTATGGTTGTGGCCGCAATCAGTGGATGCGGAGGGCAAGCGCAAGTAACCGGCGGGGATCGTGCAGCCCAGTCGCCAAGTGCGGCAGCATCGGCATCGGCATCCGCTCAAAGTTCAGATGCAAAGCCGGCTCCGAAAGTAACCATCAATTTTGCCGGGATGAAAACTTTTGGCGAAGATTCCTGGACGGAATTGGTCAAACAATTCGAAAAGGAAAATCCCGATATTGCCGTCAAAGTGAATCAACTCCCCGCTCCTTCGGAAAGCACGGCTATACATCAATATTTGGTCACCGCCTTATCCTCCGGACAAAACGATGTTGACGTATTTACCGGCGATGTCATTTGGGTGCCCGAATTTGCCGCCGCCGGATGGACGGAACCGATGGATGCGTACATTACGGATAAAGATAAATATTATCCCGGAGTCATCGGCGCGCTAACCTATAAGAAGCAATTGATGGCCGTGCCCTGGTATGTCGACGGAGGTATGCTGTTTTACCGCAAAGATTTGCTGGACAAATACAATCAGCCCGTGCCCAAAACGTGGGACGAATTGGCGAAAACCGCCAAGCTTATACAGGAAAAAGAGAACAACTCCAAATTGCAAGGCTTCATGTGGCAAGCGAAGCAGGCTGAGGTTCTCGTTTGCGATTTTGTGGAATTTTTGACAAGCGCCAATGGAGCGGTTTTGGATGAGAGCGAAAAACCGGTCATCCACAGCCCGGAAGCCGCCAAGGCGCTGCAATTTATGAAAGACTCGATCGCGAGCGGCTTAAGTCCGAACTCTGTGCTGTCGTCCGACGAAGAGCCGAGCAGAACCGTATTCACGGACGGAAATGCGATTTTCCTGCGCAATTGGTCGTATACCTGGAACGTATCGCAAGACGAGAAAAGCTCGAAGGTAGCGGGAAAGGTCGGCGTCGCTCCGCTGCCGTCTTTTGACGGAGGCAAAAGCGCTTCCGCCATGGGCGGATATCAATTTATGGTTGCGAAAAATTCCAAAAATAAAGAAGCGGCCGTTAAATTCGCTAAATTTTTGTCCAGCGAAAAATCGCAGCTGTACTTTGCCAAAAAAATGGCGTTCAGTCCGACGCGTCCGGCGGTTTTGGCCGATGAAGAGCTCAAGAAAAGCGTGCCGCTTCTTTCCAATCTCGACAATGTGTTCAGGGGCACTATCGCCCGCCCGGTTAGCCCTAAATATCCGCAAATCTCGCTGAAGCTGCAGGCCGGCATTTCCGCGGTGCTGGCAGATAAAATGCCGATCGATAAAGCGCTGGCCGACCTAGACAAGCAAATGAACGACCTGTTGAAATAACTGCGCCCAAGTCCATGAGCTGCGTTGTCCGCGCAGCTCAAAAGGTGGTCATAGATGATGCCAAGAATGAAAAGACAGCATAAATCGATGCTGGCCGGATATTTGTTCATAGCTCCCGCACTGCTGATTCTAATGGTGATCGGATTTTATCCTTTGATGCGGACGTTCATCTTGAGCTTTTACGACACGACATTTATTAATCCGGTATCCGCGTTCGTCGGAATAAGGAATTATGTCGACTTAGCGGGCGATGTATGGTTTAAGGTTGCATATAAGAATACGTGGCTGTTTACGATGATTTCAGTTATTTTGGAAGCCGTATTGGGACTCGGCATCGCTCTGCTGCTCGACAAAAAGCTGCCAGGCCGAAAATGGGTCAGAGTGAGCGTCCTTATTCCATGGGCGATTCCAACGGTCATTTCCGCCAGGATGTGGCAGTGGCTGTACAACGGCGATTTTGGCTTGATCAACTATCTGCTTGCCAAAGCGGGAATCATCGGGTCTTACCAAAATTGGCTGGGCGACAGTTCGTCCGCTTTGTGGGCGGTCATCATTGCGGATGTGTGGAAAACGACGCCTTTCATGGCCCTCATCCTGCTTGCAGGCCTGCAAACGATTTCGGAAGAAATATACGAAGCTGCGGATATTGACGGCGTGCGCCGCTGGCAGCGGTTCCGGCTCATTACATTCCCGCTGCTCTTGCCAACCTTATTGACTGCTTTTTTATTGCGGGCATTGGACGCTTATCGGGTGTTTGATTTGATCTACGTCTTGACTGGCGGGGGACCGGCCAACTCGACGGAAGTGTTGTCGAGCTACGCGTATAAAACGACGTTTTCCGCGACACAGGTCGGGTATGGCGCTTCCATGGCGGCGGTGATGGCCGTATCCGTGCTTATCTTTGCTGTGATCATCCAATATTTGCTGCGCCGCACCTATGTTTGGATAGAAGGTGAAAACTGATATGCAGCGCAAACAAATAGTTAAAGCGTTTCTTTTGCTGCTGTACGCCGCAGTTATAATTTTTAATGTCGGACCGTTTCTGTGGCAAATCATTACGTCATTTAAGCTTGATCGCGATTTAAATTCTTTGCCTCCTATTTTACCGCCCAAATTTACGCTATCCCATTATAAAAATGTGCTGGAATCGAATTTTATCCGATTCATTGCCAACAGCTCTATCGTAGCGGTCAGCGTTACTTTCATCTGTCTTCTTTTAGGAAGCTTGGCTTCCTATTCGATCGCAAGATTGCCGATTAAGGGCAAAGGGCTTGCCCTCGGATTATTTTTGGCAACCTCGATGTTTCCGCAAATTGCCGTGGTCATTCCGCTGTACTCGTTTGTGAAACAAATCGGTTTTTACAACAGCTATACCGGACTCATTATTTCTTACATGCTGTTTTGCCTGCCTTTATCCGTTTGGCTTTTGTACGGATTTTTTCGGGATTTGCCTCGCGATCTTGAGGAAGCTGCGGCGGTGGACGGCTGCGGGATTGTCCGAACGTACTGGCAAATTGCGCTGCCTTTAATCATGCCGGGTATTGTTTCTGCGGGACTGCTCGTTTTCATCGCCTCATGGAACGAATTTTTGTTGGCGCTTACGCTGACGAATAACATTCAATCGCAGACAATTCCGGTAGGCATCGCTTTATTTCCCCAAATGTTTTATGTCCCGTGGGGCGATATGTCCGTCGCTTCCATCGTCGTTACTTTGCCGCTAATTCTCATCGTTATACTTTTTGAAAATAAATTAACTAAAGGTTTGATAGGTGGTGCGGTAAAAGGATGATACGAATCGCCTGCGGTTTTACGGCCAACGCCGATGCGACGGGAACATTAAATGAAGCCCTGCTAGACCGGATTCAACAACGATGTACATTACCAAATATGTCTGCCGCCCCTCCGGTATCTTATATTTCCTCTTGGGATGAGTTGTACAAAGCGATTGTTTGGAACGTTCAAAGGGGAAGCGGCGCGGAATATATCATTACAAATGAAAGCGTTTTAGCGGAGATGGACAGCCTGACGGATTGGAGTTGGGCCGTAGGCGGAACAGGCCTGCAGGCGGCAAGCGCTGTTTGCGCAGCGGGGTATGGCGCCGTCGTTAATTTTCCCGTTTGGTCGAAAGATTTCGATTTTCTCGTTTCCCAAAGCGGTCTTGAAATGGAATTGAAGGAACACGGACGCCCTGCTGTTCATTATATTTTGGAGTACAATCGGGAGGACGTCTCCAACCGGATCATTCTGCGGGGCTTGAAAGAGTTTGGCAAACGTTTGATTGCCCCCGGTTTTGCGGAGCGTTTGCGAAATAAGCCGGACAAATGCCGTTGGCTGCTTATATCGGGGTACAACGCTGCCGATGCCGCTGAGGATATGGTTGAATTGTTGGCGGAAACCAAACAATTTTTGCAGACGCTGGGCGAATGCCGCCTGCCTGTTCATCTGGAATTGGCGGCGATATTTTCGAGGGACGATCAGTATCGCATCATTCATGAGCTTGGGCCGCTGGTGCAAAGCATCGGATTAAACGAAGATGAACTGGGCGAGCTGTTTCCAACGGAGCGGCCGCTGCTGGAGCTGAACGATGACCGGCTGATCGGCATGTTGCTGGAAGCGCACAACCTGTTTAAAGCGCCGAACTTAATTGTCCATACGCATCAGTTCGCTGCGTGCGTAACGAGCGGGAGCCGTTCCGGGTGGAAAGAGGCGCTGAGCAACGGCGTTCGATTTGCGGCATCCAAAGCTGCCGAAGGGCGTTTTTGCACGCTTTCCGAAATCGAAACGTGGGAATCGGCGCTGCAGCCGCATCCGCGGGGAGCAAGACTGGCGCAAGCGGCGGAAAAAACAGACAGCGTGATTATCGTTCCCGCATTGAAAGCCCGGGCGGTATGCACGGTAGGACTAGGCGATACCTTTACAGGCGGTTTGCTATTGACTGCGCCAATTTCGGCGGCCCCGGGGGAGAATGAGGGGGCTTGATCCCGATCCGATCAGGCCGCTTCTTCCTCCCCGGTGCATCGGGAACACGATGACATGGCCTTGCCTACTCCTTATTCATATGCGTCATATAGTACGCCTTGCGGAAATCCGTGGGCGTTATTTTTTCGTATTTTTTGAACAGTTTCATGAAATATTTTTCATCGCGGATGCCTACCGAATAAGAAATTTCCTTGATGCTTTGCGTTGTCCGAAAAAGCAAATCCTTGGCCTTCGAAATGCGCAGAACATGGATGTATTCCAGCAAATTCATGCCTGTCTTTCTTTTAAAGCAGCGGGACAAATAGTCCTTGTTGTAGCTGAATTTATCGGCAATTTCAGCGACGGAAATCGGTTCCGAGGCATGAATGCGGACCCATTCGGCGATCCGTGCCATCGTATTGTCCTCATCGCGGCGGGGGCGGGCGTTCGCAGGATGAAAGCCGGCAATCGCCTGTTCCGACAATTCGATCAGGAGCGAGGTCAGGAAGTAATGGACGCCGAATCGGGTGGAATAATTCGAGTTATTGAGATGCTGCAATTGCTGAAAGATGATGTTGATGCGCTCGATGGTCGGGGACTTGAAATATAGCGGGATGTACACGGACGTGTTGAAGCGGTGCGCTTCCGGGTCTGTTTGCAGCAGACGGATTTCATCGGCGACGGTTTGAACGTCGGCGATATGGTGCTCGCCGGGGCATATAAAGTGGAACCAGTAGAAGGAAAGCCCTTTGCGGCTGGGCGCGCAGCCCTGATGGATGCGGTTCGGCAGCAGCAGCAGCATGTCCCCGGGTTTTACCGCGTATTGAACATTTTCCTGCTCGATATAAAGCGTTTCTTTGACGCCGATAATCATCTCGAAGCTGTCGATCGTTCGCCGCGAATGTATCCAGGGCGCGCCGGATTCGAATTGTCCTCCAGATATGAATTCAATTGGGGCGGTTATGTTCGCTTTCAGAAGCTTCATTGGAGCGGCCACATCCTTTCCGGCTGATTACCTCCCTATGTTATCCAAAAAGGTAAGTTTTGTACACCTATTGTTGGTTTGAGACTGCCGACAGAATGAGGGCCGCGGTGCTATCATTAAGCCATTGGTACAAAATGTAGCCGGACGGCTAAGGGAGGAAACCTATGAAGCCAATGCGCGCCATTCCTTTGAAGCAGGTCAAGATTGACGATTTTTTCTGGTCGAAGCGTCAGCAATTGATTCGGGAGACCGCCATTCCTTACCAGTGGGATGCGTTGAACGATACGATTCCGGACACCGAACCGAGCCATACGGTGGACAATTTCCGGATTGCCGCCGGAGAGTTGAAGGCGGATTTTTACGGGCAGGTGTTCCAGGACAGCGACCTGGCCAAATGGCTGGAGGCCGCCGCCTACGCCGTCTCCCTGAAGCGGGATGACAAGCTGGAGCGCATAGCCGACGAAGTGATCGAGCTGCTGGAACGGGCTCAACAGGAGGACGGTTATTTAAACACCTACTTCACGGTGGCAAAGCCCGGGCGGAAATGGACCAATTTGCGCGACGATCACGAGCTGTATTGCGCGGGCCATCTGATCGAGGCCGCAGTCGCTTACTACGAGGCAACGGGGAAAAAGAAAGCGCTTGACGTCATGACCCGCTATGCCGACCATATCGCCGCCGTCTTCGGCCCGGAACCCGGGCAAATTCGCGGATATGACGGACACCCGGAAATCGAGCTCGCGCTGGTGAGGCTGTATCATGCGACCGGCAACGGCAAATATTTGGAGTTAAGCAAATATTTCGTCGAGGAACGCGGCCGGGAGCCCTATTTTTTTGACGATGAGGAGAAGAAGCGTACCGAGCACCGGGTGGCGAAGCGCAGGGCGGACTATTTTCAGGCGCATCTGCCTGTGCGCGAGCAGACAACCGCCGAAGGCCATGCGGTCCGGGCGCTGTATTTGTTCAGCGGTGCAGCCGATATTGCGGCCGAATATAACGATAGCGGCTTGCTTGAAGCGTGCAAAACATTGTGGCGCAACGTGACGCAGAAGCGGATGTACATTACGGGGGGCATCGGTTCCAATGAATATTGGGAATCGTTCACCGTGGATTACGATCTGCCCAACGACCGGGCTTACACGGAAACTTGCGCAGCGATCAGCCTGATGTTCTGGGCGAGCCGCCTGCTGCAAAACGAAAGGGACCGGGAATACGCCGATGTCATGGAGCGCGTGCTGTACAATGGCATTCTCAGCGGCATCTCGCTCGACGGCAAACGGTATTTTTACGTCAACCCGCTTGAAGTTTGGCCGGCCGCCTGCGACCTGCGCGAAGATTTGCGTTCGGTGCAGCGGGAGCGGATGCCGTGGTTCGGCTGTGCTTGCTGTCCGCCGAACATCGCCAGGCTGATCGCTTCGCTCGGGCAGTACATCTACTCCTACGATGAAGGGCAGCAGGAATTGTTCGTGCATTTGTACATAGGCGGCAGCGTGCGGCAAACGATTCACGGAAACGGCGTGGAAATTCGCCAGCAAACGAATTATCCGTGGGATGAGCGCGTAACGCTGACCGTTGCGGGGGAGGCGGAGCAGATGGGCGAGTTCACAATAGCGCTCCGTTTGCCCGCTTGGTGCAAAGATGTTCGCATTGCCGTCAACGGAGCCCCGCTCGATCTTGCCGATTGCACGCACAAAGGCTATGCGAAAATAAAGCGGGAATGGCGGAGCGGCGACAGCATCGAAATGACGCTTCCGATGCCGGTTGAAAAAGTGCGCGCTCATCCGAAAGTGCGGGAAAATGCCGGGAAGCTTGCTTTGCAGCGCGGTCCGATCGTATTTTGCCTGGAGGAGGCGGACAACGGCGGCAACTTGCGGGACCTCTGGGTAACGGCGGGCTCGCGTTTCTCGGCTGCATTCCAGCCGGACTTGCTGGATGGGGTGACCGTTCTCGACGGCGAAGCGTGGCGGTCGGCCGGCGGCTCCGATTCGGACAGCTTATATGCGACCGCCGAATACGAAAGAACGCCGGTTCCGATCCGCGCGATCCCTTATTACGCATGGGCGAACCGGGAACCGGGCGAGCTCGCCGTGTGGCTCCATGAGTACCGCAAATAAGCGAATAGACGATTTTTCCCTGGCGGGTTCATGAAGCCGGGGAATTTTTGTATCGTTAGGCAGCGATGATTGACAGATCGGGAGGTGCTTGGTTTGTTCCGCAATTTGAAAGAATCGCTCAGTGTGCGCACGATCCGCGGCAAGTTTTTTTTATTTGCGACGTATTTGATCCTGATTCCGATGGTTCTGCTCAGCATTACGTTTTACCAGATCGCCGCCAAAAAACTCGGCTCCAATGCGATGGACCACGCGACCGCTTCGCTGCGGATGGAGGAGCTTTATATGGACCGGGTCATCAAGGAATTGAGCGACCTGACCAACGTTATACTGGGCGACGCGGAAATACAGCGGATTTTGTCCAACAAGTCCGTGGACGATTTTGAGTACATTCTCAATGTCGACAAAGTGACGAAGCTGATGAACGTTTACACGCAAACGAAGCCGTTCATTACGTCTTATTTGATTTATGCCAAACATGGCAGCGAAAAAAAGCAGTTTTACCGGGGGAGCATCGCCGATTCCGTCTTTTTCGGCTCGCGGCACCTGCTGGACCCGGACATGGCGAACCGCTATTACAAGCAGCTGCTGGAGCGCAATTCGCTGCTCTGGATCAATGAGGACCCTTTTGCCGGCAATAATGCGAGCGCGAATTCGAACCGGATGATCGTCGGCAAGCTGCTGAAAAAAACGGAAGGGGATTACGAGAATCTCGGTTTCGTGATGCTGGAGATCGATAAAGCGGTATTTTTTCAGGGGCTGCAATTTTTAAACCAGTCGGAGAAATCGCAAATTTTCGTGCTGAACGAGCAGGGCGAGCTGCTGTATCATATGCCGCAATTAGCCGGGGAGCAGGAGAGCGGGGCCGCTCAAGTGCTGCGCAAGTTCCATCTGACCGAATCGGTCACGAGGCAGAAGCTGGGCTGGAACGGGAAGACGTATATCGGCGCCGCCATGACGAACGAAAGAACCGGCTGGAAAATTGTTAACATGATCGAATACAACAAGTTGTTTGAGGATGCGAACGAAATCGGCACGATTACGATCAAAACGTTTTTGTTTGTTTTGCTGATCGGCTGGCTGATTGCGCTGCGGCTCAGCAATTCCGTCAGCCGCCCGCTCCACAGGCTGCGCTCGATGATGGCCGTCAACCACTTGACGTCCGCTGACAGCTACAAGTTCAATACGGCCGATGAAGTCGGCCAGATCGGCGCCAAATTCGTGCGGATGACCGAGGAAAACCAGCGGCTGAACCAGCAGGTGTACGACGCTCTGCTCAAGAGCAAGGAAGCGGAAATCCAGGTGCTGCAAGCCCAGATCAATCCGCATTTTTTGTACAATACGCTGGAGGCGCTCAACGGTTTTGCCGTTGCCAACAACCAGCCGGTCATGAGCGATGTCATCGGGGCGTTCGGCAAATTTTTTCGCATCACGCTGAGCAAAGGGAACGATTTGATCACCGCAGCCGATGAGCTTGAGCATGTTTCCGCCTACGTGAAAGTGCAGCAGTTCCGCTTCAAAGACAAGTTCGAGTGGATTTCCGAAGTGGACGAGGGTATGATGGCGTATTTTGTGCCGAAATTGATTTTGCAGCCCCTTGTGGAAAATGCGATTTATCACGGCATGAAGGACAAGACGGGCATAGGCATGATTATGCTGACCGGCGAATGGGCGGATGGCGTGCTGAAATTTCATATTACCGACGACGGGCAAGGGATTACGGAGGAAAGGCTGAAGGAAATCAGGGATTCGCTGAGAGACGCCCAACCGGGCAAAATTTACGGCTTGAAAAATGTGCACGACCGGCTGCGGCTCCGTTTCGGCGAGCAGTTCGGGGTGCAAATTTCCGGCGAGGCAGGGGCCTATACGACCGTATCGGTAACGATGCCTGCGATTGCGCAGCATAGCTTGCAGCAAGCAAAGTATGTGACTGGAGGCGATGGAAATTGATCAAGGTCATGATCGTGGATGATGAGTTCTATATACGCGAAGGACTCAAAAAGGCGGATTTGTGGGACGAGTTGGCGCTCGAGTGCGCGTGCGAAGCGGAAGACGGCGAACAGGCGTGGGACGTCTACCGCATCGTAAAGCCGGATATTGTGCTGCTGGACATCAACATCCCCAAAATGAACGGTATGGAGCTGGCCCAGCGCATTCGCGCAGACAACGAGGACATCCCGATTATTTTTCTCACCGGATACGACGAATTCGAGCTGATGAAAGAAGCGATCTCCCTGCAAGCGTCCGATTATTTGCTCAAACCGGTGATCCGCGACGAACTGCATGACGCGCTGCGCAAAGCGAAGCACCGGGCGCTAAAGCGGGCGGGCCAGCATCAGAACCTGGACCGTTTGCGGCAGCAGGTCGATTCCTACAGCAAGGCGGCCTACGAGCAGTGGATGATCGAGCTGCTGCAGCAGCGGCGCCCATTGGGCGAATGCTTGGCTTTGCTCGCTCCTTTGGGCATACATTTCGATGATGACAGCTGTTACGCCGTAATTTGCAGTGAGTTGGATGATTGCCAGCCGCAAACGGACGGTCATCAGGGCCAGGATTCCCAGCCCAGCCGGTATGCGTTCCGCAAGCTCGTTGAGCAAGCGCTGGAGTCGTTTGAGCGTGTACATATTTTGAATGACAACTCTTGCAGAGTCATTGTTTGGGTCGTTTGTCCGGAAGCCGGCAGCGACAGCTTGAGCGGAATTGCCAGACGATTGCGCAGCGTCTTCGGCGAATGTTTGAAAGCGGAGGTCAGCATCGGGATCAGCAGCCAGGTCAAGGGGGTGGGGCAAGTTCATACCGCCTATATCGAAGCGCTGCGCGCGGTCGAGTACAAGGCGATCGTCGGGTGCGGGCAAACGATTCCGTATTCGTCCATTCGCCTAACGGTGTCGCCGCCTAACCGGCTGCTCAACAAAGAGCTGTATTTGCTGAGCGAGATGCGGGCGGGCAATGATGGGAACGTTTTGAACGTTTTTCGGGAATGGTCCGAGGAATTGCGGGGAATGTCCTGGAGCGAGGTGAAGCTGGTCGCTTCGCATCTTATTTTGTTCGTCATGCGGCTGTTCAAGGAAGCCGGGCTGCGAAGCGAGGCCGTTTCTTACGCCAGCCCTTTGATGGATTTGGACAACTGCCGGACGCTCGGCGAATTGCTTGACTTTATGACCGCTTATATGGCCGAGGTCAGCCGGATGATCCGCCAGTCCCGGGAAGTGCCGGCGCACAAGATGATCGAACAGGCGAAGGCGTGGATTCGCTGCCATTTGTCCGAAGACCTCAGCTTGGTCAATCTGGCCCAACACCTGAATATTAGTCCGAAATATCTCAGCATGCGGTTCAAACAGGCGACGGGCGAAACATTCGGCGAATTCTCGACGCGGATCCGGTTCGAACGAGCCAAGGAGCTGCTGATGGACCCTTCGCTGAAAATTTTGGATACGGCCGTACAGGTAGGCTTTACGGATACGAACTATTTCAGCATGGCGTTCAAGAAGCATATCGGCGTGACGCCGACGGAATACCGGAAGCGGTTTTTATAAAGTTTGTATGAAGTTTTATGAAATCATCTTACCAAAACAAAGAGCATGAGGACATATTCGATTGTCCGCGCGGACGCTCCTTCCCATAATAAAGAGGTAAGCCAAAATCAGTCTTATGAAGAGGGGAGCCATCTTATGAAAAGTAAAAAATGGTTCATCACGGCTGTGCTACTGGCGTTGTCCGCTGCCCTGACGGCGTGCACCAGTGCCCCGGATTCCAAGGGCGCCTCGGGACCTGCGGGGACGGCTGCGGTGAACCCCAAAGAGGTTGTGAAGCTGAAGTTTATGTTCTGGGGCAGCAACGAAGAGAAGAAAGCCGTCGAAGTGATGGTCAAAGCGTTCAATGATAGCCATCCGAACATCCAGGTGGCGGCGGAGCACGTGCCCGGCGATTACACCACGAAAATCAACACGCTGATGGCTTCCAACGAGCTGCCCGATATCGCCTATTTGCCGGACTCCTTCGCTTCCAAATGGGGAGAAGAAGGCAAACTGCTCGATTTCACTCCGTATTTAAAAGATTCGACTGAGCTGCAAAACCGGCTGCCGGCATCGTTTTACTACAGCGCACCGGGCAAGGTCGTAGGCAATGCGACGGCCGCCGAGGTGATGGTGCTTTATTACAACAAGGATTTGTTCAAGGAAGCGGGACTTGAGCTGCCTCCGGCCGAAGCCGGCAAGGCGTGGACATGGAACGAATTTGTCGAGGTTGCCAAAAAATTAACGAAGGACAAGAACGGCAAGACCGCGGCCGATCCCGCTTTCGATCCGAAAAATATCGTGCAGTACGGCTTTTCCTTCGGCGCCGACCGGGCGAGCTGGGGGCCGCTCATGGCGAGCAACGGCGCGGGCATCACGGACCAGACAGGCATGAAATATACGATGAACAGTCCCGAATCCGTAGAGGTGTTCCAGGCGCTGCAAGATTTGCTGTTCAAGTATCACGTCTCGCCGGATTTGGTCCAGCAGCAAAATATGCCGGATAACTACGTGCGGCTGCAGACACGCAAAGTGGCGATGGTACTGGACGGCACCTGGGCCCAGCTCGATATTTCCAGAGCGAAAATCAACTACGGCATAGGCGTGCTGCCGAAATTCAAAGAGCCCAGAACGACTTACATCGCAGGCGCGAGCGTCGTTTTTGCGAATACGAAGCACCCGAAGGAAGCGATGGAGTTTTACAAATTCCACAACAACCCGGAGCAGGTCGACCTCTACAAAATCGGCTTGTGGATGCCCGTGGAAACGAAATATTATACCGACCAGGCGGCGATTGATTTGTGGACGAAAAACGATGTTCATCCCCCCGAATGGAAAACGGCGGCCATAGATTACGCTTTGAAATATTCGGTGAAATCGCCCACTTCCGATTTGAAAAATTGGTCGGAGATGAGCACCAAAATTACGCCAGCCCTCGATATGATCTGGACGAACAAAAAGCCGGCCAAAGAGGTGCTGGACGGGCTGGAAAAAGACGTGCAGCCGCTCCTGAAAGGGAAGTATGCGGATAAATAACGGGACATAAGGAGGTGGAAACGTGCGGGGCAAAGTATCGGGCATTTCGCGAATGGAAAGAAACTGGGGCCTATTATTTGCGCTTCCGCCGATATTGGGACTCATCTGCTTTACGCTGTATCCTGTGGCTGCTTCGTTTTTTTACAGCTTGACGGATTGGAGCATCGGAAGCGATTGGCATTTTGTCGGCCTGGACAATTATAAGACGATTTTTACGGCCGATCCGCTGTTCAGTCAATCTTTGTTCGTAACGAGCTACTACGCTCTGGGCAGCGTGCCTGTCATGCTGCTCGCCGCCTTTGCCGTAGCTTTTCTATTGAACCAGAAAGTCAGGGGATTGGCGATTTTCCGCACGATATTTTATTTGCCGACGATCGTTCCCGCCATTGCCAATACGATGCTCTGGATCTGGATTTTCAACCCGGACTTCGGGCTTGTGAACGCCATGCTCAAATTAGTCGGGCTGCCCACATCGCAATGGATTTACAGCGAAACGACGGCCATTCCGTCGCTGATCCTGATGAGCTCGTGGGGCGTAGGCAACTCGGTGCTTATATTTCTGGCCGGCTTGCAGGCCGTGCCCGCTCATTTGTATGAGGCCGTCGAGGTCGATGGCGGCAGCCGATGGCACAAATTCCGGCACATTACGATCCCCTGCATGACGCCGACGATTTTTTTCAACCTGGTCATGTCGCTGATCGGTACGTTCCAGGCTTTCAACCAAGCTTACATCATGACGCAGGGAGGCCCGAACAACGCAACTTTGTTCTACGTGTTCTACTTGTTCCGCAAAGCGTTCACGGAATCCCGGATCGGCTACGCATCGGCGCTGGCGTGGATTTTGTTCATCATCATCATGGTATTGACGCTGATCGTGTTTAAAACTTCGAACAAATGGGTTCATTACGAGGAAGGGGGGAGACCGTGAGCCATACGACCGCAGGTGCAGCCGCAGGAACGGCTATCCGTTACGGGAAACGGTTTTCCCTGATCAGGCTTTGGATCTATGTCATTCTGATCGTCGGCAGCGCCGGCATGATGTTCCCGTTTTTTTGGCTGCTGCGCAGCTCCTTGATGGATAACAGCCAAATTTTCGTTTTTCCGCCGCAGTGGATTCCCGATCCGTTCAAATGGAGCAATTATTCGGAATCGCTGACCGCCGTCCCTTTTTTTCAATATTTGAAAAACACGTTGACGATCGAGCTTTTTACGATCTCCGGCGTGATGATTACGAGCATTATGGCGGCTTACAGCTTCGCCCGCTTGAGATGGCCGGGAAGAGATTTTATTTTCGCCCTGCTTTTGTCAACGATGATGCTGCCGTATGCCGTCACATTAATTCCGACGTTCATGGTGTGGAAAAGCGTCGGGGGGCTCAACACATTCCTGCCTTTAACCGTTCCGGCCTGGTTCGGCGGCGGCGCCTTCAACATATTTTTGCTGCGCCAGTTTTTTATGAGCATTCCGAAAGAGCTGGACGAAGCCGCATATATGGACGGGGCCAAACCGTTCACGGTGCTGTGCAAAATTATTGTGCCGCTGGCCAAACCGGCGATGATCGTCGTGGGCATCTTCACGTTCATCGACGTTTGGAACGATTTTCTCGGGCCGATCATTTATTTGAGCGGCAATGAAAAGTTTACGCTGGCCCTCGGCCTGGCTACGTTCAAAGGGCTGTATAACGCGCAATGGGGTTATCTCATGGCTGCTTCCGCAGCGATCGTAGCTCCGGTACTGGTGCTGTTTTTCGTGGCGCAGCGTTATTTTATCGAAGGCATTACGTTAACCGGAATTAAAGGCTAGCCGCCGGAAGACGCTTTGCTACTACAAGGGAAAGAGAGTTGATTGCGATGGAAGCCTACAGGCTGCAGCGGGTTCGGGAGCAATTGCAGGCGCAGAACCTTGACGCGCTTCTCGTGACGCATGCGATGAACCGCAAATATGTAACCGGTTTTACGGGTTCGGCCGGTTTTGTTGTCATCACGCAGGACAGGGCGGTGTTGTTTACCGATTTTCGCTATACCCGCCAAGCGAACGAGCAGGCTGGGCTGTACGAGGTGATCCAGCATGGAGTGAAAGCGATCGATTCGATCCATGAACTGCTGGTGTCGGAGCAAGTGGGCAGACTCGGATTCGAGCAAAACGACGTTTCGTTCGGCGCGTACACCGCCTACAGGGAGAAGTTCGCAGACATCGAAATGGTGCCTGTCAAAGAGATCGTGGAACAGATCCGCGCCTATAAAGACGAGGGCGAACTGGAAGCGATCCGTAAGGCGGTGAGCATTACCGACCAGGCTTTTGCGGATATTTTGAACATTATGAAGCCCGGCATGACCGAGCTTGACGTTTCCGCCGAGCTGGAATATTCGATCCGCAAGAGCGGCGCGCCGTCCACCGCCTACAACACGATCGTAGCCTCCGGCGAACGCTCCGCCCTGCCGCACGGCCTCGCAAGCGCCAAGAAGCTGGGTACGGGCGAATTCGTCACCATGGATTTCGGGGCGCTATACGGCGGGTATTGTTCCGATTTGACGCGAACCGTCTTCATCGGCAAGCCTGACAAGAAGCACATGGACATTTATGACATCGTGCTTGAGGCGAACAGGACGGTGCTGGCCGGGATCAAGCCGGGCATGTCCGGGAAGGAAGCGGATTCGCTCGGCAGGGATGTCATCGCCAAATACGGCTACGCGGACCATTTCGGACACGGGCTCGGACACGGATTCGGCCTGGAAATCCACGAGCCGCTGCGGCTTTCGCAAACAAGCGAAGATATTTTGCAGCCGGGGATGGTGCTTACGGTCGAGCCCGGCATCTATATTCCGGGTTTCGGCGGGGTGCGCATCGAAGACGACATTTTGATTACGGAGACGGGCATTGAAGTGCTGACGAAGTCCGACAAAGCGCTCATTGTTCTGTAACCGCCGCATGGCGGGCCGCTAAGCAAAGAGGTGACGGAAAGACGATGAACCATCATACGGCAGACGTTGTAATCATTGGCGGCGGGATTATCGGGATGGCAATAGCCTACTATGCGGCACAGCGCGGCATGGACGTAATCGTTGTGGAGCGCGGTGAAATATCCGGGGGCACATCGTCGCGCTGCGACGGCAACATTTTGGCGATTGACAAAGACCCCGGATTCGACAGCCGGATGTCGCTCAAATCCCAGGAGCTGGTCGCCGGGCTGGCGCGCGAGCTGGACGAGGAGTTCGAATACCGGGCTCCCGGCAGCATTCTCGTCTGCGAAACCGACGAAGAGATGGCCGCCGCAGAGCGGTGGGTCGCCCGGCAGCAAGCTGCGGGGCTGCCGTTCCGCATGCTGGACCGGCACGATTTGCGCGACGAGTGGCCGCATTTGGCCGACGATTTGCCGGGCGGTTTGGAGTGCGCGACCGACTCTACGGTCAATCCCGTGCTGCTGACCTACTCGCTCGCAACGACGGCGCAGCGGCTCGGTGCGCGGATGCTCGCGCATACGCCGGTGACGGCGATTCTGCTCGATGCCGGCCGCAAAGTCCGCGGCGTGGAAACCGCGAACGGCGTTATTCTGGCGCCAACGGTGATCAATGCGGCCGGCATATGGGCGAAGCAGATCGGCGCCATGGTCGGCCTCGACATTCCGATCGAGCCGCGGAAAGGGCACATTTTGGTATCCATGCGCTCGCCGAGCATCGGCCGCCGCAAGGTGATGGAGTTCGGCTATTTGATCAGCAAGTTCGGGGGAACGCGCAAAGTCGACCCGGACGTCGAAAAATACGGCGTCGCCCTCGTGTTCGAGCCGACGGCGTCGCAAAATTTTCTGATCGGCAGCAGCCGCCAGTTCGTCGGCATGCATACGGGCATCGACCCGTATGTGATCCGGCTGATCGCCGAGCGGGCGATCCGCTTTTTTCCGGCCATCCGGGATATCCCGATGCTGCGCGCCTATGCGGGGCTGCGGCCGTGGACGCCGGATCATCTCCCGATCGTATCCCGGGTCGACGACATCCCGGGATTGTACATTGCCGCCGGGCATGAGGGCGACGGCATCAGCCTCGCCGCCGTAACCGGCAAGCTGATCAGCGAAATGCTGTGCGGAGAGCCGACCTGCATTCCGGCCGAGCCGCTGCATTACAGCCGTTTTCAAAATAAAAGCGAACATCAGGTGATTTTATGAAGCTGTCCAAACTCGTAACGACGATCGATACGCATACAGGGGGCAATCCGACCCGGACGGTGACGAGCGGCGGGCCCAAGCTGTACGGAAATACGATGAAAGACAAAATGGTATACATGTCCGAGGCACACGACGATTTCAGGCGCGCGCTCATGTTCGAGCCCCGCGGGCATGAAGTGATGTCCGGCTGCATATTGACCGAGCCCTGCGATCCTTCGGCGGATATCGGCGTCGTCTTCATCGAAACCGGCGGCTACTTGCCGATGTGCGGCCACGATACGATCGGCGTCTGCACCGCCTTGATCGAAGGCGGCATATTCCCGCTGGATAAACGGGTGATTCGGCTCGATACGCCGGCCGGTCTCGTCGTGGCCGATCTGGATATCGAGAACGGCAAAGTGAAGCAGGTCGCGTTCACGAACGTTCCTTCTTTTTTATACATGAAAGAGGTGCCCGTTCCCGTGAAGGGGTTCGGCGACATTGCCGTCGACATTGCTTATGGCGGCAATTTTTACGGAATCGTCGATGCGAGGCCGCTAGGTTTGCCGCTTGAGCCGAATAACGCTTCCGCCATTATTCGATTGGGCATTCAAATCCGGGATGCCGTGAACGCCGTGCGGGAAATCGTGCACCCGGAAATACCGGAGATACGCGGTTTGACTCATATCGAGTTCTATAGCGACCCGGCTTCGCCATCGGCCCGCTGCCGCAATGCCGTTGTCATTCCGCCCGGCGGCATCGACAGATCCCCGTGCGGCACCGGCACTTCGGCGAAAGCGGCGGTCTTATATGCCAGAGGCGAGCTCGGATTGAACGAGACATTCTTGCACGAAAGCATTGTTGGGTCGATGTTCGCCGCAACATGCCTGCAAGAAACGAGCGTAGGCGGTTTCCCGGCGATCGTTCCGCACATTTCCGGTTCGGCCTGGGTTACCGGGCTGCACCAGTTTGTTTTTCATGACAAAGACCCGCTGAAAAACGGATTTTTCCTGCTGTAACTGCCGGAACCGACTTTGGGAGGCTGGACGATGGAATTCAATAAGCTGTTTACAACGATCGATACGCATGCCGGCGGGGAGCCTCTGCGTATCGTAACCGGGGGCATCCCTTACCTGCAAGGGAGCAATCAATGGGAGCGGGCCGACTGCTTCCGGCGGAATTTCGATTCGATCCGTTCGTTTTTAATGGCGGAGCCGCGGGGGCACCACGGCATGACCGGGTGCGTCATTACGCCCCCGGCTTCCGCAGACGGCCATTTCGGCGCGCTGTTCATGCATAACGCAGGCTTCAGCGCGATGAGCGGGCACGGCATTATCGCCGCCGTCACGGCGCTGCTGGAGACAGGCCGGCTTCATCCGGGCGAAGCGGAGGCGGCGGATAAGGCGGATAAGGCGGATAAGGTGGATACGGGCATCCGCATCGACACCCCGGCTGGCCGGATAACGGCTTACGCGGTGTGCGAAGGCAGCGAAGTCGCATCGGTATCCTTCGATAACGTGCCTTCATTCGTCTATGCGGCAGACGTTCCCGTTGCCCTGAACGGTATGGATTTCAGCGTGGATATTGCGTTCGGCGGCGCTTTTTACGCGATTGTTGAAGCCGGCGCGCTGGGCGGGCTCCGGCTGCAGGAGAGCGAGCTGCCCGAATTGCAGCGGTGGGGACGGCAGCTGAAGCGGGAGATCGAAGCCCGCATGCACATCGCGCATCCGCTTGAGCGGCATTTGACTGGGCTTGAGGGCGTCGTGTTCGCGGATTCGAACAACGTGCGCCGGCCCGGTTCGAATTACCGCAGCGTGACCGTGTTCGCAGGCGATCAGTTCGACCGCTCGCCCGGCGGGACGGGAGTTTGCGCCCATATGGCGGCGTCGGTTCATCGCGGCAAGCTGAAGCTTGGCGAAGCATGCGTGTACGAAGGAATCGCAGGCTCGCAGATCACCGGCGAGGCCGTCATGGAAACGAGCATAGGAACGCGCCCCGCGATTATTCCGCGAATCACCGGCAATGCGTTTATTACAGGCTTGCTGCAATTTGTCGCAGACCCGGCCGATCCGCTGGCCGAAGGTTTTTTATTGCGCTAACCTTTGCGCTTTAAAAATAAACAAATGATCCATGGAGAGGAGCAACTGCAATGACCCGTTTTGAAGGCGTCTATGTCGCCATTGTCACACCGTTTACGAAGGAATATGAGGTGGATTTCGGAAGGCTGCATGAACTGTGCAATTGGCTGATCGATCAAGGAGTTCATGGCCTGGTACCGACAGGCTCGCTGGGCGAATATGCGACGCTTTCGGGCGACGAGCGCGCCCGCGTTGTCGAAACCGTCGTCAAGGCCGCAGCAGGCCGGGTTCCGGTGGTACCCGGTTCCGCTGCTCCATCGACGGCACAAGCCGTCAGTTGGGTGCGCCACGCGAAAGAAGCGGGGGCCGCGGGCGTGATGGCTTTGCCGCCGATCAATTACAAGCCTTTGAAGCACGAAGTGTTCGCCCATTATGAAGCGCTGTCGAGCGTAGGGCTGCCAATAATCGCCTACAACAACCCTCACGATTACAAAGTCGATATGACGCCGGATTTTCTCGCCGAGCTGTCCACAATCGAAAACGTCGTTGCCGTCAAAGAGTTTTCGGGCGACATTCGCCGCGTTCACGATATTTTGGCCAAAACGGACCTGGAAGTGATGATCGGCGTCGACGACCTGGCGATGGAAGGCCCGCTTTTCGGCGCTACGGGCTGGATATCCGGCGTTCCCAACGCGCTGCCCAAAGAAGGAGTCGAGCTGTTTCAATTGGCGCGAGCGGGGAAAGCGAAGGAAGCCCAGGAGCTGTACCGCTATTTGCTCCCTTTGTTCCACTTTGACGCAAGCCCGCAGCTCGTTCAATCGATCAAATACATGATGGAGCTGTCCGGATTCCCCGTAGGTCCGACCCGCCCGCCGAGACTGCCGCTGCCGGAAGCCGACTATGCGCAAATCAAGCAGGCATACGAGTATGCTGTCAACCGGAAGTAACATATGAACGAGGAGGGAATTACAGGTGCACAGTAAAAACTGGATCGGAGGGGAATGGATCACGCCCGGTGCGGGCGAGCTGACCGTCCAAAACCCTTCCAACCTGCGGGAAAGTGTCGGCGTGCTTCATCTTTCGGATGCGCCGCAGGTCATGCAGGCTGAACAGGCGGCCCGCATTGCGCTTAGCTCGTGGTCTCGACTGACCGGAGCGGCGCGCGGGGAATATTTGTACAAAATGGCGTCGGCCTTGGCGGAAAGCGCCTCTGAGGTCGCCGCGCTGGCCAGCGCGGAAATGGGCAAGCCGATCACGGAGATGCGCGGAGAAGTCATGCGCGGAGTCAACCTGCTGCGCTACTACGCAGCCGAAGGCGTCCGCTCGAACGGCGACGTCATCCCTTCGAACGAAGCGAACGTGCTGCAATATACGAAGCGCGTGTCTCTCGGGGTCGTCGGCATCGTGACGCCGTGGAATTTTCCCGTTGCCATTCCGATTTGGAAAATCGCTCCCGCGCTCATTTGCGGAAATACGGTCGTGTGGAAACCTGCCGAGTCGGCTTCCTTGACGGCTGCGCGGCTTGCGGAAGTTTTTGCGGCCGCACAGCTTCCTGCGGGGGTGCTGAACCTGGTCATCGGCAAAGGCAGCCAAATCGGCGACGCGCTGCTTGAGCAGACGGCGCTGGATGCCGTGAGCTTCACGGGCTCTACCGCGACCGGAATGCGGGTGGCGGCCATATGCGCGCGCAGAAACATCAAGTACCAGACCGAAATGGGCGGGAAAAACGCCGCTATCGTCCTGCGCGATGCCGATTTGGAAAAGACGATTCCGATGATTCTCAGCGGCGCCTTCCGCTCCGCAGGGCAAAAATGTACGGCAACGAGCCGGATAATCGTCGAAAAGTCCGTTTACGAGCCGTTCGTAAGCGGGCTGAAACAAGCGCTTGCCGCGATTAAGCTTGCGCCAGCGCACGACCCATCGGCTTATCTCGGCCCGGTCGCATCCGCGAGCCAATACAAGACGGTCATGTCGTATGTGGCGATGGCTCATGAGCAAGCGGAAATCGTTGCGGAAGGGCTGGGTTCGGCGGAAGCGTTCGGCGGACATTACATTCGTCCGTTGGTCACCGCCGGCGTCGATGCGGACCATCCGCTCATTCAGGAGGAAATTTTCGGGCCTGTGGCCGCGCTTCTGCCTGCCCGCGATTTTGACGAGTCGATCGCTTTATGCAACCGGACCGTATTCGGTTTAAGCGCTTCCTTGTTTACGCAGAACTTATCCGCAGCCCACCGCTTTTTGGAAGAAGCGCAGGCCGGGATGGTGCGGGTGAACCAGGAAACCGCCGGAGTCGAGTACCAGGCGCCGTTCGGCGGCATGAAGCTGTCGAGCTCCCACACCCGCGAGCAGGGCCAGACGGCTCTTGATTTTTACAGCGAAATCAAAACGTGCGCAATCCAATTCTTTTAAATCCAAACAGGGACGGGGGGCAGGAGGATGAAGCCGTCAACGCTGATCATCTGCCGTTGTGAAGAAGTGACAATGGAGCAATTGGAGGAAGCCTATGCAGCAGGATGCCGCACTTCGCGCCAGTTGAAAATGAAAACACGGGCGTCGATGGGCGCTTGCCAGGGGCGGATTTGCAGACAACTGGTCGAAGCGTGGGTTCAAGAAAAAGCGCCCGGAACACCGAGAGACGCGGAGCTGCTGTCGTACCGGCCGCCCATCCGTCCCATTACTTTCGGCCAGTTGGCAAAGGGTGAATAATATGGACACGCTTCGCATAACGGACCATCCGATACTGGGCCGAAAAGAACAGCGCAGCCCCGTCGGCTTTACTTTTGACGGCAGGCCGATGACGGGCTTCGGCGGCGAAACCGTTGCCGCAGCTTTGCTGGCCGTCGGCGTCCGCACGCTCAGGAAGCATGAAGAGTCCGGGAACCCGCGCGGACTGTACTGCGCCATCGGGCACTGCATGGAATGCCGAGTGCAGCTTCAGGGCACGGGCATGGTTCGGGCGTGCCTGACGCCTCTTGAAGACGGGATGGTCCTGTTCTCGGGGCCGCAGCTGCCGAACGAAATCACGGGGAGGAAACTGCCATGAAACCAAAGCGGCGGCAGTGCGACCTTATTATTGTCGGAGCCGGTCCGGCAGGTCTGTCGGCGGCGGAGGTTGCAGCCGACAACGGCCTCAGCGTGACGGTCGTCGACGAATTTCCGGCGCCCGGCGGGCGCATGCCGGGCCAGTTCCATAACGAGCCCGGCAAAGGCTGGTGGATCGGCAAGCAGATCGCAGCGGAGCTGGTCGAGCAACTCGGCGAGCTCGGCGTGCAAATCCGCTGCGGCGTTTCCGTTTACGGCCTGCACAGAACGGATGGCGGCGATTGGGAAGTTGCGACGACCGAAGGCATCCTGTCATCGCCGTATGTTTTGCTGGCGACGGGCGCTGCGGAAATTCCGCTGCCGACGAAGGGCTGGACGCTCCCCGGCGTCATGTCCGTCGGCGCCGCCCAAGTGATGACGAACGTCCATTACGTGAAGCCGGGCAAGCGCGGGCTTATGATCGGCGTCAACGTGCTCGCCATGGCGATTGCCGGCGAGCTTGCCGCCGGCGGCGTCGATCTGGCCGGAATCGTACTGCCTTCCGGCCAGGCGGTCGCGGGGCAAGCCGCCGATCCGAAGAAGTGCCTGGAAGTGCTTATGGATGTATCGCACCTCGCTCCGTCGCCGTGGCTGCGCATGGGCGGGCGAATCGCCAAAGCGATGAACGTGTCCGGGAACGTCGTGAAATTGTTTCCCCGAAGCGGTGTGAAGATCGGCGGTATTCCGCTGATGCTGCGCACGGCCGCCCTGTCGATCAACGGAAATACGCAGGTGGAATCGGTCACGCTTGCCGATGTGAACGCGCAGGGAATCGCCATACCGGGCACCGAAAGGGAGTTGGCCGTCGACTTCGTCGCGCTTTCCGGCGGGCTCTATCCGTTAGCCGAGCTGGCCTCGGTCGCGGGCTGCCCGTTCATTTACATGCCGGAATTAGGCGGGCATATCCCGCTGCACGGCGAACGGATGCAAACCCCTGTGAAAGGGCTTTATGTGGCCGGAAATATTACCGGCGTGGAAAGCGCGCTCGTCGCCATGGCGCAGGGCAAGCTGGCCGCCGTATCGATATGCCATGACGCGGGTGTTTTTGGGGAGCAGGGGCTGGGCGAACAAATCATACTATCTGCGACCATGCATGTGGAGCAAGTCCGCGCTTCGGCCTTGATTCAATTCCATCCGGGAATTGCCGCTGCGCGGAGCAGGCTGTACCGGATGTGGCAGGATACGTTGAAAGTTGGTGGGTAAAATATGGAACCATATCAGGGGGGAACTGAAATGTGCGAAGGGCAGCAATCGGCAAACTTTTCATGGAAAGAAGTGACCGTGAACGACCCTTTTTGGACGAAATACAGGCAGTTGATCCGGGAGGAGGTGATTCCTTACCAGTGGGCGGCGCTGAACGACCGGATCGATGATGCGTCGCCAAGCCATTGCCTGGAAAACTTCCGCATTGCCGCAGGGGAAGCGGAAGGCGAATTTTACGGCTATGTGTTTCAGGACAGCGACGTAGCGAAGTGGCTGGAAGCCGTCGCCTACAGCCTGGCGACCGATCCCGATCCGGAGCTGGAGCGGCTTGCCGACGAGACGATCGATCTGCTCGGCAGAGCGCAGCAGGCGGACGGCTATTTGAATACGTATTTTACGATCAAACAGCCGGAGCGCCGTTGGCTCAATGAACGCGACAACCATGAGACGTACTGTGCCGGGCATATGATCGAAGCGGCGGTTGCTTACTATGAAACGACGGGCAAGCGCAAGTTTTTGGACATCGTCTGCAAGCTGGCCGATCATATCGACTCGGTTTTCGGTGATGAGGAGCATAAAAAACATGGCTATCCGGGCCACCAGGAAATCGAGCTTGCCCTGATGAGGCTGTACCGAGTAACAGGCAACGAGCGGTATTTGCAGCTGAGCCGGTATTTTATCGACGAGCGCGGGCAAACACCGCATTATTTCAAGCAGGAAGCGGAGAAGCGGGCGGAGCTGTTCGGCGCGGAATCGCTGTTAAGGGAAGGCTATTACCGTTTATACAAGCATAATTATGAGTACAACCAATCGCATCTGCCCGTGCGCGACCAGCACAAGGCGGTCGGCCACGCGGTCAGAGCGATGTACATGTACGCCGGGATGGCCGATGTCGCGCTGGCGGCGCAGGACCCGGCATTGACCGAGGCGTGCGTGAGGCTGTGGGACAACGTAACGCAGCAGCAGATGTATGTAACCGGCGGCGTAGGCTCGCATCACGAAGGCGAAGCGTTCTCCTTCGATTACGATCTGCCGAACGATACGGCCTACACCGAAACGTGCGCATCGATCGGCCTCGTATTTTGGGCCCGGCGGATGCTGCTGCTTGATCCGGACGGCAAATACGCGGACGTGATGGAAAGGGCGCTGTACAACGGCACGATCAGCGGCATGTCGCTCGACGGAAAAAGCTTTTTCTATGTCAATCCACTGGAAGTTTGGCCCGATGCCTGCAGCAGATCCGACAAAATGCACGCCCGGCCCATCCGTCAAAAATGGTTCGGCTGCGCCTGCTGCCCGCCCAATATCGCCAGGCTTGTCGCATCCATCGGACAGTACATCTACTCGCAGAGCGGGGATAAGGTATACGTTCATCTGTTTGCGGGCAGCGAAACGCAATTTGCGGTTGCCGGCCGGCAGGTGAAGCTGACGCAGACGGCCGATTATCCGTGGGATGAGCGGATTGCGATTACCGTTTCCCCGGAGGCTGAAGCTGAATTCACGTTGGCGGTCCGCATCCCGGGATGGTGCGAAGGCGCAACGGTACAGGTAAACGGGCAAGACGTACAGGTTGAAAAAATCGTGAGCAAAGGCTATGCTGAGCTCAAGCGGATTTGGCGTGAAGAAGACCGGGTCGACATTTGCATGCCGATGCCGGTGGAACGCATTCACGCCCATCCGAACGTGAGAGTGAACGCAGGCAAAGTTGCGCTGCAGCGCGGGCCTGTCGTATACTGCCTTGAAGAGGCGGACAACGGCGCCGTTTTGCAGGACATTCGCCTGCCGCACGATGCCCGGCTTGACGTCCGTTTTGAGCGCGATCTTCTCGGCGGGGTTGCGGTCATAACCGGCGAAGGCGTACGCGGCACCGATGCGGGATGGCAGGATGCGCTTTACAAAAAGGCGCGATACGATTCGGAGAAACGGGTTGCCCTCCGGGCTGTGCCGTATTTTGCCTGGGCGAACCGCGGACAGGGCGAGATGCTGGTCTGGATCCGCGAGTCATAACCGGCAGCCGTTTCCATGGAAATGAGGGATACGAAATAATGACAGCAAATCCGTTTGCAGCGCGCATTCGAAGAGCGAACGAACTGATGGAGCAGCACGGCTATAATTCGCTGCTTGTGGTGACGACCGCCAATTTTTATTATTTTACCGGGATATGGATCGATCCGCTCGAAAGATTGCTGGCGATTGTGTTCCGCAAAGGGAAAGACCCGGTCATCCTCGCGCCGGAAATGCACAGAGAGGACTTCGCTAACAGCTCCCTGGAATGTCATTTTGTGCGGGACGGGGAAGACGCGATCGCCAAAACGGCCGCTTTTATCGACGACTCGGGTGTTGTCGGCATTGACGATCTGTGGCGGAGCGCCAATTTGTTGAGCTTGATGAAGGCACAACCAAACGCCCGTTATGCGGCAGGCGGGGCGATTTTACATACGCTTCGGCTGAGAAAAGACGCTCACGAGCAGGAGCTGATTCGCAAGTCGGGAGCCACCGCGAGCAGGGTGATGGAAAAGCTGTTCGCAAAAGTCGTTCCGGGTATGAGCGAAAATGACCTTGTTGAGGAACTGCAATCGCTGTGGAAACAGGAAGGCGTGCGCACGATGTCGTTCGAGCCGATTATCGCAACCGGCCCGAACGCGGCCAATCCGCATCATCATCCCGGGGATACCCGCATTCAGGAGGGCGAGCTGGTCGTGATCGACATGGGCGGGCTGATCGACCGTTACTGCTCCGATATGACCCGTACGGTCGGCGTGCGGCACGTATCCTCCAGGCAGCGGGAGGTGTACGACATCGTCAAAGCCGCCCATATGGCGGGCATCGGCGCCGTGCGGCCGGGCATCCCGGTAGCGGAGATCGACAAAGCTACGCGCGCGGTGATCGAGGACAGCGGATACGGGCGCTTTTTCACCCACCGCACCGGGCACGGGCTGGGCATCGACATCCATGAGGAGCCGTCGCTTCACGGCGGCAACGAGCTGATCGTCGAGCCCGGCATGGTGTTCAGCGTGGAGCCCGGCATTTATTTGCCCAACGAGTTCGGCGTCAGGATCGAAGATATTGTCATTGTGACGGAGGACGGCTGCGAGTCCGTAAACCTCGGCGCGACGAAGGAGCTCGTCATCGTTTGAGCCGGCTTGCAAGGGTGGCGGTGGCCGCTGGCGAGAGGCCGGTATGCGGCCGCTGGTGGGAAAGCCATCTTGAGGTCGCTGGCGAGAAAGCCCGCCTGCGGCCGTCGGCGAGAGAGCTGGCTTGAGGCCGTCGGCGAGAGAGCTGGCTTGAGGTTGCCGGCGAGAAAGCCGGCATGCGGCCGCCGGTGGGAGAGCCGGCATGCGGCCGCCGGTGGGAGAGCCGGCTTGGGGCGTCGGCGAGAAAGCCAGCTTGAGGTCGCTGGCGAGAAAGCCCGCCTGCGGCCGTCGGCGAGAGAGCTGGCCTGAGGCCGTCGGCGTGAAAGCTGGCCTGAGGCCGCCGGTGGGAACCCGGCATGGGGCGTCGGCGAGAAAGCCAGCTTGAGGTCGCTGGCGAGAAAGCCGGCATGCGGCCACCAACGGGCAGCCTGCAAAAATGCAGGCTGCCCAGAGGCCCACACGCCAGAGCCGATAGCATAATCTGCCTGTTTGCGCGAACAAAACCTGCAAAAGTACAGTTTTTGCTCGTTCAATATGCTGGAAACGAAAAATTCCTGCAAATGTGCAGGCTTTTCACCGCGTACAAGGGCTCAGATTCATTTTCAGCGAAAATTCCTGCACTTTCGCAGGCTTTTCGCCAAAATGCAACATTTCCACGGAAAAAGCCTGCACTTTTGCAGGTTTTTTCCCTGTCGAGCCCGCCTCACCTCATGCCCTCGCTCTAATAGGCGGTATGGCAGAGAGAGGGGTAGTGTACGATCGCAACCTGCGTGGGGGAGGCGCGTGTTTGGAAAGAGCGGTTGCGCCCCCAATCAGGCTCCCCTTCCGGTCAACCCGTCACTTTCTTAACATTCTAATTTTTACAGGTGTTCAATGCGCTAATGGGGGGGCGCTGCTCTAACGCACGGTTTTTCTCAACAGTCTCATTTCCGCAGGTATTCTCCTTGTCAAGCTACCTCATGACCCCCACTGTATAGCACGAACGACTTACCGGGAAAGGCACACGTTGGTGCTGTTTCAAAAATTAGCTACTCTTTTCGCACCGCACAGCTCCCGGCGCGCGGTATTGCGCTGCATGACGGCGGTCGGTTGACCACATGTCTGGTTCCCCCTAACCCATCACTTCCTCAACAATTTGATTGCTGCATGTTTCCTGCGCGCTAACAAGGGTGTGCTGCTCCGAAACACGGGTTTACTCAACAGTCTCATTTTGCAGGATTTCTGCGTGCTTGGCCAGTGGTACGTAAGTGAGCGTGTCGGTCTGCAAAGCATCGCCGCAGCCGTGAAAAGGAATAGCGGTTTGCTTGGAATGGTTCGGAGCGATCCCACTGGCGGTCGGATGACCGCGAAGGTCTCAAGAAACGACGCACCCCACCGCTCGAGCCGCCCCGAGGGGCGGCGTTCCTCAGGCGCCCGCGGCCACCCCACCGCTCGCGCTGCCCCGAGCCGCATCTCCCTCGCGCGGCACAGGGTTCAGCGCCCCCGGCCGGCCGGGCTGCCGCCGCCCGCAAAAAAACGCCTCAATTCCACTTGTACAGTGGATTTGGAGGCGTCTTTTTTGCGGCATTGGGCGGCGCTTAAATGCCGTTAACTTTCCACGATTCGATTCCTGTCGAGGCGGTCGATTTTGCCGTTATGTTCAGACGGATCTTGTTTGTCGTAAACGGAGTGAACGTTGTGGTGTTGTATTGATTGCTGGCGACGCCGAGGCCTGACGTATTCGCTGCGTTGACCCATGACGTTCCATTCCAATATTGGATGGAATAGGATGCGGGCACATCGATGCCCTGGCCGTCTGCGAACCAGTAGACGTCGGTGCTGGATATCGTATGATTTTCGTTGAAATCATATTCGACCCACTGGGTCGTCCCCGGGTTATCCCAGTTTCCATAGACGGGGTGCCCCCGATCACTGGAGCTGGTCGGCGTATAGCCGTCATTTAAACCGGTCAAGCTTTCCCATGAGGAGACGAAAGATGTGGTCGCCGTTGCCAGCGAAGCGATATTCGCGGGCGTTGTCGTACCGCCGCCTCCTCCGGCAAGGGTACTGACTTCCGATGCGCTCAGCGCCCGATTGTAAATTTTGAAATCGTCGACCAACCCGTTCAAATAAGGATCGGAGGCGTATTGCGATTTTCCGATATAATTTTGCGTTGTGCTGCCCAGATTTGAAGGTTTGAGCGTCATGTTGGAGTTTCTGGCTACTTCTGTGCCGTCTACGTAAAGGATGCCGGTATTTCCGGACAGTGTTACGGCAACATGCTTCCACACCCCTGTCGGAAATGCGGCCGTCGAATTGATTTGCTGCTCCGATCCGTTGCCGTTATTGGTAATGGCAAACCGCAGACCTGCGCTTCCGGGCTGAGGCGTCAAAAACATATGGGAGCTCGTTCCCGTGCCGAAATCAAAAATGCGGGTCCAGTTGCTTAACGAATTGGCTTTTACCCACGTCGAAACTGTAAAATCTCCGAGCGAGCTGACGATGCCCGAGGGAAGGCTCGCGTATGCCGAAGTACCGTTCAGGCTTAAGGCATTGCCATTTTTGCCCGCCGCCCAAGCTGCATTGCCGTTTAATGTCGCATTGTTGCCGCTGCCGGAAGCGTCTGCCGCCGTAGTTCCGCTCGTTTCATTAAATAAATAGTTGGCAACCGTATCCGGCGTCGGCGTTGTTCCCCCCAGACTGATCGTAAATACTTTCGTGACCGGGGCGCTCGTTTCGTCGTAATCCCTCAATTGCACCGTAAATGTGTAGCTGTTTTGCGCCTGCGTGTTGGAAACTGTTCCGCTGATCGTTCCCGTGAACATGTCCAGACTTAATCCCGCCGGGAGCGAGCCGTTTACGATTCTCCAGTCATAGAACGGGACGCCGCCTTTGGCCGTCAGCTTTTGCGTATAGGATTGGCCTTTCGTCGCATTCGGCAGCGAGGTGGAGACGATTTGCGGCGGGACGAACGGTGCCAGGTTTTTGTTCAGTTTCCAGCCTGCATTTTCGGCGATCAAAAGCGAAAGCTTGGTGATCATCCAGCGCCGCGAAGGGAACAATCCGCCCCAGCCGCCTGTTTGCCCGCTTTGCCGGTCATAGTATTTGGCATCGCCGGGGATATGGTAGCTGGAATCCAGCGGAACGGGGATGCCTTGATAGCCGACTACATCCGGGGTGTTTCCGCCGGAAGCTTTATAGGCAGCCATGCCAGGCCACGTATCGCTGTAAGCAAAACCGTGCCCGAACTCATGCATGATCAGCCCGTACACGTCCGTCAGGTTGCCGGAGTTGTCGCTCAAATACCACTGCTCGTCATCCATGGACGTAAACGGCGTTTTGCCGGAATAAAACTGCAGAGCCGCCCCCAGGGAACGGTACAGCTTATTCGGAACAGTGACGCCGTTTCGTTTGTGGTATTGGCCGTTGGCCGAGTTCCAGCCTGTCGAGTAAGGCTCATTGAGCCCCCGCAAAAAGATCCATTCGCCATTGTACGGCGCATTGTTCGTCACGGTCGTATTTCCCGCAAAATTGTCGTTCGGGACAAAGTTCGTTTCCGCGCCGGCCGGGACGGTGTCGAAAGGCGCTTCGTCGAAAAAGTAAAACCAGTCCTTGATCGCCTGTTCGGAGGCGTTTTTGATCGCCGGATCGTTGAAAACGTGGTTGACCGTGTCAAACCGGTAATCGAAGGTGAGAGGAAGCGACGGCTGGGCGTTGTCGTCCTGATTCAACACGCGGATCGGCATCGTTTGCGTATGTGAGTTCCCGTTGCTTTCGACAACGTTCATGGAGAATGTGTAATTTTCAATTTGACCTTGAGTGGCCGTCCGGTGCGGATGAATTTCCAGTAAAAAATTTTTTTGCTCCGACGCGCTGGAGAACGTCAGCGTTTTTGTGGCCCCGGTCGCGGACAACTGGCTTGGCAAATCCATCATGAAGCGCGAGGTGCCGCTCGCCTTGAGGTTGATGGTAACGGGATATGAAGCGCTTGCAGGCGGCTTCACGGTTAATTTGATGTAGGGGTTAGCGATATACCCCTGCCAATCGACAAGGTCGACGCCATAGCTGTTGACATTTCTGTTGAATATATCGTACACCTGTGCGTCTGTGGCTGCCGCAGAAGCTTGGGGAGTGGGGACGATACAGCTTTCCGAAACAAAAAGCGTTGTCGTAGCGAGCGTTACAATAAAGGCCTTTTTCGCAAATTTCATGTTCATCAGCAAACCTCCGTTCTTTTTTTGATCAAATGTTATACTGCCTCTTCATGCGATTTCGAAATTCAGCCTCCTTTCCCGGTTTGATGTGCAGGGCGAGCCGCAAAACTTGGAAATATGGGCTCGATTCATATGTTACAGCTTCCGTTTGGAAAATGACAGGTTCATTTCCAACCGCTTTTTTAGAAATATCAACCAGTTTTTGTGTTATTTTGGGTTTAACTTTTGAACGCGTAATCCGGATCGCCGACACGCTCGAATAATTCGGATTGACAAGGGAATGAAAGCAAATATTTATTAGCTCAACCGCAATAGCAGCAAGCTGCTTGAGGTTTACCAGGCATCCCTGGCCGATGGAGGTACTGTCGATCAATGGGGAGACACCGGCTATAACGGCCAGCAATAGACGTTGGTCAAGGAAGGAATCAAGTAGCTTTCGAGCGGCTGCCTGCATCCGTTTTCATAGAAATTGTTTATTTGACTTGGGCGTATAGGCAATGTAAAATACTTTTAAATCCTATAAGAATAGATGGAAAAGGTTAGGCTGACCGGACGATCGGAGGCCAAGGTTATCTTTGTGCGCAGCACGGGGCGAACCTTGGCCTCCGTTTGTTTTTCGGAAATCAATGTGTTTAAAGGAGCGAGGACGATGGCTGGACAACGGAAATTGAGGCTCGGCGCCAACATTAGCGGGGTTGGCAACAGTATGTTCGTTTGGAGGCATCCGGACGTATCCGTCGATGCGAGCGTGAATGTGGAGTTTTACAAGCAGCAGGCGCAAATTGCGGAGCGGGGCAAATTCGATCTGTTTTTTATCGCGGACGGCCTGTACATTAACGAAAAATCGAACCCTCACTTTTTAAACCGGTTCGAGCCGCTCACGATTTTGTCGGCCCTGAGCGCCGTTACGACGAACATCGGCCTTGTCGCGACGCTGTCCACCTCGTACAGCGAACCGTTCACGGTCGCAAGGCAATTTGCGTCCCTCGACCAAATCAGCGGCGGCAGAGCCGGCTGGAACGTAGTCACATCGCCGCTCGAAGGCTCGGCAAAAAACTTCGGCAAAGACGAGCATCCTTCCCATGCGCAGCGCTACCAAATCGCCGAGGAGTTTCTTGAGGTCGTCAAAGGGCTGTGGGATTCATGGGAAGATGACGCTTTCGTGAGAGACAAAGCGAGCGGCGTGTTTTTCGACCCGGCCAAAATGCACCGCCTGAACCATAAAGGGCCGTATTTCTCCGTGCAGGGCCCGCTGAATATCGCCCGTTCCAAACAAGGCCATGCCGTCGTGTTCCAGGCGGGTTCGTCGGAAGCCGGCAAAGATTTGGCGGCCAAATCCGCCGATGCCGTGTATACGGGGCATGAAACGATCGAGGAAGCGAAGCAATTTTACCGCGACGTAAAATCGAGAGCCGCATCCTACGGGCGGTCTTCCGGGGATATTCTTATTTTTCCGGGGATCGGGCCGATCGTCGGGCGTACGGAGGAAGAAGCCGAGCGCAAATATAAGGGAATTTCCGAGCTGGTCACGATTGAAAGCGCCTTGGACTATTTGGGCCGTTATTTCGAGCACTTCGATTTTTCCCAATTCCCGCTGGACGAACCGTTCCCGGATTTGGGCGATCTGGGTAATAACAGCTTCCGCAGCACGACGGAAAAAATTAAAAAAGAAGCGAAAGAGCACAATTTGACGCTGCGCGAAGCCGCTCTGCGCGCCTCGACGCCGAGAAGCACGTTTATCGGAACGCCGGAGAAAATAGCGGATCTGATTCAGCAGTGGTTCGAAGAAGAGGCGGCGGACGGATTCAATATCCGCAGCGTCGTACCGAACGGGCTGGAAGATTTTGTCGACCTCGTCGTGCCGATTTTGCAGCAACGCGGCATTTTTCGGACGGAGTATGAAGATGACACGCTGCGCGGAAATTTGGGGCTTTCCGTACCTGCGAACCGGTATGCGGCTGCGGCACCTTCGAAAGAAGCGATTGTTTAAATGCGGCGAGCGCCGCGGACAGAAGATTGCGTCAGGCAATAACTCTACTGATGGGTACAGGCTGGGTACAGACTCAGACCGATGTACCCGTCTTTTTCTTATTCATTCAAAAGCCAATTCTCTGCATCATCCCTGGTTTCAAATACTCTGAAATGGTTGCTTTTGTTGGATTCGAACGCCATCTCCTTGAATTTTCCTTGAAGAACCAGTTCTTTCGGAATGATAGCAGCCGTTTTTACGCGGTAATTGATCCATTTTTGAATCATTTGTCCTGCCACGCCGGTTCTCAGTTTGAAAAAGTGTTCCGAAAGAGCTTGACTATGCAGCAAAAGAAGATCCGAATCATTTTCTTTGCACAAAGCAACGATGTCCACAGCGTCCTGTTCAGTGCTAAGAGGGGGCCCGGCAGATATAACTTCTACATATTTTTTATTTCCGTTCTCCGCGATTTTATAGTTCATCGTCGTTCTCTCCTCCATTTGTTTTCTTTCATAAAGTTCCTTGCGAATTCCTTGCACCCACTTGAGTTCGTTGCGATAGAAGGACAGCAGGTTTTCGGATATTTTATCCCACAAAAAAGTTTCGCGCTCATTTCTATGAGGGGAAGGAATTCCGCGTTTGATTTTTTCCTGCTGGAACATAAGCTGCATGTTGATTCTGCTTTCGTACTGTACCAACAGTTCGTTTAATTCCTCGTCGCTTAGTTGTTCCGCCCACGCCAATTGAATGAGGAAAGTGTTCTTCAACTCGGGAATTTCCGTTTCTGAAACAACCCATTCTTTCAATCTGGAAAGTCCTTCCTCCGTAATACTGTAAATTTTCTTTGATGGAGAGCTTTCCTGGTGTTGAATTACGTTGGTTACCAAACCTTCGTCCAACAGCTGTACAAGGGATTTGTAGATTTGATTGTTGTTACCGGACCAATACATGGTTGAAGATTCTTCAATAATTTTTTTTAATTCATAGCCTGTAGCAGACCTCCAACTGAGAAGCCCGAGTATAGCATATTGGATAGACATAGTAACACCCCAAAATTGTTATCGATATCATGTGTTAACAGTAACATATGATATCGATAATGTAAACAGGGAAGGGAAGTATCCAACCCGTAAAAGCGGATGAGGCGTCTTTTTTGCAGGAACGTACATAGGTACCGTCCAATATGATAATGGACAAAGACTCCGCTGCGTTTTCCGCTCATTGGCGGCTGCATTGCGATGGGAACGGGAACGGAGTTGTCGAAGTTCGCCCATAGCTGGCCGGAACGATGATTTTAACGATATAGGAGGAGGTCTTGATACGACGATCCTGTCCGATACGTTTTACATTTCGAAAGGAGGCAAGCCGAAAGACCTATAGAAAATGATTGGAACATATAACATTTTGCCGCATAGTTGTCGAAATAGTTAACGAGGACCAAATATCCAATGAAAGTAAATTGGGCATTTTCATCAAACTAGAGAAACCCCGCAACATATCGGGGCAGTCGGAGGCTGGAAATGAAATCGAGGTTAAAACTGAATTTTAAACTTAACATCCATTTAACACTGTTCAAAAAGCTGCTTTTCAGTTTTGTGATCGTTTTGCTGCTTTTATGCGCTATTAGTATAACGGCAATCACAAAGATGAGCTCCATGGGCGAGAAGTCGCGGCAGACGACGCAAACCGGGCTGCCGAACGTCATGATGCTGGGCAATTTGAACCATGACCTTAAAGAGATGGACGATCTGATGCTGCGCATTCAACTGGATATGAAAGATAAGAACAGCATGGACGATATTATGAGTGCAACGGGAAGAGGCGCGGATTCAACGTCCCAGCCGGAGCAAGCGCAAGCCCTTTTTGCATCCATTCAGGAAAAAGTGCAGAAAGTGGAAAATCTATCTTCTTCAGAAAATGATGAAAAGCTTATCAAAATGTTACAGGAACAATGGGGCTCTTATGCGAAAATGTTCCCGGACATTTTGGCTGCGGTTCAGCAGCACGGTCAGGACGGCATGTTTAAAATTCAGCAGGCCGACCAATACTTGGGCGGATGCAGTGTCGTCGTGGAGGTGCTCACCAGAAATATTCAGCAGCAGGCCGACGAATGGGCGAATGAGCTGGACGATTCGTATCGCTCGGGGATGGTATCGGTCATCGCGTTAAGCATTATCGCCATTTTGGCGGGACTCAGCATTTCGTTTATCATTGCCCGGAACGTTTCCAAGCCTCTCCGGCAAATGAGCGAAGCCGCCAAGGTGATTTCGGCAGGCGATCTGTCGGCGAAAAACAAAATATTGTCCCGTAAGGACGAGATCGGGGAACTGAGCGAAGCGTTCGCCCAAATGAGCGATAATATGCGGGAAATGATTGAAAAAATCAATGAGCACGCTCAGCTTGTTACCGTATCTGCCGGCCAGTTGAAAACAAGCTCCGGGGAAATGCAGCAAGCGTCCGAGCACATTGCTGTCACGGTCAAAGAAGTTGCGACCGGAGCCGACCAGCAAACCGTAACGATGGAAGAAACGTCACGCTCTATGGAAGAAGTAGGAGCAGGCATCAGCCGTATGGCGGAAAGCGCGTCTTCGATCGCCGAATCCGTGGAATCGACGAAGCAGCACGCAGAAACCGGAGAGACGTTCGTTCAAAATACAGTACAGCAAATGAATTCGATCCATGTTTCGGTGCACCAGACGGATGAAGTGATCGGGCTGCTTGAAGCCAAATCGCAGCAAATTGGCAATATTGTTCAGGCGATTCAGGAAATCGCCCAGCAAACGAATCTGCTGTCGCTCAACGCAGCGATTGAAGCTGCCCGCGCCGGCGAGCAGGGACGGGGATTTGCCGTCGTTGCAGCGGAAGTGCGCAAGCTGGCTGAACAGTCCAGCAACTCTTCGGATGAAATCAGCAAGCTGCTGAACGAGATCCAATCGAGCATCCGCGATTCGGGAGAAGCGATGGGCAAGGTGAAATCGGAAGTGGGCACAGGCATTGAGCTCGTCAAGGAGACGGAGCAAAACTTCCATAACATTTTGAAGTCAACGTCGCATATCGCTTCGCAAATTCAGGAGATGGCGGCAACTTCCGAGCAAATCTCGGCCAGCACCCAGCAAATTACCGCCGCCGTTCAGCAGGTTGCCTTCATTGCCAAAGAAACGGCCTCCTCGTCGAAGCAAGTATCCTCCTCGACGGAAGGACAGCTGCAAACGACCGGAGAAGTTCAGTCATCGGCAGAGTCGCTCTCGGACATGGCCGGAGAAATGCAGCGCTTGTTATCGCAGTTCAAAACCGCATAAGCAGTCATTACGCATAGAAGGGCTGTTCCGAGAGTATTTGGATCGTACGGGAACAGCCTGGAAATCGAGCAAAAGGACCTCAAGTTCCACTGCCAAGTGGAGAATGAGGTCCTTTCTTTAGGTGAAATTTCGGTACAGAAAATCATCAATTGACTTTGGGGCGGCCACTTTTGTCGCAGGAGTATCAGCCTGATTAAAGTGTGCGGGGCCGGATCTACCGCCGATCCCTTGCTAATATTACCCAGGAAATTATATCGAGAATAACAGGTGCGAAGCAGCGGAAATGGGACGAAAATAACGCTGGAACGAGAATAACGCTTTTTGTAGCTCTGGCAAAGCTTTTGAGAAGGCATTGAGCGGCATTTTTTGGCGTAGACGCCGACCTGCTGCCTGCTGCCCGCCATTTTGCCGAGTCAGATGAGCGGTGGGGTAGAAAGCAGAATCGAGTGACATTGGTCGTTGCCGGATTATGCCAATGTCGTGCGTAAAAATGGCTTGGCAATCCCAAAAGCCTGCAAAAGTGCAGGCTTTGTCGGTGGATTCGGCTCGTTTTGGAGAAATGCCTGCAATTGTGCAGGAATTTTCGGTCAAAACGAGCCGAGCCTTGCATATGCGCGGAAATTCCTGCAGATTTGCAGGAATTTACTGTTGCAGGCCCTCCGACGTGCAAAAAACTGTACTTTTGCAGGTTTTTGCACGCGTCGAAGGCGCACGCACAGTGCCGAGTCAGATGAGCATTGGGGGAGAAAGCAGAATCGAGAGACATGGGTCGTTGCCGGATTAAGCCTCCGTTGTGCGTAAAAGTGGCTTGGCAATCCCAAAAGCCTGCAAAAGTGCAGGCTTTGTCGGTGGATTCGGCTCGTTTTGGAGAAATGCCTGCAATTGTGCAGGAATTTTCGGTCAAAACGAGCCGAGCCTTGCATATGCGCGGAAATTCCTGCAGATTTGCAGGAATTTACTGTTGCAGGCCCTCCGACGTGCAAAAAACTGCACTTTTGCAGGTTTTTGCGTGCGCCGCCTAAGGCGCACAACCCAGTCGGACGCGATGCCTGACTGGGCTTTCCACGCGCCGCTCCCCCTCGACATCCCTTTATCTCGCCGTGAGCTTGACGATATCGTCCATCACTCTTTCGCCGGCTATGACGCCGTTGTACAGCCAGCTGCTGTTGGAATCGACTTCGTAAATATGTCCCGATTGTACGGCGGGGATGTTTTTCCACAGCGGATCTTCCAAATTGCCCGAGAGCCCTTTGTCGCTGTTGACCAGAAAAATGTAGTCTGCGTCCAGTTGGGCGAGTTTCTCCAGCGATATCGCGACCCAGTTCGCTTTGGCATCCGGCAGCACCGCAACGATGTTGGGCGTTTGCAATCCCAATTCTCCGTAAACGACAGCGCCGCTGGCTACTTTACCGTTGACGACATAAAAGTTTTTATTCGTCAGCCACAAAATGGCGACTTTTTTCTCGCCGATGGACTTCTGCAGCTTTTCTTTTGTTTCTTTGAGCTTTTGATCGTACTGCTCAAGCGCGCGGTTGGCTTCGGCCGTTTTGTTCAAAAGCTCGCCCATTTTCAGCAGCGTTTTCCGATAATCGCCGATAAGCTCTGTACCCAGCACATAGGTTGGGGCGATTTTCGAATAATGTTCATAGAGACCGTTCTCGACTGCAGATTCAGGCCCCATGATCAAAAGATCGGGGTTATAGCTGAGCACAGTCTCAGGCGGAAGTGTAGAAGGGATGGCGGGAATTCCGTCCAGCTGCGTTCGCAAATATTCCTGCACGTTTCCTCCTTTTACCGACCATTGCGCCACGGGTTTAATGCCCAGAGTTAGCAAAGGATCTTCCAAATAGGAGGCGATGATGCGCTGCGGATTGGCAGGGATGGCGACTTCATGGTTCATGCTGTCTTTGACCGTTTTGCCGGCTGCCTGGTCTCCCGCTTTTCCGCAGCCTGAAGCGATAAGCGCGACGGCGCAAAATACGATGGCGCAAAAAGAAAGGCGTGACGCTGTTGGTTTCTTTCGATAAAACATGATAACCTCCCGAATAATTTCGTAAATTGGAACCTGAAATTGTAAATGTCCACCCTTTCCATATTATTGATTATGAGAATCATTGTCAACGAATCGACCAATCCGGCGAAGCGTGCGCGGGATAGCGGGAGCTCGAATCGGGCCGATCCGGTGAAGCGTGTACGGGATAGCGGGAGCTCCGTCAACCCGGGTTTTCATAGCAGAATTCCTGCAATGCGTTAGTTGTGGTGCGAATAGTTCAATCATGATAACATGGAATCAAAGAAATGAAAGGGGGCGCAAATCAACCGTGCAATCAGGCAAACGGCCGCTGCTCAAGTCGCTTCGCTTTAAGCTGGTTTTCGGCTTATTTTTGATCGTCGTCCCGCTCATCGTTGTTATGATTTACAACAATTTGTACGCGATTAAAGTCGTACGCAATCAGGTCGCCCAATCGAACAAAAATTTAATCAGCCTGTACATGGGCCAAATCGACCGCAATCTGGATGAGGTGGACAAATATTTGTTCAACGTCGCCGCACAGGAAACCGGCCTGCTCGTCCTGGATGTGCAGAGGACGCAAAATGACGACCGCTATTATTTCACAAAAATTCAATTGAATAACAAACTGTTAAAAGACCTTCCGAACTACAAATCGATGGAAATGTTTTTTGTTTACTCGGAGCCGAATCAGGATTTATTGACCGTCATGAGCGATCAAGTCAACTATGGCAGGCAGGAAGCGATTGAAAGCAGCATCAATCAAATGTTTCAGGATCAGCTCAGCGGCGCCAACCAAATAAACTTGAAAGAATGGTTCATTCACAAGCTTGGAGATCAATATTTTTTGACTCGCGTGATCAAATATGGGAACGTTTATATCGGAGCCTGGGGCGACGCAACCGAATTAATGGTACCGCTTAATTTGGTTGATTTGGGTGTAAACGGCAAATCGATGCTGGTCACGGATACATTCGAAGCGATGGCTAACCAGCCTTTCGTGCAAAAAAACCGGATCGATTTGAACTACGTCGGCAAGGACTACAAGCTGACAGGAGCCAATGGAAAATTTTTGGTAGTCGGGGAAAAGTCGGCGAAAGGGCGGTTCAGCTTGGCGGCCGTCATTCCGGACAGCGTCATTTTGGAAAATCTCCCGTTCCTTCGGAACATCGTCGCTTTCATATTAATCGGTTCGCTTGTTCTGCTGCCGTTTATTCTATATGTTTTGAGAACCATTATTTTAGTTCCGATTAACCGGATCATGATGGCCATGCGAAGAATCGAAGACGGGAATTTGGATGTGCGCATCACTTACCGTCCGTCAGTCATTGAATTCGAGACGATGAACCAGTCGTTTAACCGGATGATATCGCAAATCCAGGAATTGAAAATCAACGTTCTGGAAGAGCAGTTGAACCATCAGAAGGCCGAGCTGAAGCATTTGCAGCTGCAAATCAATCCGCATTTCTTTTTAAATTCGCTGAACATTATTTATAATTTGGCGCAGGTGAAAGATTTCGCCCTGATTCAGGAGATGGCGCTTTGCCTCGTGCAATATTTCCGTTTTATGTTCCGCAGCAACCTGGCGTTCGTGGCGCTGAAGGATGAGATTCAGCATACGCTGAACTATTGTCGCATCCAGGAGATGCGGTTTCCTGCGAATTTAACTCACGATCTGTCCGTGTCGGACGATTTGCTGGACGGGCTTGTTCCTCCGCTTGTGATCCAAACTTTTGTGGAAAATTCGATCAAACATGCCGTCAGCATGGACAGGCAGGTTCATATCGGGATCACGATTGAGGCCAGAGGGGACGAAAAGATCCAAATTTGCATCCGGGATACGGGCAAAGGATTCCCCAAGGAAGTTTTGGCGCAGCTGCAGACGGAGACGGAAAATTGCGATGGGGAAGGTTACCGCATCGGAATCTGGAATGTGCAGCGCAGATTGCGTCTGCTGTACGGGGATGAGGCGCAGATTGCGTTCTCCAACGATGCCGATCAAGGGGCGGTTATCGAAATTCTCATTCCGTTTTTTAAGAAGGAAGTCAATGAAGGGGGCAGAGCCGATGCTACATTTGCTGGTCGTGGATGATGAAATTCATGCCGTGCGGGGGATCAAGGCAGGGGTAGAGTGGGAGCAGCTCGGATTTTCAAACGTTCATGAAGCGTTCAACATCCGACAGGCGAAAGAAATTTTTGCCGCTCAAAGGATCGATATTTTGATTTGCGATATTGAAATGCCGGAAGGCGACGGGTTTCAGCTTCTGGAATGGGTCAAAGAGCATTTCCCGGAAACCGAGGCGATTTTTTTAACCTGTCATGCTGATTTCGGGTACGCGCAAAAGGCGATTCAACTGGGAAGCCTGGATTACATGCTGAAGCCGGTCCGTTTTCCGGATTTGGAAAAAGCGGTGCGAAAAGCGATCTGCAAATTGGAAAAAGAAAGGGAGCTCATCCGGTTCAACGAGACCTACAGGCATTATTACCAGCTGTGGGAGTCGTATCAGCCCATGTTTATGGAGCGCTTTTGGCAGGAGCTGATCAACCGGTCGATTCCTTCGCGAAGGGATCAAATCGGGCAAATTTTGGTGAAGCACAACATTCCCTACAGCGATACGATGCTATTCTTGCCGATATTGATCAGCGTGCAGCGCTGGCACAAGAAGCTGACTTTGCGGGAAGAAAAAATTATGGAGTACGCCCTGCGCAACTCGCTCGAAGAACTGATCGCGATCAAAAAATCGCAAGGCCAAATCGTCCAGGTTAAAAGCGGGGCATTGCTTGCGATCCTTACGGCAGACGCTGCGGGCGGGATGGATAACGAGAAGCTGCGCAGCGACCTGCAGTCGTATATTGAAGCTTGCAATGCTTACTTTTTTTGCGACATTTGCTGTTATATCGGCAGCTCCGTGCATATCGAGGGGACGCTTGGCGCGTTCGAAGCGCTGGTTGAGATGGAATCCCGTAACGTCACGCTGTCGAACAAAGTTTTTTTCTTGAGCGGGCAAAAACGGAGCTATGACACGATTCCGCTGCCGCAAATGAACGGCTGGGCCGAAATGCTCAAGCAGGGGTGCAAAAAGCAGCTGATCGAAGAGATCGATCAGTATTTGGACGCCATGAAGCGGATGGAAAGTCTTGACGCCAAATTGCTGCGCAGATTTTACGAGGACTTTCTGCAAATGCTTTATCATGTTTTGCACTATAAAGGGCTGCGGGCGCATCAGGTGTTTTCCGAGGCGCTGTTGTCCGTACAAGCTTCCGCCACTACGCGTTCTGTGGCCGATCTGCGGCAGTGGGCCGGATCGCTGATCGAAGAAGCGGCCGGCCATATTCATACCGCCGATGAGGGGCAGTCCGTCGTAGACAAAGTGAAGCAGTATATTACCCGGCACATATACGAAGACATTTCGCGCGAGGATATCGCAGGCCATGTGAATTTGAACCCGGACTATTTGACGAGAATGTTCAAAAAAGAAATCGGTTTGACGATTTCCGAATACGTCCTCCAGGAAAGGGTGGAGATCGCCAAAGAAATGCTGGCCAAAACGGATGTCCCGATTGGCAGCATTGCCGCTTCGGTGGGCTACAGCAACTTTTCCCATTTCTCGAAAATGTTTAAAAAGGCGATGGAAATGAATCCGCAGGATTACCGGAAATTGTTTCAGACTCCCAAGTCGGAAATGTGGTAACGGGAAGTCGGGAAACAGGTAGAAGACCGGACGAAAGCCGTATATGATGGGAATATAACCGAAGAGGAGGAACGATATGGGGACAACCACAACGGCTATTTCAGCATCGGCAGCAGAGGTCGCGGTTACGAAATCGGCAGCGAGAAAAAAACTGAAAAAAATATGGAGGTATGCCCCGTTGTTCGTCATGGTGCTGCCTGAATTGATTTATTTGATCATAAACAACTATTTGCCGATGCTCGGCTTGGTGATTGCGTTCAAAGACATCAATTTTACGAAAGGAATATGGGCAAGCGAATGGGTCGGATTTAAAAATTTCGAGTATTTGTTTAAAACTTCCGATGCAATGATCATTACCCGCAATACGCTTCTGTATAATTCGGCTTTTATTGTCATCAACCTGATCATCGCCGTCGGCGTCGCCATTTTGCTCAATGAAGTGCGCAAAAAATGGTTCGCCCGGTTTTATCAAAGCATCATTCTCATTCCGTATTTGATTTCCATGGTTATCGTCGGCTATTTGGTGCTTGCCATGCTGAGTGGTGAAACCGGTTACATTAACAAACACCTGCTGCCTTTGTTTGGCTTGGACGCGATTTCATGGTACAGCGAGCCGAAATATTGGCCGTACATTTTGATCTTTGTGAACATTTGGAAGCACGTAGGTTATTTATGCGTCATTTATTTGGCGGCGATTATCGGAATCGATCCCGAGTATTACGAGGCAGCCACCATCGACGGAGCGAGCAAATGGCAGCAGATCACCAGCATTACCATACCTTTAATAACGCCGGTTATCGTGATCATGACGCTGCTGCAAATCGGGCGCATTTTTTACTCGGAATTCGGCTTGTTTTATCAAGTGCCGCTTGATACCGGAGCGCTCTTTCCGACAACGAATGTCATCGATACGTACGTATACCGGGCTTTGCTGAGACTGGGGGATATCGGCATGTCTTCGGCGGCGGGCTTGTACCAATCCGTGGTCGGATTCATACTCGTCCTTATTTCGAACTACGTGGTGAGCAAGCGAAACCGGGATAACGCATTGTTTTAAAAGGGGGGATCGATTTGAAAATCAGACAAGGACTGTACCAATCGTTCATTCATGTGTTTTTCATTGGCATTGTGTGCCTTTGCCTGCTTCCGTTTTTTCTGCTCGTGATTACGTCTTTTACCGATGAAACGACGATTGTGCAAGAGGGGTATTCGTTTTTTCCGAGCAAACTGAGCCTTTCCGCGTATCAATTTTTGTGGAACGACGCTTCGAACATTTTTCGCGCTTACGGCATTACCATATTCGTGACGATTGTCGGCACGTTTGTCGGGCTGTCAATTACAGCTTTGTGCGCCTATCCGCTGTCCAGAAAAGATATGCTGATGCGCAAGCCGCTTTCGTTTATCGTGTTTTTCACCCTGCTGTTTAACGGCGGACTGGTTCCGACTTACCTGGTGTACACCCAATTGTTCGATATGAAAAACACGCTGCTGGCTTTAATCATTCCCGGCCTGCTGTCCAACGGATTTTTCGTTCTTATTATGCGAACTTTTTTTATGAGTTCGATTCCGGCGCCGGTTATTGAATCGGCCTCGATCGACGGAGCCGGGGAATTTAAAATCTTTTTCCAAATCGTGCTTCCGCTTTCTCTCCCGATTTTGGCGACTGTCGGTTTGATGCAAACGATCGGCTACTGGAACGATTGGTTCAACGGTTTAATTTATATTACCGACAGCGATTTGTTCAGCTTGCAAAATCTATTGAACCGGATTTTGCTGAATGCGCAATTTTTATCTAACGGTGCGCTGAACCAAACGACGGAACTTGCCGAAAGCAGCAAAATTCCGATGGAATCGGTTCGGATGGCTATGGCGGTAATCGGAACTGTTCCGCTGCTGTGCGCGTATCCTTTTTTTCAAAAATATTTCGTAAAAGGTCTCGTCATCGGGGCGGTCAAAGGCTAGGCTATACTCGGCGGCTGCCGGTTGGCATACAGTACAGCTATATATTCAAAAGGGAGGTTATCACATGAACAAGAAGCGGAAGGGCATCCAATCTGCGCTGGCAGGAATGATGACGGTTTCACTGCTGCTGACGGCTTGCGGAGGCGGTGGTGCGGGAAGCTCCACGGCGGCCAAGCCGCAAAGCGAGGCAGGGGGAACCGCGACGGCCAAGTCGGATTTAAAGCCTTATGAGCTGACGATCGCCTACTACAAGGTGGGGAACACGAAAGATTCGCAGGAAGTCCAGGATGCCGTCAACAAGTTGACCAAAGCGAAAATTAACGCCACTGTTAAATTCGTTCCGATCGATCCTGCGGCATATTCCCAGCAAATCAATCTGATGCTTGCCAGCAATGAAAATTTGGATCTGCTGGTCACCTTGACGTCTTTGGGCTACGGCACGCAGGCGGCCAAAGGGCAGCTTGTTCCGCTGGAAGACCTGCTTAAGAAATACGGGCCGGATATCGCCAAGGTCGTCACGCCGGATATTCAAAAAGCGACTACGACAAGCGGCAAGCTGTACGGCGTACCGAGCGTTCGGGACTGGGCCGCAGACTACGGCGTTCTGATGCGCAAAGATATCGTCGATAAATACAAGATCGATCTGAGCAAAATCAAAACCTTCGACGATCTGGATGCCGTTTTCAAAATCATCAAGGATAACGAGCCGAATATGGCGGCTATTATTCCGGAAGGGGCGGGCAATTCGATTGTTGCGGCCATCGCTCCGGGATTCATGGACCCTTTGAACGACGACAACGGCGTTTTGCCCGATCATGACAATAACTTGAAAGTAGTCAACTGGTTCGAATCGAAGCAGTATGCGGATTTGCTGAAAATGGTCAGAAGATGGTATACGGAAGGATACGTTCCGAAAGATATCGCGACGAATAAGCTCCGTCCGGAAGAACTGGTGAAGGCCGGCAAAGCTTTTGCGTTCGTGGCGCATATGAAACCCGGCTATGAAGCCAAGGAAGCGATTTCGACAGGAACGCCGATGGTGGCGGCCCGCATTATCTCGCCGGTTACCTCAACTTCGTCGATCGCCAACGTCATGTTCAGCATCGCCAAAAACTCGAAGGACCCGGAGAGGGCGATGATGTTCCTCAACCTGCTCTACTCTGACAAAGATTTGGTCAATTTGATCGACTATGGCATCGAAGGCAAGCACTATGTCAAAAAAGGCGACCTGATCGGCTTCCCGAACGGCGTAGATGCGCAAAATGCGACCTACAGCCCGAATCACGGCTGGGAATGGGGCAACCAGTTCCTCTCCTACGTGTGGGATAACGATGATCCGAACGTTTGGAAAAAACAGGAGGAATTCAACAAATCGTCCAAAAAATCAAAAGCGCTCGGCTTCAGCTTCACGGTCGACCCGGTTAAGACGGAAGTGGCCGCCGTGCAAAGCGTGAAAGATCAATTTAAAGTAGGGCTGGAAACCGGAACGCTGGACCCGGACAAAAACTTGCCGGAATTCATCAGCAAACTGAAAGCTTCGGGCATCGACAAAATTATCGCCGAGAAGCAAAAACAGCTTGATGAATGGGCGAAAACGAATAAATAATAGATGAAGGGGGCCGACCGCTTGAGCGATTCAAACGGTCGGCCATAACCTATGTATTGAAGGAGAGTGTACGATGAGAAAAATGGGTATAGGCGTGCAATTGTTCACGCTGCGCAACGAAACGGCTGCCGATTTTCCCGGAACGCTGCACCGGGTAGCCGAGGTCGGGTACGAAGGCGTGGAATTCGCCGGATACGGCGGGATTGCCGCCGGGGAGATGAAACGGTTTTTGCAGGAAACGGGGCTCCAGGCGATCGGCAGCCATGTCGGTCTGCCAAATTTGCGCAACCAGCTGCAAACTGAAATCGATTATTTGCTTGAAATCGGCGGCAAATATATGATCTGTCCGAGCATCGATGTAGAGAAACGCCAATCGCCGGACGACTGGAAACGTATGTTCGCTTTCTTCGAAGAAGTCGGAGCCGAAGCAAGCAAGCATGGTCTTACGTTCGCGTATCATAATCACGCGTTTGAATTCGATGTTCAAGTCGACGGCCAATTTGCCTTCGACGCCTTGTACGCGGCGCTCCCCCCGGAATTGCTGCAAATGGAAATGGACGTATGCTGGCTGGCTTTTGCCGGGAAGGACACGCTCGGCTATATGGCGAAATATGCCGGCAGGCTGCCGCTTCTGCACCTCAAGGACTATTCCAGGGATGAAGAAGCGATTGAAGCTATGAATCAAATGTTTGCCAAACAGTTCGGTTCGCACAATTTCAAGTACCAAATGGCGACTCTGGAGCTCGGGCAAGGGGAAGTTCCGCTCGCGGACGTTATTGCTGCGGCACCCGCTGCAGGCGTGGAGTGGCTCATTGTGGAGCAGGATATGTGCCTCCGCAATCCCCCGCTGCAAAGCGTCGCCAACAGCATGAGCTGGCTGAAGCAAAAATATACAAAATGATGTGCGTATATCAAAACATCTGAAAACACATCATGAAACCGTTGACATCATAATTGCGCCTTGATATGATAGTCACGTAAATTAGCAGCGGCAAAAAAATTATGATGTTAGGCAGAGGTTGTGAGATGGATCAAAGCAAACGGTTAACGATCAAGGAAATGGCGGAGCAGATCGGCGTTTCTGTCGCCACGCTTGACCGTGTGTTGAACAACAGGGGCAATGTCAAACCCAAAACGTTTCAAATGGTTATGGACAAAATCAAGGAGCTGAACTACACGCCGAACAAATCGGCCAGTTTCTTGTCCCGCAAGAACGAATATGCCATGGCTATCGTCTTTCCGGAGCTTCCCGAATACTTTTGGACCCAGGTCGAAAAAGGCGTGCAAATCGCCATAGACGAATTCCGCGATTACGGTCTGCATGTACATATTGTCCGTTCCGAAAAATACGATTTGGAGCAGCAAAAGAAAACGGTCCGCCAGCTCATCGATTCCGGACGGTTCGACGCGCTCGCGTTATCTCCCAATGACCCGCAGGAAATGGCCGATATTATTGACTACGGGGTGGATCAGGGCATTGCGATTTGCACCTTTAACAGCGATTCTCCTTTAAGCAAGCGGCTATTTTATGTCGGATGCGACTATCGGATCGCGGGCCGTCTGGCGGCAGACGTGCTTTGCAAATTCATCGGCGCGAAGACGAAAGTCGGCCTGATCATGTCCTACACCAACTTTCAAATGCAGCAAAAGATTACCGGATTCCGCGAGGTTGTGGCCGATTACGATCATATCGAACTGATCGGTCCGCTGAAACTGCAGCAGGAAGATTATGAATCGCTCGACACATTTATCGATTACTTTCAACAGGTTGACGGCATTTACGTATCAAGTGCGAAGCTTCATGTAGTCGCCGGGCATTTGGCCGATGCGAATTTGGCGAAGCCGGTTGCTTTGATCGGTCATGACATGAATGAAGACATTTATCGATATATGAGAAAAGGCATCGTTACCGCAACCATTTGTCAGGACCCGGTAAATCAGGGGTATCTTACGGTCAAGTCGATGTTTGACTATCTGGTTTCCGGTTACAAAGTGAATGTGAAAGAGAACATCACCAAGTTGGAATTGGCCACAAAAGAGAATGCGCGTTATTACATTTGATCTTTATCAAAGAAATAACGCATTTTTTTGCACTAAAATGATTAACGTACATCATTTATTGAAGGGTTTTTTGATGAATTAAACAGGCTATCGGCATACTGCTGTGCATCCGTTTACATTTCCGGGGACGGATCTCAGCTTTGCATATTAATCGACTTGACTAGGGGGAACGAACAATGTTTAAACATGTAAGAGCTGTTATGGTTGCGATGTCTGCGCTTGTAGCGCTGACGACGGCATGTGCGCCCAAAACGGAAACAGGCGATGCGTCCAAATCTGCGCAAGGTACGGCGGCACCGGGCGAGAAAGTTACGATTCAATGGTGGGATTCGATGACCAGCGAAGCTACGCAAGGCGCTTTAAAGAAAACGATAGCTGATTACGAGGCTGCCCATCCGAATGTTAAAATCGAGCGGACGTTTATTTCCTTCGCCGATATCAAAAACAAGCTGCTGCTCGGAGCTGCGGGCAACCAAGTTCCCGATATCGTATGGATCGACAATCCGGATCACCAGGCCTTCGCCGCAGCGGGTATCCTTGCGGATATAACGAAGGAAGTTCAGCAGTGGGGCCAAGCCGATAAATATTTCACGGGGCCGTGGTCCTCGACGATTTACAAAGGCAAAAATTACGGCGTACCCGTCGGCAGCAACGATCTGGCGCTTTACTACAACGTAGATATGCTGAAAGCGGCCGGAGTCAATCCGCCGAAAACTTGGGATGAGCTCAAGGAAGCGGCTAAAAAGCTGACGAAACCGGATGTATACGGCTTTGCAATGACGGCTGTCAAAACGGAAGAGGGCACGTTCCAATTCCTGCCTCTCATGTATCAGTCGGGTTCTGACATCCCTAACTTTAACAGCGCGGGCACGATCGAAGCGGCCACGCTGATGAAGGATATGATTGTTAACGGTTACATGTCCAAAGAAGTCATGAACCAGAAGCAATCCGATACCGTCGTGCAGTTCTCCACAGGCAAAGTTGCCATGATGATCAACGGTCCATGGCAAATCCCGCTGCTCCGAAAAGAAGGCAAAGTGAACTGGGATGTCGTCGAGCTTCCGGCCAACAAGCAGGGAGGAACGATTCTCGGCGGTGAAAACTGGGCGATTACTGCCGCTTCCAAGCATAAAGACGTCGCATTTGACATCATCAAGTTTGCCAATGAGCCCGACCGTCTGAAGGAGTTCACGAAAGCGGCGGGCCGTCTGCCAAGCCGCGAAGATTACCTGATGGATCCTTACTGGCAAAACGACAAGCAGTTGAAAGTATTCGCGGATGCCATGAAAGTGGCCAAGGCCAGAGCTTACGGGCCGAACTATCCGAAAATTTCGGAAGCGATTCAACTGATGATGCAGGAGGTCATCACAGGCGCCAAAACGCCGGAAGCGGCAGTGAAAGATGCCGATGCCAAAATAAAACCGCAGCTTGGACAATAGGGGGGAGACATGATGTCCCGGTCAACTGGAGGCGCCAAATGGTTTTCTTCATGGAACAGCTATTTATTCGTTTTGCCGGCGCTCGTATTTATCGCGGTATTCGTCGTTTTTCCGATCGCTTATAACATTACGCTTAGTTTTCAAGACGTGAACGTGTACAACTTGAAAGGCGAGCATCATTTTATCGGGTTGAACAATTACATCAAATCGCTGCAGGATCCGGTGTTTTATATTTCGATGAAGAACTCGGCCGTTTTCACTGTACTCAGCATATTCTTTCAATTTGCAATCGGGTTTGGATTGGCTTTGTTTTTCAATATGAAATTTCCGGGGCGGAATTTGTTTCGTTCATTGATGCTGCTTGCCTGGATGCTGCCGGTTGTCATTACCGGGACTGTTTTTCAGTGGATGTTTTCCGGCGATTATGGCGTAATCAATTATTTTTTGCAGTCCTTGGGCCTTATTAGCAAGCCCGTCAATTGGCTCAGCGACGCCGGTACGGCGCTGCTGGGGACGATCGTGGCGAATATTTGGACAGGCATTCCTTTCAACATGATTATTCTTCTCTCCGGGTTGCAGACGCTGCCTACGCATTTATACGAAGCTGCGAAGCTGGATGGCGCCAACCGATTTTTGCAATTCAGGCATATTACGCTGCCGCTGTTGAGGCCTACGATCCTTGTGCTGTTCATGCTGGGCATTATTTATACGTTCAAAGTGTTTGATCTGGTGTTCATTATGACCGCCGGAGGACCGGTTACGGCTTCAACCGTATTGCCTATTTATGCTTATCAGCTTTCCTTTACGACGTTTGAGTTCAGCCAGGGCGCTGCGGTTTCGATGATCATGTTCCTGATTTTAGTAGCCGTTGCCGTAGTGTACTTGAGAATGTCGAACAAAGAGGAGGTTCACTAATGGTTGACTCAAAATGGAAAGCATCCGGTGCGACCTTCATTGCCGTGCTCATCATGATCGTGTTTTTGTTTCCCGTGTATTGGATGGTCAAAACTTCGCTGACGCCGATTACGGAGCTGTATCACAATCCGCCGCATATTGTTCCGGTGAAGCCGACGCTCGATTCATATATCAACAACTTTGTTCGCAACCGGGATATGATCGGCTACATCGGAAACAGCGTCATTATCGCTGCGGGCACCATGCTGCTGTCTCTTTTGCTGGCTGTACCTGCGGCGTATGCGCTGGCGCGGCTTTCCATTAAAGGGAAGGCGGTCATCATGATTTTGCTGCTTTCCATTCAAATGCTGCCGGGTATTATGATGGCGATGCCTTTGTATATGATGTTTTCCAAGGCGAACTTGACCGATAATTTTGCCGGACTCATTTTTGCCGATTTAATTCACGCTTTGCCGTTTGCGATCATCACGCTGCGGCCTTTCTTTCTGAGCTTGCCGGGCGGACTGGAAGAAGCGGCGATGATGGATGGCTGCAATAAACTGACTTCGTTTACGCGAATTATTTTGCCGCTGGTGATTCCGGGCTTGCTGACGGTTGCGGTGTTCTGCTTCTTGTTCGGATGGGGAGACTTTATTTTTGCGCTGACCTTAACAACCGGAAATTCGGTGCGTCCGCTAACTTTGGGCCTGTACCGTTTTATCGGGCAGTACGGGACCGAATGGAACAACCTGATGGCGGTCGCCACTTTGGCGGCGCTGCCGATTATCGTCATTTTCGTCACGATGCAAAAATATGTAGTCGGCGGCATGACGGCCGGTTCCATGAAAGACTAAATAAAAAGAGCGATAGGTGGAGGAAACAGAATGAAATTTACAGATGGATACTGGCATGTCAGACAAGGGGTAACGCTCAATTATCCGGTAGAAATCCGCAATATTCGCACCGCTTCGGACAGCCTGACGGTTATTGCTTCCTGCAAAAAAATCGTGACTCGCGGAGATACGTTGAATACGGCAATCATGACCGTCAAATACACGTCGCCTATGCCGGACGTAATCTGCGTAGAACTGATTCATCACAAAGGCAAACGGCAGCATGGTCCGGAGTTTCACAAAAACGCCAGCGCCGACGTCCAGGTTCAAGTCGTTAACGGCGAGGAAGCCGCCGGCTTTACAAGCGGAAAGCTCAGTGTGCAAATTCGTAAAAACGACGGCTGGAGCACCCATTTTATGTATGAAGGCAGACGTTTGACAGGCAGCGGGTATAAAAGTCCGGGCCATATCAAATTGCAGGATCAAAGCGCCTATATGAGAGAGCAGCTCGATTTGGGCGTAGGCGAATACGTCTACGGTCTGGGCGAACGGTTTACTCCATTTGTGAAAAACGGGCAAGTCGTCGACCTGTGGAACGAAGATGGCGGAACTTGCAGCGAGCAGGCTTACAAAAACATCCCTTTTTATATATCCAATTTCGGCTATGGCGTATTTGTCGATCATCCGGAACGCGTTTCGTATGAAGTCGCTTCAGAGCAAGTATCGAAAGTCCAGTTCAGCGTGCCCGGCGAATCGTTGAAATATTATATCATCGGCGGGGCTTCCATGAAGGAAGTGCTGCAAAATTACACGACGCTGACAGGTAAACCGGCTCTGCCTCCGGCCTGGTCCTTCGGTCTGTGGCTGACGACATCGTTCACGACGAGTTACGACGAAGCGACTGTGAATAGCTTTATCGACGGTATGATCGGGCGCGATATACCGCTTCATGTATTCCATTTCGACTGCTTTTGGATGAAGGAGTTCCAGTGGTGCGATTTCCAATGGGATCGGGAGGTGTTTCCGGACCCGCAGGGCATGCTGCAGCGGCTGAAAAGCAAAGGTCTCCATATTTGCGTCTGGATTAACTCTTATATTGCGCAGCAATCTTACTTGTTCGATGAAGGCCAGGCGAACGGCTATCTCGTCAAAACAAAAGACGGGGACGTTTGGCAGTGGGACAGATGGCAGGGCGGCATGGGGCTGGTCGATTTTACGAATCCGGCGGCCGTGCGCTGGTATAAAGATAAACTTAAGGCGCTGGTTGAAATGGGGGTCGACAGCTTCAAAACCGACTTCGGCGAGCGCATCCCGACCGATGTCGTCTATTTTGACGGCTCCGATCCCGTAAAAATGCATAACTACTACACGCATTTATATAATAAAGCGGTATTTGAAGTGCTGGAAGAAACGAAAGGCAAGAACGAAGCCATGCTGTTTGCCCGTTCGGCTACCGCAGGCGGCCAGCAATTCCCCGTACATTGGGGCGGTGACTGTTCGGCCAATTACAGCTCCATGGCCGAAACACTGCGCGGCGGGTTGTCGTTAGGCCTCTCCGGCTTCGGATTCTGGAGCCATGACATCGGCGGCTTCGAGAATACGGCTACGCCGGACATCTACAAACGCTGGACCGCGTTCGGCCTGCTGTCCTCGCACAGCCGCTTGCACGGAAGCCAATCGTACCGGGTGCCGTGGCTGTTTGACGATGAAGCTTGCGATGTGCTGCGCTTTTTTACGAAGCTGAAATCCACGCTGATGCCGTACTTGTTCAGCGCTTCGGTAGAAGCGGTGCAAACGGGTTTGCCTGTAATGCGCGCCATGGTGCTCGAATTTAACGAAGACGCCGCATGCGATCAACTGGACCGTCAATATATGCTCGGCGAATCGCTGCTCGTGGCGCCGATTTTCAACGATCAGGGGACGGTCCGATACTACTTGCCGGAAGGCCGCTGGACGCACTTCCTGAGCGGAGAGACTATTGAAGGCGGCCGCTGGCTGCGGGAGCGGCACCATTATTTCTCCTTGCCGTTGATGGTCCGGCCGGGCAGCATCATTGCCGTCGGCAAGCATGATCATCGTCCGGATTACGACTATGCGGAAGGCGTCGTCCTGCATGTGTTTGAGCTTGGAGAAGGGCAAGCGGCATCCGCCACCGTGTACGACACGAAAGGAAGAGTGGAACTGGAAGTGAATGCCAAGCGCAGCGATCATAGCATCGCCATTCAGACCAGCGGCGCCGGCAAGGCGTGGGAGCTGATTTTGCGCGGCGTTCACGAAGTGGAGTCGGTAGAGGGAGCAAGCTGGACGAATGAAGAAAGTGGCGTTCGATTGATTCCTCAGGCGGGTGCGAGCAACCTGAGCATACGGTTGAAACGGTAAACGAAAAAAAGAAAGCTGAGTCATTTCGCTGCGGCGGCATGGCTCAGCTTTCTTTTTTTAGGATTGCAGGAGCAGGTCTCTGTCTGCTTTTGGCATTTTTGCGATAACAAGCAGGTAGGATTCCCGGAGCATGGTAACGATGACGTCATCCGGCACCTCGCCGTTCAGCATGACGGTGTTCCAGTGCCGCTTGTTCATATGATAACCGGGCAGCACGGCGCCGGGGTAGGTTTCGCGCTGCAGCCACGCTTCGTCCGGGGACGTCTTCAGGTTGACTCTTTCCTCGCCGTTCCGATCGGTAAACAGGGCAAACATTTTTTCCCGCACGTAAAGCACCGGCATGTCCGGATCGAACGGATACCGCAGACTGGCGCTATTGTAGCTTAAACCGAGTTCGATTAATTGTTGTTGGTTCATGTTTCATTCCGCCTTTGCTTTAAATCTTCCTGTCTGAAGCGATATACTACAAACGAGCCGCTTCGGAATCCTGCAGCATATATTGGGAAGGGGTCATGCCTTCATGCTTCTTAAAGCTTTTGCTGAAATAAAAAATATCGTTAAAGCCTACCTTATCCGCCGCCTCCGTAACGCAATAGCCGTCTCTTAACAATTCCTTTGCTTTTCGCAGGCGAATGTCCAAAAGATAGTTGATGGGAGACGTCCCGGTCACTTCCTTGAAAATGCTGCCAAAGTAGGAGGAACTGATGCCTGCGCTTTCCGCTATTTGGTGCAAGGTGATCCGGGACGGGTAAAACTCTGTCATAAAATTAATCGCCTTCTCGACTTTTCGCACCTTATCATAGTTGAAATTGGACCCGCTTTTCCACTGCAGCAAGAGGGAGAGCATTTCCAAAAAAATAGCTCTTCCGCGGAGCTCCTTATTATGATTGCCGGACAGCCACGTGCCCGTGAAAGTGGAAAACAGATCCATCAGCCGGGAAAAAAGAAACTCGTCATTGATTTTTTCAACGGGAGCAAAGGGGAGCTCGATGTTCAGAAATTCCCAATCGTTGTTGTTCAGTACCGGACACGTATACAGAAAATCAACCGTAAAGCAGTGCATCAAACGGTCGGGAAACGTATGGCCCGAGCGGTGGTCAAGGGGCTTGTAGTAAACCAAGTCGCCCTTGGAGACCCGATGCACTTGTCCGTTGCATGTAAGCTCGGCTTCGCCGTCATACACAAGGATCAGATTATGCTTATCGTAGATCGTGCTTCCTTGAAACTTCCAATTCGCCGTACATCTGCGGTCAGCCACATAAGTAAATTGCGGAAACATGTTTGCGGGCAGGGATATGTCCATACGCAAGACCTCATAATGACAGTGATATAGTACAAATCCAATTATATCGTATATTCCGTTACTGTTCAAAGCCATATACAATGAAAACATGCATTTTGAAAGCGCTATCTTCGCTGCTTGGCAAATCGATGACTAGGGGAGAGATCATATGCAGCAAAATGAGGCCATTTCGATATCTTACACAGAACGGAGGAAAAGGAACATTTGGGCGTGGTTGGATGAGCGAATACGTTTTATTTTATTGCTCCCGGCGTTCGTCATCATGGTCATTGTGTTTTTTTATCCTGTAATGTATACATTTTTTCTGAGTGTGCATGATTGGACGTTTTTCACGTTGAACGATCCGCCTTTTGTCGGGATGAAGCACATTTTGCATGTATTGCAGGATCAAGGATTTTATATGTCCATGCTTCGCACCGCGTTGTATGTCGGCGCAGGCGTAGGCTTGCAATTCCTGCTCGGCTTTACGTTGGCGCTGGCGGTGAGCCGCATGACTGCAGGGCACGGGGTAGTAACGGCCTTGCTTGTGCTGCCGATGATGGTGACGCCGGTTGTCGTCGGCCTGATTTGGAAATTTATTCTGGATTATAATTTCGGTATTTTCAATTATTTTCTGACGATGCTCGGTTTTGCGAAGGTAGCGATGCTGAGCGACAATGCGCTTGCCATGCCGTCAGTGATCATGGTCGATACCTGGCAATGGACTTCATTTATGTTTATTACTTTGCTTGCAGGCTTGAAATCGCTTCCAAACGAGCCCTTCGAAGCGGCGAAAATGGATGGGGCGACGGCATGGCAGACGCTTCGCCACGTGACTATGCCGCTTATGAAACGTATTGTCATCGTTTCGCTTGTCCTTAGAACCGCCGGCTCAATCAAAGTATTTGACCAGATTTTCGTTTTAACCGGAGGCGGCCCGGGGACGGCAACCGAAACGACTTCGATTCTTTTGCACAGAAAAGCGTTTGTGGATTTTGATTTTGGTTATGCAGCGGCATTTGCGATCGTTCTTACCGTCTTTGTCGGAATCATCTGCTGGTTCGCCATCCGATCGCTGTATTCGGAAGAATAGGAGGGGGAAGTCCGTGATTCGCAGCAAACCCATTTTGGCATACGGATACGTAACCGTGGCATTAATGATGTTCATATTCCCGATTTTTTGGGTGATGTTTACTTCGATCAAAACACCGGCGCAAGCGTTTCAAATTCCTCCCGTCTGGATATTTAAACCGACTTTCGAAAGTTACGCTATCGTCTTTAGCAGGCAGCCATTTTTCTATTACTTTTTGAATTCGCTGATCGTGACTGTATTATCGACGGCTTTTTCGCTGCTGACGGGAACGCTGGCCGGATACAGTTTAGCCAGATTTCGGATCAGAGGGCAAAAGTGGATCAGCTTTACCGTATTTTTTACCAAAATGTTTCCGCCGATCGTGCTTGTCGTGCCGTTCTTCATTTTATTCCGCAAGCTCGGAGGAACGGATAATTTGTTAGCGCTTACTTTAACTTATACGTCCTTTAACTTGCCGTTTGTCATTTGGCTGATGTGGGGGTTCTTGAAAGAGCTTCCCGAGAGCCTGGAAGAAGCCGCATCGATTGACGGGGCGTCGCGTTTCGGGGCGATGTGGCGCATTATGCTGCCCTTGGCTAAGCCGGGATTCGCGGTGGCGGCGATTTTTTGCGCGATGAACTCGTGGAACGAATTTTTATTTGCATTAAATTTAACGGGCACGCATTCCAAGACACTGCCTGTTATGGCGGCCAATTTCGTCACGCAGGAAGCGATTTTATGGGGGCCCGTTACCGCGACCGGTACGATGCTGATGATTCCGATGTTTATTTTCACGCTCCTGATCCAAAAGCATCTGGTTAAAGGGCTTACGATGGGCGCTGTGAAATAACCATATATGTTCAAATACAAGGGGGACTTTAGCTATGTGGAAAAAACAAATGTCTGCTGTCGCACTGCTTGCGCTTGTCGCCACCGGGTGCGCTCCGGCGCCTAATCAACCGTCCGGTACGAATCCGGGCGGGCCGGCGGGCGCAGGCGCGTCGAAAGGGAAAACCGTTAATGTGGTGGCGCAATCGGGAATTTTGTACAACGCCTTGAGCAGTCTTGCACCCGATTTTGAAAAAGACACGGGTCTTAAAGTAAACGTCCAGGAAGTGGGGCGGGATGCTTATTTGCAAAAGGTAACGACCCAGCTTCTTGCCGGAGAAGACGGACTCGATGTCGCCCTGGTGCTCAACAATTATGTCGGACAATTTGCGGCCGGAGGTCAATTCGAAGATCTGACCCCTTATTTTGCCAAGGAAGGAACGAATCTTGACCGGTTTTTGCCTGCTTCGGCCGAATCCGTCAAATTCAACGGGAAACCTTATGCGATGCCGCTTGAGTTAAGCACCATGTTTTTGATTTATCGCAAAGACTTGATTCCGACGCCTCCGAAAACGTGGGATGAATATGAAAAAATCGCCAAAACGTTTACAAAGAGCCTGAATCCCGGGTCTCCCACAGAATTCGGAACTACCTTCCAGGGGAAACGGGGATATACGCAGCCCAAGGAGTGGTACCAATATCTATGGTCGATGGGCGGCGATTTGTTCGATAAAGAAATGAAGCCGACGTTCAACAGTGAAGCCGGCGTTAAAGCGCTGACTTTCGTAACGGACAATTACCGCAAAACAAAAATAGTTCCGCCTGATGCGACAACGTACGAATTCCCGGAAGTGCTGTCTGCGTTTCAAAATGAAAAGGTGGCGATGGCCATTGAATGGAATGCGGCCTACTCCCAATTGAAGGATGAGAAGAAATCTCCCAAGGTCTTTGACAAGTTTGCCATTGCGGACGTGCCCGGCGGCGTTTCGTTCATCCACGCGTGGTCGATTGCCGTGAACTCCGCCTCGAAAAATAAGGAAGGCGCATACAAATTCATCTCCTGGGTGACCAATCAAGGGGCCAAGAAGTATGCGCTGGCAGGAGGCGTTCCGCCTGTGAAGTCCGTTCTTCAGGACCCGGAGCTGATCAAGGCGCGTCCCGAGTTCCCGGCTATCGAAGCGGCGATCAATCACGCCAAATTGGAACCTAATTTGCCGGAATGGCCGCGAATTCAAGAGTATATCACGGAAGGGATCACGAAGGCGCTGGCCGGAGAAAAGACGCCGCAAGCCGCGCTTGACGAGATCAACAAAAATATTTACGACTTTTTGAGTTCAAGAGGATATTACAAAAAGTAAACGGCGCAATGACAGGCATGTCCAAAAAAGAGATGACAAGGAGAGCAAACATATGGCCAGAGTACCTTTTGAAAAGATGAAATCGGAGATTGTGCGCGTGCTCCTGAAGCGGGGGTTTACGGCAAAACGGGCTGAGGAATGCGCTGTATTGTTTGCCGAAGCCAGTCTGGAGGGCGTTTATTCGCATGGATTGAACCGGGTTCCGCGGTTTGTGGATTATATCGAGAAAGGCTACGTAGATATTCATGCCGTACCTACCCAAATTGACAGCATGGGCATGCTGGAGCGATATGACGGGAATTTGGGGGCGGGGAATCTGAACGCCAAATTTTGTATGGGACGCGCGATCGAATTGGCGCGCAAAGGCGGAATCGGCATGGTGACCCTTCGCAATACGAACCATTGGATGCGCGGCGGGAGCTACGGCTGGCAGGCAGCTAACGCAGGATGCATCGGCATTTGCTGGACGAATACGGAATCGTGCATGCCGCCCTGGGGGGCCAAAGAGACGAAGATCGGGAACAACCCTTTTATTTTGGCGGTTCCGAGAAAATCGGGAAATATCGTGCTGGATATGGCCATGTCCCAGTTTTCATACGGGAAGCTTGAAGTGACGAGGCTGAAAAATGAGCTTCTGCCGGTCGACGGCGGCTTTGACGACGATGGGAAATTGACGAGAGATCCTGCGGCGATCGAAAAGTCGATGCGCATTTTACCGACAGGGTACTGGAAAGGTTCGGGATTGTCCATTTTGCTGGACTTGATCGCAGCTTTGTTATCCGGCGGGTTATCGACGCGCCAGATGGATGAGAGGAAGCCTGCGCCGGGAATATCCGGGTATGGCGGCTCCCAGGTATTCGTCGCAGTGGACACAGCCGTTGTATCGGGCGAGCTGTTTGCGGAAGAGCTGGTCAATGCTGCGGTCGATTATTTGCATCAGGCGGAGCCGGCGGAAACGGGAGGCAAGGTTGCCTTTCCCGGGGAGCGGACCAAGGATACCAGAGCAGCCAATCTTGCCCAAGGGATACCTGTCGACGAAACCATTTGGCAAAAAGTGCTGGATTTATAATTATCGGGAGACGAAAGGGAGCGCTATGATCATCGGAGACGTGCGGAATTGGGAGAAGGAACGGAAATGGTTTTCTCCGGGTTTGCAGAAAGCGATTGCGTATATTCAACATACGGATCTGCTTCATTTGCAGCCGGGCAAGTACGAGATTGAGGGCAGCGATATATTTGCGGTCGTGCAGGAAATGGAGACGGTCGTGAAGCCGGAGCGAAAAGCGGAATGCCATTCCGCGTATATCGATGTGCAGTACCTCATAAGCGGAGATGAGGAAATCATCGGCGTCGGAAGAGCTTCGGCGCTGAACGAGACGGTCGCGGATAAGCTGGATACCGACGATTACGCGCTTTACGATGAAGTTCAGGGAGAATTCGAGATCGTCCTGAAGCCGGGCATGTTTGCCGTATTTTTCCCTTCCGATGTGCACAGGCCGGGCTGCAGCAAAACAGGGGGCGCGCAGATCAAAAAAGTAGTGGTCAAGGTGAAAACTAACCTCGCATACAAGGAGTGCGTTCTATGAAGGCGATACAAGTAGTAAAGCCGGGAGACCTGCGGGTGATCGAGAAGGATAAGCCGGAAATCCGGCACGCCGACGAAGTTTTATTGCGGGTCAAAGCCGCCGGCATTTGCGGCTCCGATATGCACATTTATCACGGAACCTCGCCTGTCGCTACGTATCCGCGCATTATCGGGCACGAGGTCGTCGGCGAAATCGTAGAGGTCGGAACGGGAGTGGAACGCATTCGCGTCGGCGACAAAGTTGTTCTGGAGCCGATTCAGTCATGCGGCGGCTGCTACGCATGCCATTCGGGACGGCCCAATGTGTGCGAACGTTTGCAGGTTTACGGCGTTCATTTGGACGGCGGTTATCAGGAGTATTTGGTTGTGCCGGAAAAGAACGTTCACAAGATTGCCGATCATCTGGATTGGGATACGGGAGTTCTGATCGAACCGTTTACGATCGGGGCGCAGGCGGTATGGCGCGGAGACGTGCGCGAAGGCGATCTCGTATTTATTATGGGCGCGGGGCCTATCGGCTTATGCGCTTTGCAGATGGCTAAGCTTCGGGGAGCGGTTTGCATCGTTTCGGATTTAAGCGAATCCAAGCTGGCGTATGCCGCCGAATTGGGCGCAGATCATATCATTCAAGCGAATAAAGACGATGTCCGCGAAACGATTATGCGGATTTCCGGCGGATCGGGTCCGAATGTGACGATCGATGCCGTATGTACGGTTCGGACGTTTGAAGAGGCAGTGGCGTACACTTCGGTTGCAGGCCGCGTAGTCGTGCTAGGTTTCGGCGATTCGCCGTCACAAATCCCGCAGCTCCCGATTACAAAGAAAGAGTTGACTATCGTCGGTTCCAGGCTGCAAACGAATCAATTCGCTCAAGTTATCGGGCATTTTAACGATGGGACGATTCGGCCGCGTTCTTTTATCACGCATCGTTTTCCGATGGAAGAAATAGGCCAGGCAATCGAACTTATTGAGAAGCAGCCGAACGAAGTGAGAAAAGTTATCCTTGAGTTTTAAATGCATACCGCACATTCAGGGGCAAGGGGACACTCAAAGTGTTGACATTTTAGAAAAGTCATGTTAATTTGTAAATACAATTATTCCCATTCATATACTAAGAATAAAGCTGACTGGAAACCCGGAGGCATGGATCACGTATCCATGCCTTTTTGCGTTTTTTGCCGGACCGGTCGGCGAATGGGTCTAATCAGCGAACTGCGGAGGGATGAGGATGATCCAAACGAGCATTCAGTTTAATCAGTCTCAAATTAACGTCAATTTGATCGGTACGGACCAAAAGCTGCTGCCTTCCCTGATCCATGCGTTGAACACGAACAAGCTGACGCTGGCCAGCAGCGGCAAACCGCCTGTCCGGATCGATCTGTTCAGCTCTGAAGCTTTTCTTTATTCGGAAGAAGGCAACACATACAGAATTCCTATATTTTAAAACCGACTTTTTTCATGTGAGGAGCGGGTTCGTCATGCCTAATCGAGGATCGACGCCATCGCTGGATCAGGAGCAAGCATTCCCGGGAAAAACGTACGCCGAAGCGGTTTTGGCTCCCGCTTACGACCATGCCAAGACAGAATTGCTCGGTCCCATGATGCACATTCATAAAGCCCATCTCGTTATGCTGCGGGAGGAGCATATTTTGGAGGAAACGGAAGCCCGGCAAATCGCGATTTCCTTGCAAGCCGTCGACTTGGAGCGTTTGCGCGAATCTGCGTACACCGGGCAGTTCGAGGATCTGTTTTTTGCAGTCGAACATGAGCTGCTGAACGGGGCCGGGGAAGCGGCGGGCAATTTGCACCTGGGGCGCAGCCGCAACGATATGGGAATCGCGATTTACCGCATCGCATTGCGCGAAAAGCTGCTGGACACGTTGACATCCGCCGTATTTCTCGGCGAACATTTGCTGAAGTTCGCGGCCTCTCACGCCGATACGGTCATGATCGGCTATACGCACACGCAGCAGGCACAGCCGACTACGCTGGGGCATTATGCGGCGGCGGTGTCCGACTCGCTTGGCCGGGACATCCACAGGCTGCAGGCCGCATACGCGAACTGCAACCGCAGCAGCATGGGGGCCGCGGCCCTGACCACATCGGGCTTCCCGGTGAACAGGGAGCGCATCGCCGAGCTGCTCGCCTTTGACGGGCTGATCGAGAATGCTTACGATGCGGTCAGCGGGGCCGACTATATCGGCGAGATCGCCGCCGGCGTGCAGCTGGCCGCCCTGAATCTCGGCCGATTCGTCCAGGAATTGCTGCTGTGGAGCACGCAGGAATTCGCCGTTTTGAAAGTCGCGGCCCCTTATGTGCAGGTCAGCTCGATCATGCCGCAGAAACGGAATCCCGTTTCCATCGAGCATATGCGCTCGCTCCTTTCCAGCGCTGCGGGGCTGGCGCAAACGGTGCTGTCCATGCTGCACAATACCCCGTTCGGCGATATTGTCGATACGGAGGACGATATGCAGCCTTATGCATGGAAAAGCCTAGCCGTGCTTTCCTCGGTATACCGCCTGCTGGCGAACGTCATCGCCACGCTTGAGATTAACGGGGAGGCGCTGCTGGCGAGAGCGGAGGACAGCTTCTCCACTGTTACCGAGCTGGCGGATACGCTGGTGCGGGAGGAGAAGCTTTCGTTCCGAACGTCGCATGCGATTGTCAGCCATGCCGTGAGCAAGGCGCTCAATCGCGGAACTTCGAAGCGCAGCCTCTCCCTGGAGCTGCTCCATGAGGCGGCGGAGGAAACGATCGGCAGGAAACTGACCCTGACGGAAAGCAGTCTGTCCCTTGCGCTCGACCCCAGGCATTTCGTTGCCGTGAGGAGGGTCGTCGGGGGACCGAACCCGCAGGAGGTGCGGCGGGCTTTGGACGGTCACGCCAGCAGACTGGAGTCTCAGACGAAGTGGCTCCATACGAGGCGGGCGGCGATTCGCGAAAGCCGGGAAAAGGTGGATCGCGCGATCGATCAACTGGTCAATCAAAATTAAAGGAGGAGCAGCATGGCCCTGTTTAAAAATAGCTTTCGCGTATTCGATATTCATGCGCATTTGCCTTATCCGCTTCCGATCGGCACGAAGAGTGAGGTGTTCGACCGGGAAAGAACCCGGCGGTCCGAACGGATGAGGCTGTCCTGGGATTTTCCGGCCGCTTCGGCCGCTCCGGCCGACGAAGTGCAGGATCAGCGGCCGCTGATCGACCGCTGGATCGAGGAGCTTGACAAGTACTCGATCGGCGGCATCAACTTTTTGACGGCCTGGGGCAACGATGATTTGGCCCGGCAAATCCGCAAATACCCGGACCGGTTTACGGGATTTGCCCATCATTCGATCGAGGAGCCGAACGCCGCTGAAGAGCTGAAACGGGCCGTCGATACGCTCGGATTGAAAGGCTACAAGCTCTTCGGTCCGCTCGTCGAGCTCCCGTTCCACGATCCGAAGCTCACGCCCGTGTGGCGCTTCCTGGCGGAGCGCAAGCTCCCGGTGCTGATCCATTTCGGCATATTGGGCCATACAGGGGGCATCGTTCAGCATTTGAACATTAACCCGCTGTCGATTTTCAACGTTGCCCGGGAATACCCGGACATTCCTTTCATCATCCCGCATTTCGGGGCCGGATATTTTCAAGAGCTGCTGCACTTATGCTGGAGCTGCCCGAACGTCTACATCGATACGTCAGGCTCGAATCAATGGATCCGCTGGAGCCCGTACGAGCTGACGCTGGAGACGCTGTTCCGCAAAACGTACGAGCTGATCGGGCCGGAACGCATCATTTTCGGCACCGATTCCAGCACGTTTCCGCGAGGATTCGTGTACCGGTATTTACAGGACCAGGTGCGCGTATGCCGGGATTTGCGCTTTGCGGAAGCGGAAATCGAACTTATTTTCGGAGATAATGCGCGAAAGCTGCTGCAGGTCGGGTCTTACGCGCTTTCAGGCGGAAGGGAGCGGGTATAAATGGCGTTTGCGGCGCGCATGGCAACAAATTGGATCGCGACTTCGCTGGGAGCCGCTTTGCTGCTTTCCGGCTGTTCGGCCGGGGGCAGCCAATCGGCTTCAAATGCGGCGGCTAACGGCACGGCCGCTCCCCAAACGGCTGTAAGCGGCGACGAGGAGAAGGTGACGCTCGAATACTGGCAGTACCAGTATCCGGCCAAAGTGGAGCTGGTCAATCAACTGATCGAAGATTTTCAAAAGAAGTACCCTCATATTACAGTGAAGCAAACGAACTTTCCTTACGACCAGTACAATGAAAAAGTCGCCACACTCGTGCCGGCAGGCAAAGGGCCGGACATCATTAACCTGTACTACGGCTGGCTGCCCAAATACGTAGCTTCCGGCTACTTGCAGCCGCTGCCTGCCAGCGCTTTTCCCGAGGACAAAATCAAGTCGGAGTTTTTCCCGTTCGTCGAAACGGCCAAGCTGAACGGAAACTATTATGCCATTCCGACGGCGGTGCGGACGCTGGCGCTCTTTTATAACAAAGATTTGTTCGTCAAAGCGGGTCTCGACCCGGCGAGGCCCCCTGCAACGTGGGATGAGCTTGTCTCCTACGGCAAAAAGCTGACGGAAAAAGACAGCAAGGGCCAGTTCGTCGTCGAAGGCATCGCCTGGCAGCCGGGGGCGCAGCTGCACCATTGGTTCCGCGATGCGCTCGTCTATCAGGCCGGGGGCAAAGATATCAGCGACGACCGGCGGCGGATTTTATGGAACGAATCGCCAGCCGGGCTGGAGGCTTTCAAATATTTGATCGATTTGTCGCTCGTGCATCAGCTCGGCACGAAAGATTTTTATAACGACGACATCACGGCGTTCAAAGGCGGGCATGCGGCGATGAACATCGACGGCTCTTTCCAGCTCGGCGGTTTGAAGAAGGATGCGCCGAACCTGAATTATGCGATTGCGCCGCTGCCGTCCTACAAGGAGAAAGCGACACAGGTTTCGTTCTGGGCCAATGCGATTACCAAAAACGTGCAGGGGAAAAAGCTGGAGGCGGCCGCCACCTTTTTGCAGTATGTAACGAGCAAAGAAGTTCAGGAGCAATGGGCGGAAAAAGTCGGGGAGCTGCCGGCCAAAAAAGACGTAGCTCTGCAGGACAAATATACGAAGGATGAGAAGCTGGGCCCGTTTATTCGGCAGCTATCGTATGCGCACGCGCATTTCTTTGTCGATGAGAAGCTGGAGCGGGATTATTTCACCCAGGCTGTCGACGAAGTCGTGCTGAACAAAGTTCCTTATGAACAGGCGTTCGCCGATTTGATCAAGAAGACGCAAAAGCTGTATGACGATTATTGGGCGAAGCAGGACAAAAAGTAATGGTCAGGAATAAATACATATTCGTTTACAGCTGCTTGCTGCTCCCGCTGCTTTTTTTCCTTGGCATTCGGATCGTGCCGATTTTGTATTCGTTTAACATCAGCCTGCGGGAATGGGACATGCTTTCGGAGACGAAGCCATTTGTCGGCTTGCAAAATTTTATCCGTCTGTTCCAGGACGAAGTGTTTATCGCTGCCATTCGAAATACGCTCGTTTATGTGCTCGCCGGCGTGCCGCTGCAGCTGCTCGCGGGGCTGGTCATCGCTTTGCTGCTGCAGCGCGTGAACCGGTGGAAAGGATTTTTTCGAACGCTCTATTTTATTCCTTATATTACAAGCGTGGTGGCGGTTAGCTGGGTGTTCCGCTGGATATTGATGAAGAACGGCATCGTTAACGCTGTTCTTTTGCAGCTTGGCATCGAGCCGCAGCTTTTTCTCGGCTCCCCGACCCAGAGCATTTATGTCATTATCGGCGTGCTGATTTGGCAGAGCGCCGGATTTCAAATGCTCATCTTTTTGACCGGGCTGGAGGCGATCCCGAAGTTTTATGAGGAAGCCGCCGCCATTGACGGCGCGAACGCCTGGCAAAAGCTGTGGCACGTCACGCTGCCGCTGCTGAATCCCGTCATTCTTTTCTCGGTCGTCATTGCCAGCATCAGCTTCTTGCAATCGTTCACGCAGGTGCTGAATATGACGAATGGCGGTCCGCTGAATTCCACCGTTTCTTTAGTGCTGTATATTTACAATTTGGCTTTCAAGCATTTTGACATGGGAGAGGCCGCCGCCGCGTCGATCGTTTTGTTTGCGATGATTCTATCGCTATCGCTCGTTCAGATGAAAGTTTTGAGAAGGGGGGAGTAATTCTGGGCAGAGCGATTCGGCCGATCCTGCTCGGGCTCGGAAGCATATGGATGGTATTTCCGTTTGTGTGGATGATAGCGACATCGCTCAAAGTTCCCGCCGATGCGTATTCGCTTGATATTTTTCCGAAGCAAGCGACGTTCGCCAATTATGCCGAAGTATTCGTCAGAACTCCGTTTTCCCAGTGGGTGACGAACAGCTTCATCGTAGCGGTTGCGACAACGCTCAGCGTCTGCTTTTTTGACACGGTTATCGGGTACGTGTTGGCCAAATTTTCGTTTCGCGGCAAAAACGTCATATTTATCGCGATTCTCAGCACGCTGATGGTGCCTGCCGAAATGCTGATCATTCCCTGGTACTTGCTGACCGTGAAGCTCGGCTGGGTGGATTCGTACGCCGGCATTTTGTTCCCGGGCCTCATATCGGCTTTCGGCATTTTTCTGATGAAGCAGTTCATGGAATCGCTGCCGGAAGATTTGCTCGATGCCGCGAGAATGGACGGAATGAACGAATGGAACATCCTGCTTCGCATCGCGGTTCCGCTTGTCCGGCCGGCTGTTGCCACATTGTGCATTTTAACGTTTCTCGGGAGCTGGAACGCGTTTATATGGCCGCTGATCGTGACCCAAACGCCGGAAAGACTGACGATTCCCGTCGGCATCTCGTTTTTTTCAAGCGAGCTCAAGGACAGCAGCAGTTGGGTGCTGATCATGACGGGGGCTTCCGTATCGGTCATCCCGCTTATTGTTTTGTTTTTCTTTTTTCAAAAGCAAATTATTCGCGGAATTGCCCTCACAGGGTTCAAGTGACGGTAAAACCGGAATTTTCGCAAAAGCTTGTCCGGGGAGCGGAATGCTGTCGGATCAGGCTTTTTTTGCGTTGTTCGGCTGGGCTTGGGCGGATTTAATAATAATTTAATAATTGTTTCACAATTGTTTTATTTATAATGATTATGATTTGTTTTGTAAAGGAGCTGTACAGAAGTTAAGGAGGAAGGTCCTGTGGGGAAAAGAAATCCGCGAATCATGATACTGACTGCCAGCTACGGGGACGGCCATTTACAGGCGGCTCGCGCGCTGAAGCAAAGCTTGTTGCAGCAAGGGGCCGCAGACGTACAGGTCATCGATTTAATGAAAGCTGCGCATCCGCTGCTGAATACGATCTCGACCAGCCTCTACATAGCCAGTATGCAAACGTCCCAATACGGGGCGGATTACTACGGCTGGGGCTACTATAAAACGCGCGATACGGATTCCAACCATCCATGGGCCCGATACTTGAACCGATTGGGGAAAAAGAAATTAAGCGAGCTGATCCGAATCCATCGTCCCGATGCGATCATCAATGCGTTTCCTTACGGCGCCGCTTCGGAAATCGGCCGCGATTGGGGCATCCCCGTGTTTACGGTGCTTACCGACTATGCCTTGCATTCGCGCTGGATGCATCCCAATACGGATAAATACTATGTGGCTGCGGAAGAGCTTAGAACCGAGCTAGCCGCCAAAGGCGTCCCGCGCGGGCGGGTTGAAGTAAGCGGCATACCGGTCAGATCGGCATTTTACGGTGCGGCGGATACGAATAACGGCTTTCGCGAGCTGCTGGACCCTTCCAAAGAAACGGTGCTGATTGCAGCGGGCGCTTACGGCGTGCTCGATCAAATCGAAGAGATGGCGGATTCGCTGTTGAAAAAGGCGGCTTGCACGCTGGCGATCGTCTGTGGTCGAAACCGGAAACTTGAATATAAATTAAAGGAGATGTTTGCGGGGAATCCGAACGTCCGCGTTTTCGGATTTGTCGACAACGTCCATGAGCTTATGGCGCTTGCTTCCTGTATCATTACGAAAGCGGGAGGGCTTACGCTGTCCGAAGCTTTGACGCTTGGGCTTCCCGTGTTTGTCTATAAACCGTTCGACGGGCAGGAGAAGGAAAATGCATTATTTTTTATGAACAAAGGCATCGGGCAAATTTCGAACAGCCTTCCGGAGCTCGAAGAGCAGATCGTCCGATACTTATCGGACCGTTCGGGGGCAGCGCATATGAGGAAACAAATGACGGCTCTGCGCAAGGGAAGAGCGGCCGATACGATCGCCGGCGATGTGTTCCGCGCCATTGAGCGTTCGGCAAAACGCCCGCGCGTGCCTGAGGCAAGAAGGAGAGGATTCGTATGGCCGAGCATCGATTCGTTCAAACTGAGATGGAGCAATTTTTGGAGTATGTCCATCAAATTGAGGCAAAAATAACGGAATTGATTTTGAAAACAACGTTGACGGAGCAAGAAAAACAATACATTTTGGACCATATATTGATCGTACCGGGCAAATCCGACGGGAATTGGACGGGGCGAAATGAGCGTTGAAGCGGATGCGGCAAAAGTCAAGCGGTTCAACCGGTCCGTCAGCATTGCGGGACTGGTTCTCATCGCCGTCGTCGCCCTCGGGTATGGATATGTACTGCATACGGGAGATGCTCAAAGCTGGCTGAAATCGATTCAAAACCTGGGCGGCTCCGGCGTCCTTATCGGCATTGCGGTCCAGACGCTGGTCAACATGTTCCCGCTTCCGGGCGAATTCACTTCCCTTGTCCTGATGGAAATTTACGGCCCCGTATGGGGAGGGATTTATTCATGGATAGGGGGAGTGACAGGCGCCGTCGGCGGATTTTATCTCGCGAAGTGGGTAGCCAGGCCATTCTTCAGCCAACTGGCGTCCCCCATTCTCCATAAAGTAGATGAACTGGTCGCCAAGCGGGAAGTGGCTGGGCTGCTCGCGCTTCGTTTTGCCCCGTTTGTTCCTTACCATCTGGCGAATTACGCCGCAGGGCTGCTGAAAGTGAAGCTGTGGAGCTTCGTGTGGACGGCTGGCGTCGGAATTTTGCCATATACGGTCGCCATGAGCGGAATTTACGCCGGGGTCAGGAAGGGCTCGATGGGATGGGGCATTGCGGGCGGAACGATTTTTGTTCTGCTTGCGGGAATCGGCTGGTATGCGAGGCGGAGAAAACAGCGTCAAACTATTTGCCAAAAGGAAATGGATTTGCGATAATGCGCATAGGACATGATTGTAGATGGGATGTGCATAATGTTGGAAAAAAATATCGTAGCTTTCATAGGTTCCTATGCAGATTCAAGTACACCAGGGGTATATGCATGCAAGTACGATGCGGAAACCGGAAGCCTTGAGCTGATCGGCCAAACGGCAGGGCTGCAAAATCCGACTTTCCTCGACATCGATGCGGCTAATAAGAGATTATACGCCATTTCCGAGGGCATCGGTGCGGACAATCAGCGCTGCGGCGCCGCGGCAGCCTTTGCTTTTGATCCCGCAACCGGAACGCTGTCGCTGCTGAACGAAGAGATCACAGTGCCGGCAACGACTTGTCATATTATTTTGGATCATACCGGAGAGTGCTTGATGGTTTCCAGCTATCACGGCGGCATGGCCGGGTTGTCGCCTGTGCTGGAGGACGGGCGAATCGGTGCGGCCGCGGACATTCGGCAGCATCATGGCTCCAGCGTCCTTCCCGTGCAGGACCGCCCGCGCGTGCATTCCGTGTTCATCGACCGGAACAACCGGTTTGCCGGCGTTTGCGATCTGGGTTTGGATCGCATCTTTATGTATCGGCTTGACGCCGCCGCGCATCGCCTCATCCCTCACAATGAGGTCGCAGTTGCGCCGGGTTCGGGGCCGCGGCATTTTGCGTTTCACCCTTCGTTTGCATACGGGTACCTCATTAACGAGCTGAATGCTACGATAACGGCGTTCTCGTATGACGAAGAACTGGGCGAATTGCGCGAAATCCAAACCGTACCTACGCTGCCGGACTCGTATGAGGGGGAAAACTCCTGCGCGGACATTCACGTTTCTCCGGACGGAAAGTTTTTGTACGGATCCAATCGGGGGCATGACAGCATCGTCGTATATGCCATCGATCAGGCCTCCGGCCGGCTCGCCTTCGTCGAGCACGTGTCGACGCTGGGCGGCCATCCGCGCAATTTCGCGATTTCGCCGGATGGACGTTTCCTGCTGGCGGCAAATCGGGACGGCGGCAGCATCGTGACGTTTGCCAGGGACGCCGCCACCGGCAAGCTCGTTCCGACGGGAGCGGTGTTCCACGTGTCGAAGCCGGTGTGCTTGAAGTTCGCCGCGTTTGAATGAGCTTGAACGATTGAACGCCCTCGGCCCCTTGTGCCGGGGGCTTTTTTTGTTTCTGTTGTGACATTTGTCACATGAAAATAAGTCCATTCTTTGTATATTGGACGCAAGACGATCTTTCAGACATGCGTTGACAGCTAATGTACGAGAAAAGCATACGATGGAGGTGTGTGAGGCGATGATTACTTGCGAGCAATGCGGCAAAACCAACGGGCACGGCGAAATCGGGACAAATTGGGTCTGCGAGGACTGCAAAATGGGCGAGGACGAAACTCCCCGCCAGCCGGACGAGGCCCCGGGGAAGGAAGCGAAGACTGGGCAGAATCAGGAGTAAGGCGGGAGGCGGGCGCAAAGCGGGCTGAAGTAGGAGTGAGGCGGAAGGCGGGCGCAAAGTGGGCTGAAGTAGGTGTGAGGCGAAGGCGGGCAAGTGGGCTGAAGTAGGAGTAAGGTGGAAGTGCGTCGGGACACGTCCACCTTGTGACCTCACCGGGTGCCGCGCCTCTGTAGGAGCCACTTCCCTGGGAGCCACCTCTTTGGGCGCTGCCTCGTGGGAGCCGCTTCCCTGGGCCACCTCTCTGGCCCCGCCATCCTGGGCGCCATCTCCCCGGGAGCCATCTCCCCGGGGGATGAGGAAAAGGGAGGCCCAGAGGAGGGGCCTTCCAGAGTGGTGACAAACAACGTTCGCGTGGGCGATTTTCGCGGAGCCTGACTCGCGCGTCGCCCCTGGAACGATGGGAAAATCGTTGCTGGAGCCGCGGGGGAGCTTCGAACGATGGCAAACATCGTTCGAGCGAGCGATCCTGCGCAAAAAAAACTGCAAAAGTACATCTTTTTGCGCGTTGATGCACTCGCTGAGAAAAATTCCTGCAAAAGTGCAGGCTTTTCGCGGAAATCTGGTGCCCAGCCCTGTCCTGCGCAAAAATTCCTGCACAATCGCAGGCTTTTCCTACAAACGGACCGTTTCTTGAGAAAATTCCTGCACAATTGCAGGTTTTCCCGCTATCGCGCCAAATTGGTTGCGCTTTCAAACCTTTGGAGCGGAAAAAACACAAAATAATCCTCGACGCCCAACAAAATAATCTCCCATGCCACCAAATTAGCTTACGACGACCAACAAAATACTCTACGATGCCCAGCAAATTAACCTGCGAAACCAACAAAATACTCTACCATACCCAACAAACTAACCTACGATGCTCAACAACTGAGCCTGCGATAACCAACAAATTAATCTTCACTGCCAACAAATTCCCCTTCTTATCCCCACTTATGCGGTAACAGTGACCTAGAAAAACGAAATTTACTTGTCGGAGCTTGTTTGGGTGGAACTTTTTTGAATAGGTGGTGTGGGGGCATCGCGAAGGATTGTACAAGGCTCCGGGATTTTTGTGGGAACTGCTTTCGGTCGTTTTAGGACAGCATACGGGGAGCGGTTGGTCAACAAAAAAGGACGCCTCCGTTTGCGGAGGCGTCTTTTTGATTCAGGATAGCGTGTTGTACTGATACAAGACTTCGCCTGATTTGGATTTGCCTGCGGCTTGGTTGCCGGGTGAAACGACGGTGCAATGCTGTAAAATCCAGTCGGTGTATGGCATTTTTCTGCCGAAGCCGGAGTTCTGGGGCAGCAGGAAGTATTTGACTTTCCCTTCCTGGGCGAGCTGCTGGAGCTGATCCTTCGTCAGTATCGGATCGGAGCCGCTGAAGCCGCCCAAGGTGAGAACGGGCAGGCCGGTATTGAGAATGAGCGGCGATGAAGTTTGCGCCGACGGCGTCGCCACCAGGTAGTCGCCGCTGGTGTAGTGCGCCTGGAGGAAGGAAGTCAGACTTTCTTCCTCCTTCGACTGCAGGCTCGCCGTATGGCGGCTAGCCAGTTCCGGACCGGCGACCGGGTCGGAGCCGCCGGCGCCATAGTATGCCGGTGTCGCCGACCAGACGACCGGACCGGTCAAAAGCGCGAGCAGGCAGGAGCCTTTCGCGATAAAGCCGATGAAGCGGCTGCGTTCTTTTCGCAGCAGCAGGAATGCCGCCAGGGCGGCGAGGGACACGACGGTCAGCCCGCCGATGACGTAAGCGAGCGGCTGGCCGAGCCCCTTATAGCTGAGCGCTATCGTGACCGCAAGCGCAGCCGTGGCGGGCAGCGCCGCAAAAAGCAGCCAGACGCTCCGCTTGCTGTTGGCCGCATACCGCCAAAGCTGTACGAGTCCTGCTCCTGAGAGCGCGGCGATAGAGGGGGCCATCATGACGGTGTAATAACGATGGAACATAGTAGCCATACTAAAAAATACCGCCATCGGCACAAGCCACGCCAGCCAGAACAGGACGTGCCTGTGCTGCGCGCTAAGTCTGGAAGGCCTGTGCAGCGGGGCTCTCCACAGCAGAGCGGCCGCACCTAGCAAGGCCAGCGGCAGCAGCCAGCCGACTTGCCCGCCAAGATCGGGCGTCAGCAGCCGGAATAGGCCCGCTTTGGCAGCGCCGCCGCGGCTGTAGTCCCTGGCGCCTGAATCGGCCGCATCATGGGAAGCCGCAGTTGAAGCCGTCCGCTGAAGCCCGCTCGCGGCTTCAAAATTCGCGCGCGGACCTTCCGCAGAAGCAGTCCAGGCATCAGCCCTTGCACCGGCGTTAGCTCCTGCCCAGGTTCCAGCACTACTTCCAGTTCCGGCATCACCCGCCGTACCAGCACTAGCTCGCGCCTTGGTTTCACCCGTTATCCCAGCGTCAGCCGCCGCCTTTGTTTCACCTATAGTCGCAGCCCCGGCTCCTGCCCTTGTCCCATCACTCGTCCCGGACTCGGTTCCGCCTTTGGAACCCGCAAACAGATGGGACGTTTGCGAAAAGCGGTCCGCCGCGTTGTGCTCCAAGGCGAGCTCAAGGACGGAGTTGCCTTTGGTGCTGCCGACGTACGGGCGCTCATTTTGCGGGGTGAGATCGACGGCGAACGCCCAGGATAAAGAGACGACCGCCAAAGTGACAGCGGCGAACGTGAACTGTTTGAGCTTGCTTCTCCAGTTGAACCCCGGAGCAAGCAGCACAAACAAAAAGAACGCCGGCAGCACCAGGTAGGCTTCCATCATTTTGATGTTGAAGCCGATGCCGATCATCGCCGCGGCAGCGATGGTCCAGCGGACCACGCGGCCGGTTTCCGCCGCTCTGAACAGCATCCAGGCCGCGAGCAGAACGGCGAGCACGAGCGTGCCGTCAATCGTGTTGTTGCGCGCCGCGGCGACGGAAATCGGCGTTACCGCCAGGATCAGCGCCGCGATCAGACCGCTGGCGGTGCCGAACACTTTGCCGACCAAACGATAGATCAGCACGACGGACAAAAGGGCCGCTGCGATTTGCGGGAGCATTAGGGCCCAGCCGTGAAATCCGAACACGGCCGCACTAATAGCCTGCAGCCAGAATCCGAAAGGCGGCTTGTCGACGGTCACGAAACCGCCGGGATCGTAGGCCAAATAAAAGAAATTGTGCCAGCTTTCCAGCATGCTTTTCACGCCTGCCGCATAATACAGATTTCCGTATCCTTCCTGGTTCAGCCGATACGTATTCAGGGCAAGGGAAAGCAGTACAATGGCTGATAGCATTACATGTTTCGGGCGAATGTTACCAAATAAACGTCTTGACGGCATTGCTGGCCTCCTCCTCGGCATTTGTTCGTTTCCCCCAATATACCCACCGCGGATGACAAAAAGCTGAAAAAAACCTTAAAACAAAATAAGTTCTGTCTGGCCGGCGGTCGTGCGGTGCAGTTGATCATCGTTTACGTGAGCGGTACGGTGAAATGTCCGAGGTCTACTTCGCCGTCCCGGTCTCCCGGTAGCGCTGCGGCGAGACACTTTTGCAGGTATTGCTGGTTGCCAAGTAGCTTCACAAAGCCGCCGGTGCTATCGAGCCGGTGAAAACCATCGTAGTTGAGGCGCAAACGTCTGGAACGTCGGCAGTAAGCAAAAAGCCTGCGAAAGTGCAGGCTTTTTGCTCGTTGATACGCTGACGGAAGAAGTATTCCTGCAATTGTGCAGTTTTTTTCGCTAAATGTGGGGTTCAGGCCCGGGTATAGTCGAAAATTCCTGCACAATCGCAGGCTTTTTCGCCGAACGGGGTGCTGCTCTGGAAAAAGCCTGTACTTTTGCAGGTTTACGCGCCGCCAAGTAGCATCACAAAGCCGCCGGCGCCACCGAGCCGGTGAAAACCGACGTTGCGCAGCAGGCGCAAACGGCCCGCTTTCATCGTCCCCTCACAGCAGAGCATGTCGATGTGAGTTTCCGCGGTCACGCGTGTGGGAATCATCGCTCCGGGAACGTAAACGGCCGGCTTCGGCGGCGTAGAAAAGACCCCGCAGCAGGGTCCGGCGATCTGAGTCTCCCGGAGGCAGGTTTTTGTAGTCGGTGTCCCGCAGCTTTATTCGGCTGTGATGATGGCTTTGACCCGGCCGACGGCTCCGCTTTGCAGCCTAACTTTAACCCCGTGCGGGTGATAGGGCGAGTTGGTCAAAATATCTTTTACGACACCGCGGGTCAATTGTCCTGTGGTCTGGTCTTTTTTCAAAACGATATCTACAAGCAGTCCGGGCCGTAAGGCCGACCGCTGTTGTCCGCCAGTGCTCATGCTTGCGCGCGCTCCTTTCTATGCTTGCCGGATGCCCTCTATCATATAGCAAGTGCAAGCTCAATGCAAAACACTTTAAATCCGGAGTTTTGTTGGAATTTTGTTGGAGTCTTGGCGGCGTTTTATTAATGCTTGTTGACATAGGACGAGCTGCGATGAGTTATAATTTTCATGAAGCAAGCATCCCGGTTCTTTTTGGCGCAATCCCCATGCAAGTTGGCGCGAACCGCAATGAAAGCGGCGGTGCCATTCGATAAGATGATTATCAAGGAGGCCATCGTAATGATAAAAGCGTTGATGTTGTTTACGGACATGGCATGTTCGTCCGGATCGGGGGAGCTATGGTCAAACAACTGAAGACAGCGCAGTACATTTGCGACACCCAAATTCCTTTTAACATCGCCAGATACTACCATGATGAGCACAATATGCCGGTCGATCATTCGCATGATTTTATTGAGCTTGTTTTTCTGGTAAGCGGCAGCGCCCGGCACTTGTTCGAGGGCGAGAGCTATCCGATCCGGTCGGGAGACGTTTTTATTATTAATCCCGGGGAGGTTCACGCTTACCGGACGGAGCCGGGGGAAAGAATCGAAATTATCAACTGCCTGTTTACGCCCGGGCTTATTCACGAGTCGCTGCTGCGCGAGCTGGGCGTTTCGCAGTCGATGGATTATTTTTACGTGCATCCTTTTCTCGATGTTAGAGAGCGCTTTCATCATCGCTTGAATTTGAGCGGAGGGAAGGCGGGGCAGGTGTTGAGTTTGCTGGAAGCGATGATGGCGGAATGGGAGCCGCACCGGCCTGGATACTCGACTGTCATCAAGCTGCAGCTGCTTCAACTGCTTATTTTGCTTTCGCGCTTTTATGCAGAGAGCGTGACGGCTTGCAAGAAGCCGGCCCGCGAGGGCGAGCATACGCTTTTGGTCAGGCGGATCACAGGCTTTTTGGAGCGGCATTTTGACAAGAAACTGGCGGTTCCCGATTTATGCGGTCTTTTCCATATCAGCAACCGGCAGCTGAACCGGATTTTCAAGCAGGAAAGCGGGCAAACCGTAACGGAATGCATCCATCAAATCCGCATCGAGCGGGCAAAGCAGTATTTGGTTGAAGGCAACGATAAGGTGATTCAAATTGCGCATAAGGTGGGCTATGAAGACCCTGCCTTTTTCACGCAGCTGTTCCGGCGCATCGTCGGCTGCTCGCCCGGGCAATACCGGGATGCACATGGGGAGGTTCAGGATTTTATATGACACGGAGGGATGCGGATTGGTTTTAAAAGTCGGGGTTGTCGGTGTAGGCAATATCGGATCGATTCATGCCGGCGTGTACAAGGAGCACCCGAAAACGGAGCTTGCGGCGGTATGCGACATTGTCAAAGAGAAGGCGGATGCGGCGGGAGCCAAATTCGGCTGCAGAGCTTTTTACAGTGTCCGGGAGATGCTGGACAGCGGGATTGAGCTGGACGCTTGCAGTATGGCGACCAAAGGGGAGGAAAATGGGGGCGAGCATTACGGGCCGACGATGGAGCTTTTGCATGCGGGGATTCCGGTGCTTGGCGAAAAGCCGATTTCCAACCGCATCGACGAGGGAGAGCGCATGGTGGCGCTGGCGAAGGACAACCAACTGCCCTACGGCGTTAACCTCAATCACCGCTTCACCCCCGCCGCTCTGAAGGCCAAAGGGTGGATCGAGGAGGGGCGGCTCGGGAAACTGCATATGATCAATATGAAAATGTGGATCAACAATCCGGTGGAGACGTCGCCGTGGTTCCATTTGCGGGCGCTGCATCCTCATTCTTTTGATGTCATTCGGTATTTTTGCGGGGATGTCCGCAGAGTCGGGGCGTTCATGATGAAAGGGGAGGGTCGAACCATTTGGTCCAATGCCCAGATCATCATGGAATTTGAAAATGGCGCTATCGGCCATCTCATGGGCAGCTATGACGCCGGGGCGAGCTACGGCCTGGAGTGCGCGGAAGTAGTCGGGTCCAAAGGACGGTTTGTGCTGGAAGACGCTTGCGAGCGCTTGACTTATTTCCCGAGAAATAGCATCGAAACGGAATCGTACCGTTATTTGGGAGGGATGCGTGCTTTTCCGGAAACGTTCAAAAGCCGCATAAGCGACTGGATCGAGCAGCTTGACGCGAAAACCGCATACGACCAAATCCACGGCTCCGGCGAGGATGCGCTCAAAGCGCAGTATATCATTGAAGCGGCCATTCGTTCTTTTGAAACGTCGCGTATTGTTGAACTTTGAGCCAGGACTTCTCGAAGGGAGAGAAAAGCCAATGATACAACTCGGTATTAATTCGGTATTGTTCAAAGAGTTCGATTTCGCAACCGCGGCCAAACATATCCGGCTGTGCGGCTATGACGGCGTCGAAGTGTCGGCGATTAAAGACATGTGCGAGCACCTGGAGCTGGACCGCTGGCGGGAGCAGGCTCCCGATATCCGGCGTATTGCGGAGGAGCACGGGCTCAAGCTGCTTTCGATGGAAGTGGCGGCGCTGGATGAGTCCAGGCTGGCGCTTGCTTTCGAGGCGGCGCAGGAGCTAGGCATTCCGATCGTCAATGTCGGGCCGGGCGGCAAATCGGGCGTGGAAGACGATCTCGCGGCTTCCATCGACAAACTGGCGCGGCTGTCGGAGCTGGCCGGCCGGCACGGCGTCACGCTCTGCGTGAAAGCGCACGTCGGTCAAGCCATCTACAACACGCCGACGACGCTTGCAGCGATGGCTCAGATCGAGGCGCGATCGTTCGGCATCGATATGGACCCGAGCCATATTTTTCGGGCGAGCGAGAACCCGGAAGAGGCGCTCTCGCAAGTGATCGGACGCGTCCGGCACGTTCATATCCGCGACTGCAAAGGCCGTCAGGCCGGTCCCGGACCGATCGAGGCGCAAGCTTGCGGGCGAGGAGATATCCGCCTGGCCGAATACTGCAAAGTGCTGGCGGAGAACGGTTACAGCGGTCCCGTTTGCCTGGAAGTCATTGGCGCCGGCGGCCACTCGCTTGCACAGGTTTCCATCGTAGCGGCGGAAAGCTGCGGGTATTTGAACGGTGTGCTGAAGTCGCTGGGAGTACGGTAAAGAGCACGGTAAAGCAGCGGGTTCAATCCTATTTTGCGAAAAAAGGAGCTTGCGAGATGACGCGAAAAAAAACGAATCTTCTTTTGCTCGGCATCGACAGCTTGCGCAGAGATCATATGAGCGGGTACGGCTACCATCGGCTGACGACGCCGCACCTGGACCGCTTCAGCGAAGGGGGCGTGCTGTTCGAGCAGCATATTTCACCGAGCATTCCGACGACTCCGGGATACGCTTCGATGCTGACCGGCATGGACTGCTTCGGCACCGATGTCGTTGCGCTCCGTCACGAAGGCCCGCTGGGCTCCCATATGGCGACGCTGGCCGAAGTGCTGGGAGCGGAAGGCTACCGGACGACCTGCATCGGGTTTACGGGCAATCCTTCCTCCCGGGGATTTCAGACGTATTTGGATTACGAAGCGTGGGGCATGGACGAAACCGGCAGATGTCCGAAAGCGGAAAATTTGAACAAAACGGCGATCCCCGAACTGAGGCGCCTGGGTGCCGCCGACAAGCCGTTTTTCCTGTTTTTGCGGCATATGGACCCGCATTCGCCGTATTTGCCGCCGAAGCCGTTTGAGCGGATGTTTTATGGCGGCGACGAGAAGGACCCGGACAATCGTTCGCTGGAAAAAATATACCAATTCAAGCCGTTCGCAGACTATTTCGCTTCGTGGTTTCCCGAAGGCTGCACGGACAGCGCCTATATCGACGACCAATATGACGGCGCCGTCGCTTACATGGATGCTTCCATTCAGTCGCTGTTTGCGGCTTTGGCGGCGCTGGGGCTGGAAGAAGAGACGCTGGTCATCGTCACCTCCGATCACGGGGAAACTTTGAACGAGCACGATTGCTATTACGACCATCACGGCTTGTACGAAACGAATTTGCGCATTCCGCTGATGCTGCGCCTTCCGGGCACGCTGCCGGCGGGCCTGAGAGTGCGCAGCCAAACGCAGATCAAGGACGTGATGCCGACCGTCCTGGAACTGCTCGGCGTGAAAAGCGGCATCGCCTTCGATGGGCGCAGCCTGCTGCCGCTCGTGCAGGGCGAAGCGTGGGAGCCGGAAAGCGAGGCGTACATCACCGAATGCACCTGGATGCGCAAGCACGGCTGGCGCACGCCGGAGTGGAAGCTGATCGTGGCTTTGGAGCCGGACCTGCATTTCAAGCCCGCCTTGGAGCTTTACAATTTGATCCGCGACCCGGAAGAACTGCGCAATGTCGCCGACGAGGAGCCGCAAATCGCAGCCCTGCTGCAAACGCGAATGATGTCCTATATCGAGCGGAGGGAAAAGCAGACCGGCCGCATGAACCCGATGGACACGAATCTCAACTGGCATGGAGGAAAAGGCGGGCCTTTCGTTTCCTCCCGGCAGGCGTACGAATCCATGCATATCGGCTCGTCGACGGTGGCCAAAAGGCTGCAGGCCAAAGCAGCGCATACCGAGCCGGGGCAGGAGCAGGCGCCGAACGATGCGGAAAAGCCGCATTCCGACAGGAGGTAGCTTGAGATGATGAAAGCTGCTGTCGTCGGCGTCAATCACATCGGGCGCATTCACTGCCGGTGTTACAAGGAGCATCCGGATGTGGAACTTGCCGCCGTCTGCGACTTGAATGAATCCCTGGCTGACGAGGCAGCGCGCCGGTTTGGGACGAAAGCTTACCGCGACGTGGTTGCGATGCTGGAGGCGGAGGAGCTGGACATCGTCAGCGTCGCCACCGGCGGCATGGAGAACGGTTCGCATCATTACGGGCCGGTGATGGCGGCCATTGCGGCGGGCAAAGACGTCCTGGTCGAAAAGCCGATCTCCAACCGCCTGGAAGAAGCGCGCGAAATGGTTCGCTTTGCCCGGGAAAAGGGCGTGCGCTTTGGCTGCAACCTGAACCACCGCTTCACGCCCATGGCGCTCAAAGCGAAGGAATGGGTCGACCGCGGGGAGCTCGGCCGGCTCCTTTTCATCAATATGAAGTTGACGATCGGCAACCCGAACGAAACGAGCCCGTGGGTTCAGATGAGAGCGCTTCATCCGCATTCTTTCGACGTCATTCGGTATTTTGCCGGAGATGTCAAAAGGGTGCAAGCGTTCATGACCAAAGCTCCCGGCCGTTCGGTGTGGTCTACCGCTTCCGTCAATCTTGAATTCGCATCCGGGGCCGTCGGCCATCTGACGGGCAGCTTCGACATGTGCAACAAGCATCCGATCGAAGCGTGCGAGGCGGCCGGGCACCGCGGCCGGTTCGTTCTCGATAACGTCTACGAATCGCTAACTTGCTATACGCACGGACAGGAGGAGCTGCGGGTGTTCCGCAACCCGGTTCTCGGAGGCTTCCAAGGCTTCGACGACACGTTTCGGATGCGGATCGGCATGTTCGTCAGGCAGGTCAAGGAGCGGGTTCCCGCCGGACAGATCGACGCATCCGGAGCCGACGCGCTGGTCGTGCAGGAACTCATCGAAGCCGCGATCCGCTCTCAGCTTGCCGGCGGCGCGGTCGTGGACATAGCGGGCGCAGGCATGCCTCATTTGACGGAGGAAGGAGGAGGGATATGAGTCAACAGGATGGGTTGGTGCTGTGGTTCACAGGGCTTTCGGGAGCAGGCAAAACGACGACGGCCCGCTGCTTGCTGGAACAGCTGCGCGAACAGGGGATGAGAGCCGAACTGCTGGACGGCGATGAGCTCAGGACGGTCATTTCCAAAGGGCTCGGCTTCAGCCGGGAAGACCGCATGGAACATATACGCCGCATCGTCTACGTCAGCAGGCTGCTGTCCCGCAACGGGGTGACTGTGCTCGTATCAGCCATCACGCCTTACCGGGTGATGAGGGATTTTGCGCGGAAGGAGCTGCCGGGCTATGTGGAAATTTTTGTGGATTGCCCGCTGGAGGAGTGCGAAAGGCGTGACGTAAAAGGGCTTTATGCCCAAGCGCGCAGTGCAGGGCTCAGCCGGTTTACCGGCATCGGAGACCCGTATGAAATTCCGGAGCGGCCGGATATCGTGATCCGCACGCATTTGGAGGAGCTGGAAAGCAATGCGGCATTGATCCTCGATTACGTGGCATCCCGACCTGGCGGCAGGAGGGATGCCGGATGAACATCGTCTTCGTCTCGCTGGATACGCTGCGCGCTTCCCGTCTCGGCTGCTACGGGTATGAAAAGCCGACTTCGCCTTACCTGGACGCCATCGCCTCGCAGGGCGTTTTGTTCGAACGCGCGTATGCGGCGGATATCCCGACCGAAACGGCCCATACGGGGATTTTCACGGGAAAAGTCGGGCTCCGCACCGGCATCGTATCGCACGGCTCCGCCTTGACCGGGCTGGCCAAAAGCGAGCCGTGGCTGCCGGCTTTGCTGCGGGACGCAGGGTTTACGACGGCTGCCGTCGACAATTTGTACCAGCTTAAGGAATGGTTCGCGCGCGGCTATCGGTACTACATCAATTCCGCCGGAGCGAAGCGGCATATCGACGGAAAAACGGTCAATGCGCTCGCGCTGCCCTGGATTCGCGAGCATAAGGAGGAGAACTTTTTTCTGTTTCTCCATTACTGGGATACGCATACCCCTTATGTGCCTCCGGCCGAATATGTGTCCCGGTTTTACGAGGCCGGACGCGATCCGTTCGACCCTGCGAACCGCAGCATGGAAGCGGCGTATAATCATGCGGCTTATCCGTTTTTCAAGCACCACCACTACGATATGCTGGGGCCGGTGACGGACGCCGCTTATCTCAACGCCTTGTATGACGCGGAAGTGCGGTACTTGGACGACCGCCTGAAAGAGCTGGATGAAACGCTGACTGCCGAAGGACTCCGCGAGCGGACTTTGCTTGTTCTGTTCGGCGACCATGGGGAAAGCTTGACTGAGCATGACATTTATTGGGATCATTGCGGACTGTACGAGACGACCGTTCATGTTCCCATGATCATGAGGTGGCCGGGGGTGATCCCACAGGGCAGGCGGGTGAGCGGGCTCGTGCAGCAGACCGATCTGTTTCCGACGCTGCTGGAAGCCGCGGGCGTGGCAAGTCCCGGCACGCCGGACGGCAAAAGCTTGTGGCCGAGCATCCGCGGGGAGCAGGACGGCACGCACGACACCGTCTACTTGAGCGAGTGCGCCTGGCAGGCCGCCCGCGGAGCCGTAACCCGCGACTACAAGCTGATTTGCACGGTGGATTCGGGGCCGTTTACGCGTCCGCGGAGGGAGCTGTACGATCTCCGTGCCGACCCGAATGAAACCGATAACGCCGAGCGGCGGCTGCCGGAAGTAGCGGACCGTCTGGAGCGGCAGTTGGCCGATTGGGTGCAGGCCACGCTCGCGGAAAAAGCCGATCCGATGGAGCGGCAGCTTACGGCCGGACTGCCTTTTCGCAACCGGATACATGAAATTTTACTGCAGTACGGGCTGACTTGGGAGTCATGGATGGCCGACCCGCGCCGCTCGCGTTTCGACCGGGCGGCAGAAGCCCGCCGGAGAGGAGGGTAATGGGTATGGCCGCACGAAATGGCGCGCAGAAAACCTGCAAAAGTACAGTTTTTACTCGGTCGATGCGCTGGCTGAGGCATATTCCTGCAAATGTGCAGGCTTTTTGCCGCGAACACGGGCTCTGGTTCATTTTTATCGAAAATTCCTGCACAATTGCAGGCTTTTCGCCAAAATGAACCATTTTTACGAAAAAAACCTGCACTTTCGCAGGTTTTCTCCATGCTAAGCCGCCTTGCCCCCCTACTTCAGCTCCGCAAACCGAGCCGGAGAGGCGAACGCTGTGCCCCTCCGGCTCCTCTAACCCGTCATTTTTTCAACAAGCTGACTTTCGCAGGTTTTCTGCGCGCGGGCCCGTCGCAGCGGCGCAGGAGTCCATCGGCCGGACTCCTAGTTGGCTTTCAGTGAAGTTAGCAGCTCGGGCACCGTGACGAAGGAGTAGCCGTTGCTTTTCAAATACGCGATGATTTGCGGCAAAGCTTCGACCGTGTTGTTGAGGTTTCCTTTTTTGCCGCCGGAGCTGTGCTGCAAAATGATGGCTCCGGGAGACGCTTGTTTTTTGACTGCGGCCATGATTTGCTGAACGCTTTTGCCGTCCCAGTCCATGGTATCTACGGACCATCCGATCAGCCGATGGCCGCTCGACGCGGCATCCGATTTCACCTGTTCATTGACCGCTCCGTAAGGCGCGCGAAAAAGGGAAGGGGACTGCCCGGTTATTTGTTTAATCATCTCGTCCGTTTTTTCAATTTCGTTATGTATGCTTTCTGATGGCAGCTTGGCCAGATCCTGATGATCCCAAGTATGGTTGCCGATGATGTGACCTTCTTCCGCGATGCGTTTGACCGTATCAGGGTACCTTTCTGCATGCTCGCCGACCAGGAAAAACGTAGCCTTGATTTGATTCTTTTTCAGAATATCGAGAATTTTAGGCGTATATTTGTGGTCCGGGCCATCGTCGAATGTAAGAGCAATTTGCTTGCGCGCATCCAAAGGGACATGGTTGATGACACGGTCATCCACCGTTTCCTTGGAAACGGGCTCCGCGATAGATTGCGGGACGGATGCCTTCTCGTGGTCGGGGGGAGCAGTCGCAGCTGCAGCCGTATCAACTTTTGCAGTTTGCGGGGTGCCGCCGCACCCGGAAATTGTAGCAGCCAATAACAAAATCGCCAGTTTGTTGTAGTGTTTCACGGTTTCGCACTTCTTTCAGTTTACTTTTTTGGGGAGGATGAGGGGAACTGCCTATTATGAAAAATATTCATTCACGCAGCGATTTATATCCTGGCCATGCTTCTATTATAGCAATCTTAAATTGCGATGGAAATTGACAATTATTAATATTTTCCGACAAAATATCAGGGCGCTCCGGAGGCGCCCTTTTTGGTGGGAATTCGCTTCGCACGCCTGCCGGACGACTTGTGCGCCGGTCGGGGGGTGCGTGTTTTTTTTGGCAAAAATCTGCCGTGAAGCCGGGTGAGCCGCATCACTCTGCGGAACACTTTGGAATTGCGGAGCTTGAGGAATATGAACGGATCGGGTCTCGAATTCACTTCGAAAATCCACGGAAAACAGTTGCGGTCGAGCCCCACGTCCACGCCGATTTCCTTCAATCGGGGAAAGGCGGTTTGCATATGTGCAGCAACCTTCAACCCCAGATCGGAAAGCTCTTTTTGGAGCTTTTTGCTTTCGTTCGCATTCAAGTGGGGCTGGAGCAAAACAGGAAGCGGCAAAGGAGTGCCGCCGTTATGATAATTGGTCACAATTCGCCGCGGATGGGCGACACGCCCGATCGTCCCGGTGTGCTCCCATTTGTTTTGCTCATTTTTTTGCACCATGATGCGGATATCGAACGGGCGATTGTTGTAGCGGAGCATGCGGATGCCTTTTTGCACCAAATAAGTGCGCCTGCCGAATTTTCCTTGCATCGATTTGACGAAAGCGTCGAACTTGCCGAACCGGTAGGTCCGCGTATTGTGCTTGTAGACGTAGTTGGTCAATTTCCCGTTTTTCACAATTTCAGCCTTCATAATTCCGAATCCTCCGGTGCCGAGACTAGGTTTGACATACACCATCCCGTATGTTTTCAGCATCGAATCCAGCGCTTCTTTAGACGCTTTTCTCGTCTCGGGGACAAAGCGAGCCAACTCCTTGCTGCGGTTCAATAGCCGGGTTTTGCCCCATTTGTTGTTGTCATACCGTACCATATGATCCCTCCGCCGGAACCGCCCGCTGTCTGCGGCCGCCCCTTGACTCCTGTCTGAAACAGTGTTGTTATATCGTATGGCGTTCGGCCGGTTTGTTTCAGGCGGGGAGCAAGAATGGGCGAGGGAATTTTTTCATTTATTTTTCAGAAAACTAAAGTATAGTTGAGCTGATAGACAAACATAATAGGAGGGAAATTTTTGGAGCAAATTGGAAGAAAATCGGCATCCGCTTCGAATTGGATACCTGCTCATGAGCGGAAATGGGTATATGCGGCGCTCGTTGTGTCCGTCGTATTAGTATGTTGGGAAATGTGGAACTTGCTGCATCTGTCCCCGGCGGTCGTGCAAAGCAAACGATTCGAACATACGTTTAAAAATTACGGTTCCGATGCGAGGCTGGCGTTATTTGTCGTGCTGGCGAACTACGTTCTCCTCCTGATCGTCAAACAGCGCGTTTTTGACAGCTTTCGCAGCGTGAAAAAAGGGCTTGCCGCGCTTTTGCGGTTCGTCCGTACATGGCATGTCCCTGCTGCAATTATAGCTATCGGCTTCATCGTTCTTCATGCAGTCGCCGTGTTTATGCACGGTTTTGCCTTTGATTTCAACAACATCAGCGGCTTGCTTGCGCTGTTGGTTCTGCTGCCGGTGCCGGTGTCCGGGCTGTTCAGATACAAGAGATTGGACCGGAAATGGCATTTGCGGCTGGGTCTGGCGTTCGCCGTGTTGTTTTTGATCCATGCTTTTCTGTAGCCGACCGCCGCGCTTGCCCTACACGTCCAAAGCCGGCTTGCCCGGCAAGCAGGCCGTTTTTATCCCATGACGAACCCGGGGGTCATCTTGAGCGCCACGGAGGGGAGTACGAACAGCCCTTCCAGGCCGCCCGATTGCAGCAGCCCGAGACCGGGATCAGGCCCCAAAATAAAGGCGGCTGTAGAAAAAGCGTCGGCGAGCATGGCGTAAGGTGCAATGACCGTACAGCTAAGTACGTCTGTCCGGCTTCGTCCGGTTTGCGGAACAATCAGGTGATGTTCGCCGGGCAGCTGCGGATTTTTTCTTTCATAGCCCCCGGATGTGCAAACGGCCGTATCGGAAAGCTGCAGCAATCCGATATTCTCGTCATACCGAAGCGGGTGCCGGATGCCTACTTGCCAAGGCTCGTCCCTGACATTCAATCCCCCGACGTACAAATCTCCGCCGGCCTCGACGAGAAAGCCTTCGAACGGCTGAAGCTCCTTGACGGCCAGATCGATGGCGAACCCTTTTGCCAGTGCTCCCAAATCCAGAAGGAGCGGTTTTTTCAATAACAGGGTACGATTTTTTTCGTCGAGCTGCACATCCCGAAAGGAAACGGACGCATGTTCTTCTAACTCATCCGTTACGGGCTGTCCGGTCAGGTAGTGATGCTTGAAGCCGAGCGCAGTCATACGGCTGCCGACCGCCGGATCGAAGCTTCCGTTCGTCAAGGAAGCGACCGTCAGTGCAAACCGGACCAGCTCAAACAACATATCGCTGACCCGGACCGGACTGCCGGGCTGCTTGAAAAGCTGCCGGACTTCGCTATCGTCCGAAAACCGGCTGCACACGCTCTCGACGAGATGAAACGATTGCAGGACGCGTTCGATTTTGCGCAGTGCCTCTTCCTCGGGCTGCGATGTAATCACTTCGATGTGCACCGTCGTTCCCATCGAAAGAGCCTTTCTGGCCACTGTTTTTCTATCCGCCATGGCGATGTCCCCCTTGAAATGGTTTGATTTTTTTATCTTACGTTAAAATAATGAAATCAAACTGAAATTGCTAGAACAAGCTCGCCGCGCCGGGAGACAGCGCATCTTCGAACAGGAGGGGCATCGGCTCTTCCGCAACACATGCATCTCCTGTATGGGTTACGAAACTGAAGTGGGGGGACGAGGCGGCTTTGCAGGAAAAACCTGCGAAAGTGCAGGAATTTTTTGCGAAAAGGGTCCGTTTTGGCGAAAAGCCTGCGAAAGTGCAGGAATTTTCGATTACAGCGGGTCTGAGCTCATGTTCGCGGTGAAAAGCCTGTACAATTGCAGGAATTCTTCGCGGGCAGCGTTTAAGAACGCAAATTCATGTATTTTTGCAGGTTTTCTTCGCGACACCAGGCAGGTTATGCGACTGGCTCTGGCGTCTGGGTTTCTCCGTATCCTGCACTTTTGCAGGTTTTCCGCTTAACGTTGCAAATGGGGGGGATAGACATGAATATTTTGCTCGTTGAAGATGACAGGAAGCTTGGCGAGTTGATTCAATATAAGCTGAAAAAACAGCTGTTCCGGGTGGAATGGGCCCAGGATGCGGATGCTGCGGCGGATTTTATGGAAAGATACCCGTTTGATATTTACATTTTGGATTGGATGATTCCTGGGAAAACAGGCGTGGAGCTGTGCAAGGAAATACGCATGAAAAAAAATCAGACGCCGATTCTGATGCTGACTGCGCGCGATGCCGTTTCAGACCGGGTGCAGGGACTGAATGCGGGAGCGGACGATTATTTGGTCAAGCCATTTGATTTCGAGGAATTGATCGCGCGCCTGAACGCGTTGTACCGGAGGAAGGAAACGGCTTGGGAAGGGGAAGTCAAAGCTTTCGGCGATACGCTTGCCGTCCATTTGACAACCCATGAAGTGTATAGAAACGGTGTTCCCGTCATGCTTTCGCGGCGCGAATTTCAATTGCTCTCGTTCATGGCGAACCATCACGGACAAATATTAAGCAGGGAGCAGCTGCTCGACCGGGTATGGGGAATGGATGCGGACATCACTTTGAACGCTGTCGATGCGACAATCAAGCTGCTGCGCAAAAAATTGGACGATCCATTCCCGGACAAGCTCATTCACAATGTGCGGGGACTCGGGTACCGCCTGCTGGCGAAAGGGGGAGAAGGGGACCCGTGTTCGAGCGAACGAGAAAGCGATTGACTTTGCTGTTCGGCGGCATTTTGGCCGTAATCTTGATCGTCGTTACCGTTATTTATTACCTCATCCTGCAGCAGACGCTGCAAAAGAACGAGCGGATTCACTTGGCCAACGTGCACGATAAAATGAACCGTCAATGGGAGCACCGGGTGGAGGAGCAGCGAAAATCACGCGGCGACAAGGCGGACGGGCACGAAACGAAAAACATGGAATGGGCGTTCCTGCAATCGGATGAGCTTGCCGTATTGGTTGCTCCCGATGGAAAGACGTCGGCTTCGCCCACCGCTTTTACGGCCATGGGAGCTCAACTGCTGCAATGGGCCCAGAACCGGCAGTACTTGGGGGTGCAAGGAGACGTTTTTCAGCTCGACGACGGAGGGGCTAAAGAAACTTTTTTAGCAAGCACGAACACGTTGAGCCTTTCCGGCGGAACTTATTGGGCAGCCGTGAACATTTCCGACGATCTCCTATTGATCGGGCAAATGAAGCTGCTATTGTCCGTTTTTTCGATGGTGCTGCTGACGGTTGCCAGCGTTGTAGGTTATTTTTTTGCCGGAAAAGCGATAGTGCCGATAAAAAATTCGTTTTTTCGGCAAGTCGAGTTTACGACTAACGCCTCGCATGAACTGAGAACGCCGCTTAGCGTCATCCATTCTTCGGTAGAGCTGCTGGAAGAGTGCAAAGAAGCTCTCCCCGATTTTGAACAGCGCGTTCTGACAGGCTTGAAGGATGAAGTGAAGCGCATGATTCGGCTGGTGGAATCTTTGCTGACTTTGGCCCGCAGCGATGCGAAAGTATCGGTCTACAGGAAGGAGCCGGTCGATTTGGCCCGAATAGCGACCCAGGCGGTTCAAGCGATGCAGACATTGGCGCGAAAAAAAGAGATTTATTTGCACATGGACCTCTCCCATAAGGAAGAAGCGGCCGTTCAAATCGAAGGAAACGAGGACCAATTGCGGCAATTGGTTTTGATCGTGTTGGACAATGCCATTAAATACACCTCCGCAGGGGGAGAGGTTACAGTCGCGTGTCATAGAGGCAAACATGCCGGAGCGATTCTGCAGGTCACGGATACGGGGATCGGGATGTCCAGGGAGGAGCTGCCGCACATTTTTGAACGGTTTTACCGGGTGGATAAAGCGCGGTCCCGGGAATTTGGCGGAGCGGGATTAGGGTTGTCCATTGCAGCGGAAATATTGCGGCAGCACCGGGCGTCAGTCCATGTCGAGAGTGAAGCTGGAAAAGGGAGCCGCTTCGAATTCGTGTTTGGACCGTAGCTTTTTTCACTTTGTTTTCACTTTCGTGCCGTAAAGTATGCGGTAGACAAGAAAGCAAAGGAAGTGTTGTTGATATGGCACGAATGGGAAAAAAACTGGTCGCTCTTTGTTCGACCGCAATCGGCATCGTCTACTCCGCCGGTTACATGATCAACCAGCCGCCGGCGCAAACGGTCCTGCCGTCAACGTCTGACTCTTACTCAGCATCTGCGTTTGCGCAGGGGCTGACCGCCGAAGAGACTCCAGGCTTAACGCCGGAGCCTTCCAAAACGATGCAGCCCTCTACCGTTCCGGCCTCGACTTCGACTGCGAGTTCGGTTCCGGCCCCGACTTCGACCCCGATTTCGACTCCAACCACAAAGCCGGTACCGAGAGCGTCCGCCGAACCGCCCAAACCGACAGCTCCGGCCAAAGCGGCATCCAAATATAAGGACGGAACTTATACCGGTTCGGGTACGAACCGTTTTGGCACAGTCGCAGTGAGCCTTTCGATTGTTAAAGGTAAAATCTCATCCGTCGTCATCACGGAATCCAAAACCCGTTATCCTCAGCGCTATATCGATTCGCTGCCCAGTCAAGTCGTTGAACTGCAAAGCGCCGCTGTCGATACGGTCAGCGGGGCCACCCGGAGTTCGGAAGATTTTATCGAAGCCGTACAAGTAGCGCTGAAGCAAGCGCAAGTATAGAGAGTGGAGGATGAACGGTTATGAGGAAGACCGAATCTGCCCGGGATACCGGCAAAAAAGCAATACGCATATGGAACACGCCCAAAGGATTTGTCATGCTCATGCTGTGCCTTCTGCTTGGCCTGGAGATTGCTTATACGCGAGAGTACCAAGGGCTGCTCCATGCAGGCGTCGCAATTTTTGCCGCCGCGCTTGTCGACGTGTGGATCGGCTTGCTGCAAAAAAGGAAGCGCCTGTTTCCGGACGGAGCTATCGTCACCGGGCTGATCGTAGCTCTGGTCCTGAGCGTAAAGGAGCCTTGGTATATCGCTTTGGCGACTTCGCTGTTCGCGATCGTATCCAAGCATATATTGCGGGTGAAGCGCAAGCCTGTTTTTAACCCGGCGGCGTTCGGATTGCTGTTGTCCGTCTTCGTATTTTCAAGCGGCGAGGATTGGTGGGGAAGCTTGACGGATCTGCCCGTCTGGGCTGTGGGCATCATGCTTGTAATCGGATTTGCGGTTGCCGGGAAGGCGAACAAATTTCCGCAGGCGTTTTCTTTTTTAGGCGCGTACTTTACGATTTTGCTGGCGCTCGGCATATTTCATATCGGCGAAGTTGCGGAACTATACCAGCCTCCGTTCATTAACGCCGTTTTGTTTTTAAGCTTTTTGATGGTTACAGATCCGCCTACCTCTCCCGGCAAATATGGGGGACAAATCTGGTTCGGCGTGTTCGCGGCGATCGTCAGCATCGCATGGAATCTGACATACGGCGGCATTTCATTTCTCCTGGTCGGATTGATCGCCTCCAACCTGGTTCATGCCGCGACGCATGCGGTTAAAACGAAATCGTTGAATAAAGAGCCGATACGAAGTGTATAGTAAAAATTTTCCAATCAAAGCTCGCGGTTCCCTATAAAATCCTGCCGGCCAAAAGCTTGACCGTCTCAAGCCCGGCTTCGCCCAAGGCGACGCTTCGCGCTTCGGGGAAGGCCTGATTGGCAAGGTCGGAGAGCACATGGCCGGGAGGCATTTCCACAAACAGCCGGGCTCCCAGTTCGAACATCAGGGAGACGGTGTCATGCCAGCGCACCGGATGGGCGACGCCGAAAGCCAAATCGTCCCGGATTGCGGCGGCATCCGTCAATAACCGCGCGCGGCGGGCTCCGGCATACGGCACGCTAGGGCGGCGCAGGCTGATCCGGTCCAGCGCTTCGGCCAACCGGGCGGCGGTGGAGTCAAGCAGCCCGCAGTGCGACGGGACGCTTACCGGCAGCATGACGCCTTTGCGCGCGCCGGCCGATCCGGCCGCTTGGAAAAGGGCTTGAATGCCTGCGAATTTGCCGGAGACGGCGATTTGGGAAGGGGCATTCAAATTCGCGATATGGACCGGCGCTTCGGGCGTAGAAACTTGCCCGATCAAAGCGAGCAGCCTGCGCTCCGTCAGGCCGGTAATAACGCCCATCCCGTAGCCCCCGGGATATGCGCTCTCCATGCATTCCCCCCGCAGTTTGACGAGAGTTAGCGCATCGTCAAAAGCCAGCGCTCCGGAGGCGACGGCGGCTGCGAAGGCCCCGACCGAATGCCCGGCGACCATGTCCGGCACGATGCCTTCCGCTTGCAGCGCGGCGGCGGCTCCGACCCCGGCCGCGAGCAAACAGATTTGCACCCAAACCGTGGAGCGAAGATGCCGGTCATCGTCCACGGACAGCACGTCCAGCCGCAGCACCTCGCTTGCTTCTTCCAATACAGCCTTGACAGCCGGATGATCCGGCAAACAATGCAGCATGTCCGCGTGCTGCGAGCCTTGTCCGGGAAACAAAAAAACGATGCTCATCGTATCCTCCTATCCGCTTGCGGCGACCAGGGATCGGCTGTTAACCGCGCTCCCTCAGAAGTCCGCAGCAGCACCTGGCGCTCTCCGCGGGCGTACTCGATCAGCGACACAGCGCCGCAAGGGGTCTCGATCTGCACGTCGAGGCGAACCGGCAGCACATCCTGCAGCCGGAGCAAGCCGCGTGCTTCCTCGACCGATAACGGGGCGTCCGCCCGAATCGTCACGTCCAGGTCGCTTCCTGGTCCGGCGGTTTCCGCGCCGCTCGCCAGCTCGAAGCCGACGCTGCCCGCCGGTCCCCATGCGGCGCCCAGCCCCGTGAAAAAAACGTCCGCCTCCTCCAGCGCGGCGATGGCCGGCACGAGCCCGGAGCGGGGAGCGCTCCGCCACGCTTTGCTTGCCGCGAGCTGCTGCGGCGTTATCCTTTCGACGGCGTCGCTGAGGGGCAAAAAGGCGGCATAACGCTCGTTCCGCCTGCGCCCCCGCACGCCGACCGGAGCCGCCCCCTGCAGCCAGGCGGCCCGGCGGACGACGACGAAGGGCGCTCTTGCCAGCGATGCTTCGACCCAGGCAAGCTCCGGTTCCGCTGCGCCGCGGGCGAGTGCGCCGGGACGGATGCGCACAATGTCATGCGGCGTCAGTTCCACAGCGCAGCCATGCGTTCGCGCACGCGGATCGAAGCGGCCCGGCCGGTGCGGGCTGCGTCGGAAGCAAGGCGGCCGCCCAGACCGCCGTCCCCGGTGCGGACGATCGCGATAGCGTCCGCCAGCAGGCCGCGGACGCGCTCCACATCGTCCGCTTCCGGAGCGTCCGCGCGAATGCCGCCGATCAGTTCGTCCACGGCGCCGAGCGAAGCGAACGACTTGATGTCGTAGGCGGTCGCCGGCACTTTTCGGGCGGCTTCCTCCAACTCCGCGACCGTTCTGCGGGTGACGCGCGCCGCCGATGTTTTGGACATGACCTGCACGACGACGCCCGGGTCGTCCAGAGCGAGAATCCGGCTCGCCTGCAGGCCATGTGCCAGAAAAGCGCCGGAAATGGCATTGCCGACGAGCAGCGCAATCACCGGATGCCCGGCTAGCCGTGCCGATGCATAGGCGTCGACGGCCGCCGCGCAGGCCAGATGGATGCCGAGCAGCTCCTCCATGTAGCCGTAGGCTTGGCTCGGCACATCGACGATGGCGACGATGGCGCGCTTATGCCCGCCGGCGTCCTGCTCGATGGCGTCGCGAATATGCCGCGCCAGCGTCCAGCCTTCGTCGATGCCGACTTCGCCTTTGCGGGCCCGCGGAAACCGGCTGTTCGGATTCGGCGCGACCGCTATGTAGCGGACGCGTTCCTTGCCGAGCGCCGCATCCGCGCAAAGCACCGCCGGAGCGCCGGGGAGCGGGCTTCGCGAAGCGCCGGACAACCGCTCGAACCACGTTCGTCCGCGGCTGTCCGAACTGCCCGCGGTTTCGCTCCATCTTTGCTCCAACCACGCGACGGAGCCGCCGGAAGCTGCCGTACTTTCCGCTCCCCACAGCGTGCGCAGCGTTTCTCCGCCGATTTTTACGGCGGGATCGATTGCGGCGAGCTTGCCGAGAAAGCGCTCCACATCCGCGCTTCGGTGTACGGGCGGAATGCCGCGGCCGAACGATTCCCCGACAGCCTTGCGGACCGCTTCCGCCGTATCGTCGGCGAGCATATCGGCAAGCGCCGTCCCGTGCCGCTGCTCGCCGCCCGTCGTTCGCCAGATCAGGCGGCGGTCGCTTGCATCCAGCTCGGAGATCCCCGCTTCCTGCTCGATCACTTCAGGCCCGTTCAGCCCGAGCCGGCCCTGCTTCGTCATCACGAGCCGGCTGCACAGCGCAGCGCAGATCGACATCCCGCCGAAGCAGCCGATCAAACCGGGAATGACGCCGACGACCGGCACGAACCCGCGCAGCGCGACAATGGCGGCGCCGATCTCGGCGATCGCCAGCAGCCCGTAGTAGCCTTCCTGCAAGCGCACGCCCCCGGTATTCAGCAGCAGCACGGGCAGCACAGGCTTGCCGTCCCGGCAATCCCGCAGCGCGAGCTCCAGCGCTCCGGCCATTTTGGCTCCGGCCACTTCGCCAACGCCGCCGCCTTGAAACGCGCCGTCCATGGAAATGACGACGGCAGGCTTGCCGCCAAAACTTCCGCGGGCGACGACAACCCCGTCATCGCTTTGCGGAACGATGCCCTGCGCCGCGAGATGGGGCGATTCGAAACGTTCGAACGGGTCGAGCAGTTCCCTGAACGTCCCTTCGTCAAGCAGCGCTTGAGCGCGTTCGCGGGCATTCAGCTCGATAAAGCTTGTTTCTTTTTGCGTGCGCACATTCATCGTTCCAACACCTCGATTGCCTGGGCCAGCCGCAGTGAGACGACGCCGGGCGTTGCGCCGTAATCGTTAATCTGTATGGACGCCGCAATCGGATGCATATAAAAAAATTTATCGAGCACGGCTCTCCACGTTTCTTCAAACCCTTGCACCGACGTACGGATCCGTACGTGCGCATGCAAGCCGGCGGAAGGCTCTACCAATATTTCCAAATCTCCCGATCCGACGGCTCCCACGTGGGCCCGCGCGGCAAGTTTCCGCGCAGCATCATATTGAAAGTTCAGCGTCTCCAAGTTTCGTACACCTCCGTTAGTGATTGAGCGGCACAGCCGTGGGCCGCAGTCCGTCGGCCGGAGCGGAAGCCATCCGCTCCAGACTGTCCAAAAACAAAGCGGCGGCAAGCAGATCCGCGCTGCCTCCGGGGGATATGCGCAGCCGGACACACGTTTCGGCCAGCCTCTGCAAGAGAAACCACCCTTCGGGAGCGGACGTTCCGCCCGCAGCGAGGATGTTTTGCGCGCCCTGCTGCGCCTCCCGGAGCGCTTCCATGCCGCCCCGGTGCAGCAGGCACGTATCGTCGAGCCGGCTCATGACGGCCAGCAGCGCGTCCAGGCGGGCCAAAGATTCCGGCACGCCCCGCTTGCGGGCTTCCCGCAGCGCCGGCAAGGCGGCCCCGATAATATGCGGAAAAGCCTGCTCGGCTTCTCCGCGGGCCCCCGCCGCCCCGAACCGCTGCCGGACTCTGCTTCCGTTCGATTCCCGCGGGGGATGGAAGCGGTCCGGGTATTTGGCGATTTCGCCGGCGATGGCGGCGATTCGCTCCGGCGCGGCGCGCCGCCCGGCGATGGCCGCTCCCGCCGTCAGCAGGCCGAGCGCCCAGATCGCGCCGCGGTGGGTGTTGATGCCGCCGGTGGCGGCCATCATCCCCGCTTCCGCGTCGCGCCCGAGCTGCGCCAGCCGTTCGCGAAGCGGCTGGCCGGGAGCTTGCCCGCAAGCGGCGCGGGCCATCAGCGCGAAGCCTTCGCGGAGCGAATGCGCGGAGCGGATCATCAAGCCGATGTGCAGATCGGCGTGGGCGCCCGGGCCGCTGCGGTCGACGAGGCCCGGCTTCGGCGTCAGCTCCGCTTCCTCGATGAGCGCGGCGACGGCCAGCCCGGCAAGCTCATCGGCTTCCGCCGGCGCCGGCTGCGGTAAATGACAGGTGCAGGTGAGCTTCATCATTTCACCAGCTCCTGAATTTAGCCGGCGGCTCATACAAGCCTCCGGACCAGCCGACCAGTTCCTCGACGCTTCGCGCGGCGAGCAGCGACCGTTTGGCATCGGTGCGGCGGACGCCCAGATCTTCCGGGAACGCGACAAGCCCGTCCGCACGCAGCTGATCGTTAAGCGCGTAATCGTGGCTTCTGCCGAGCGGAGTAACGCCGGCGACGGCGGCGATGGCAAGCTTGCGTTCCTCCAGGTTCCGTGCTTTGTACACATAAGCGACGCCTTCTTCGGTGACGACATGCGTCACGTCGTCGCCATAGATCATGACCGGCGCAAGCGGCAAGCCGGCGCTCCGGCCGACTTCGATCGCGTCGAGCGATTCGACGAAAGTGGGGATGCCCCCGCGCTGGAACGTTTCGACCATCTGGACGACAAGCTTGCGGCCGCGCACGAGCGGATGGTCCGCCGTTTTCATGTCGAGCCAGGCGGGCGTCGGGTGCCTCCGCCCCCGCGGGTCGTGCCCCATGTTAGGGGCGCCCCCGAAACCGGACAGCCGGCCCGACGTCACGGTGGAAGAATGGCCTTCCGCATCCATTTGCAGCGTGGAGCCGATGAACAGATCGACGGCATATTGTCCGGCCATCTGGCAGTAGGCGCGGTTGGAGCGGAGACTGCCGTCGGGGCCGGTGAAGAACACGTCCGGCCGCGCCGCGACGTACGCCTCCATGCCGACCTCGCCGCCGAAGCAGTGCACGCTCTCGACCCAGCCACTTTCGATCGCCGGAATGAGCGTCGGATGCGGGTTGAGCGCCCAATGCCGGCATATCCGGCCGCGCAGTCCGAGCGATTCGCCGTAGGTGGGGAGCAGCAGTTCGATAGCCGCCGTGTTGAAGCCGATGCCGTGATTCAGGGATTGCACCTGATGGCGTTCGTAGACGCCGCGAATGGCCAGCATGCCCATCAAAATTTGAATGTCCGTAATTTGCCGAGGATCGCGCGTAAACAACGCCTCCAGCGGATAAGGCTTGTCGGCGGGGACGACGACGTCGACCCAGGAAGCCGGAATATCGACGCGCGGCAGCTCATCGACGATCTCGTTGACCTGCACGATCACGATCCCGTTACGGAAGGCCGCCGCTTCGACTATCGCCGGCGTCTCTTCCGTATTCGGCCCCGTGTACAGGTTTCCGTGCCGGTCCGCCTTGTCCGCAGTGACGAGCGCAACGTCGGGAATGAGGTCGACGAACATGCGGGCGTACAGCTCCAAATAAGTATGGATCGCGCCGATTTCCAACTTGCCGTCCTCGACCATTTGGGACATGCGCAGGCTCTGCGGCCCCGAAAAGGAAAAATCGACTTTCCGGGCAATGCCATATTCGAAAATATCGAGGTGCTCGCGCCGCGAGATGCTGGATATGAGCATGTGCAGGCCGTGGATTTTGCCGGGATCGACTTTAGCAAGCGCTTCGGACAAAAACGCGGCTTGCTTCTGGTTGTTTCCTTCCAGCACGACCCTGTCGCCAGGCAAAATCAGCGCTTCGAGCGCTTCCACGATGCTGCCTGTCGGCAGCAGTCGCCCTTCCATCAGCCGGCTTGCCTGCCGCAGCCTCCGCGCTTTTTCGTCGCGCCGCGTCGTCCAGGAGCGCGCCGCTTGCGCATGTATCGTTTGATTCATACCGCATCCTCCTCGTTCGGGGTACTAGGAGTCTGACCGACATCGGACAGACTCCTGTATGTGTATCCTTTTGAAAATAGTATACAGGTAGTCTATACATATCGGATAATATATAATTATGTATAAGAATTATATTCAATATCGAATAGATGAGGGGTTGCTATGGAGCTGCTGCAGCTAAAATATTTTCAAACCGTCGCCAGGCTGGAGCATATGACGAAGGCGGCGGCGGAGCTTCGCATTCCGCAGCCTGCGCTGAGCAAAATGATTTCCGCGCTGGAGAAAGATTTGGATGTCAAACTGTTCGACCGCACCGGAAAATATATTCGTTTGAACGCATATGGCAAAGCGTTCCTCCGAAAAGTGGACACCGCCATCGCGGCTTTGGAGGACGGGAAGAGGGAGATTCGGGATATGTCGGGGGAGACCGGCGGCAGCATCGAGCTTGCCGTTCTGGTCGGCTCGCACCTGCTGCCGGATTTGCTCGCTTCCTTCCGGCTAAAGCATCCGCAAATCGGCTTTCACTTGCTGCAGCATGCTTCCCTCGCGGCGATGCGCTCCGATTTCGATCTGTGCCTGTCCTCTTCGCCCATGCCCATTCAAGGCGTGGAGAGCAGAGCGCTGCTTACGGAGGAAATTTTTCTTGCGGTGCCCTGCGGCCACCGGCTGGCAAGCCGCGGAAAAATCCGGCTGAGCGAAGCGGCGGACGAGGGGTTCGTCAGCCTGCGGCCGGGCAAAAACTTGCGGGAAACGGCGGACGCGCTGTGCCGGCAGGCGGGATTTACGCCCCGCATCATTTTCGAAAGCGACGACCCTGCGACGGTCCGCGGGTTGATTCGGGCCGGACAAGGCGTCGGCTTCATCCCTTCCGTGACCTGGGGAGGAGCGACCGGCTCGGCCGTCGAGCTGCTTCGGATCGAAGAGCCGAGATGCGAACGCACGATTTGGCTGTCGTGGTCCAAAGACAAGTATCTCACCGAAGCTGCGGCGAGATTCCGCGAATTTACAGCGGACTATTTCAGACAGATGGCGCAGAGAGAACCGGCTGGCCGGCAGGGGACGAGAGCGGATTTTTGAAAATAGGTTGTAATTATCTGAAATTTCTGATATAAATAGTGCATCGAAATTTTTGGGCGTGTTACTGGCGTAAACGTGGAGTACCACGAGGGAGCACAGCCTTTATTAAGCCGTACGCCTGGGCAAAGTATTCGGTCATTGACCGGATGCTTTTTTTATTATTTTCAAGGGAGATGAGCCTATGGAGCAGGTACGGCAGGCAAGAAACGTAGCGATATTGATTTTTGAGGGGGTTGAAGTGCTGGATTTTGCGGGCCCGTTCGAAGTGTTTACAACAGGAAGCGGCAGAGGGAAAGACTTCCGGGTCTATACGGTGGCCGAACAGGAGGGGCCCGTTGCCGCATCGGGCGGCTTGAGCGTTAACCCGGGGTATACGATCCGCAATTGTCCGCCTCCTGATATTTTGCTCGTACCCGGCGGCCGGGGGGCGCGAAAAGAAATGCATAACGAGACGCTTACCGATTGGATTCGCGAGGCGTCGCGTCAAGCGGAGCTTGTTTTGTCGGTGTGCACCGGGGCTTTAATTTTAGCCAAAGCGAACCTATTGGAAGGATTGAAGCTTACGACGCACCGTCTGGCAATGGACGAATTGCGGGAAGCGGTCCCGAAATCGTCGCAAATATTGGAAGATGTCCGGTATGTGGATAACGGAAAAATAATTTTGTCCGCCGGTGTATCTGCGGGGATCGATATGTCTTTGTACGTTGTAAGCAAGCTGCTTGGAGAAGAAAGACGCCGGGAAACGGCAAACATCATGGAGTGGCAGTAAACCTCCGAAAATCAGCTTGTGGATAAAGTGGCAGGTTAGAGGAACCGGAGGTGGTACAGCCGATCTTCCACAATCCGCGCCTCCCCTGCACGGGTTGTGGCGCTGAAGTGGACACGCCTCTTCTGTTCTGGCTGAGGATCTGGAGCGGGTGGCATGGCGACTCCGCAAGTAGAAAGCCTGCAAAAGTACAGGCTTTTTCTGCAAAAGTGGTACATTTTGGCGAAAAGCCTGCGATTGTGCAGGAATTTTCGATTGAAACGGGTCTGGGCCCATGTTCGCGGCGAAAAGCCTGCACAATTGCAGGAATTTTTCGTGGACGGCGCATTCGTTGAGCAAAAACTGCACTTTTGCAGGTTTTCTTCGGGCAACGAGGCAGATTGTGCGGTCGGCGCTGACGTGTGGGTTTCTGGACAGCCTGGATAGTGCGGCAATTTCAGTAAAACCGAGTCAGAGCCCCTGTATCCGATGAAAAGCCTGACATTTGCAGAAATGTTCCTTTACCGGCACAGCACTTTCACTAATTTCCCCCCTACGCTGCCAGACAAGATGACTGCCGGCTCCGGCCGTGTGCGTTTATGCCTTTTATCATCATGGGTGCCGCCCAGCAGCACGGAGGCTCTTACAGGCATATCCTGCGCAACCAGGCAGGATATGCCGCCGACTCCGGCTTTGCGCTTTTGCGCCACCCAGCAGCACGGAGGCTCTTACAGGTTTACCCAGCGCAACCAGGCCAGGATATGCCGCCGGCTCCGGCCTTGCGCTTTTGCGCCGCCCCAGCAGCACGGAGGCTCTTACAGGTTTATCCTGCGCAACCAGGCAGGATATGCTGCCGGCTCCGGCCTTGCGCTTTTGCGCCGCCCAGCGGCACAGAGGCTTCCAGGAGCCTCCCTCACCACCCGCGGGGTGGTTTTTTTATTTTGAAAACGCTAAACAAATTTTCCGCTTTATAGGCTATAATAGATGGCATGGCAACAACATATCGAAATATTCGCTCTCAAGCGGAGGAGAGACTGGCTAACGATGGCTAACAGCGTGCTTCAAAAATTAGGCTTGCACATGACCCCGGAGACGAAATACAACTTTTACTGCGATTTCGGCGCCGGCACTTTATTCAGTCTCTTTAATGTCGTTTTCAATCAGTTTTATATTCCGATTGCGATCCGGCAAGGGGCGACCAATCTGGAGGTCGGCATTTTGGCTGCCGCTCCGGCGATCGGCCTGCTGTTTTCGCCGATTTGGGCCTCGCGGATCGAGCAGTCGAGCCCCAAGCCGTTTGTCATCCTTCCGAGTTTGATCGGGAGGCTGCTTCTGTTGTTTCCGGCTTTTTTCGGACATCCGACAGTGTATGTGGTGACCGCCATCGTCTTTCAGCTTTTAATGGGCATACAGGCGCCGGCTTACGCTGCGCTGGTGACACGCATGTACCAGCCGGATTTGCGGGGCAGGCTGATGGGCTACGTTCGCGTCGCGATGGGAGCGCTGATGATTCCGCTCGCTTATTTTATCGGCTTCTGGACGGATAAGTCGGGGCCGAGCGGGCCGCTGATCGTTTCCGCCGTAACCGGGGTGCTGTCCATTCTTTCCCTGGCCCGGGTCAAGGAAATAGGCCCGGTCAAGAAGCGCCCGCCGCGCAGCTCGTCCATCCGGGAGCAGTTCAAGCTGGTGAAGGAACACCGGGAGCTGCTTTATTTTTTCGGGGCGACGATGCTTGCCGGTTTCGGCAATATTTTGGCTAGCCCGTTGTACCAGATCATCCAGGTCAAGACGCTGCATTTGAACAATACGGAGATCGGCATTGCGCGTATTTCGTACTATACATGCCTGCTGCTGGCTTATTTTATCGTCGGGTGGGCGATCGACCGGTTCAGCCCCAAGCAGACGCTCGTTTACGGGCTCGGAGCTTACACGGTCGTGCCGCTGCTGTACGGGATTTTCGGCAACTATCCTGCGGTCATTATCGGCAGCGGCATCCAGGGGATCGGCGACGCGATCTGGGATATCGGCATTCTCGCTTACGTATTTCGGGTCACGCCGGGGCGCGAGGCGGTCGTGTTCGGCATGCATTTGATGCTATTCGGCATTCGCGGGACGATCGCTCCGTTACTCAGCACGGGGCTGTCGAGCCAGGTGCCGGTCGCCGGGCTGTTGATAGCGTCATCGGTTTGCGGATGTATCGGCACCATCATTTATTTGCTGCAAAAAGGGGACAAGGCGTCCGTCGAATCCGGAATCGCCAAAAATATGTAACACAGCAGCGGAGATCCGGCGTTTATGCCCGGGTCTCTTTTGCATGGGTATTTACATAATCTATACAATGCATATTCGCCGAATCGCGACGGGAATCCATTATAATGTTCATAAAAAGCCTGATTGCTCAAGGGGTATGGAACATGCGGCGGAAGCATCGATTCAAAAGTCTTTTCAGCGGATGGAAAATGCTCGTCTTCGTTACGGTCTCCTACACGGTTCTGTTTCTGATTGCCTCGCAGGGCTACATTATTGGCAAACAATCGACAACGACAATCGAAAAACAATACAACCAAATTATTTTCGACAAAATGGACGGGCTATCCGTAAATATTATTAATTACTTGAACTATATCGACGATTTTGCCCGCACCTTGTCGCTCAAACCGGACCTGATCGGCAAAATCCGGCAGGACCAGGATGTGCCCAAAGAAGAAATCGAGGGATATTTGAATTTTTTTCGCCTGCGCCTTCCTTTGTATATTCAAATTTTGACCGACCGGAATCGCGTGTTCGCGTATCCGCCTATCGATCCGGAAGAAGAGGAGAAATTCAGGCAAACGCTCGCTTCGTTTCCGTGGTACGGGTCGCGCGCTTATTTGAACAACAGCTTTATCAATGCCGACGTAACCGCCGATTTTCATTACAGCGCCTTTCCGCATGCTTTGTACATCAGCAAAAATTTGCTCCAGGACGACCGTTCGCTCGGAACTTTAACCGTCAAGCTGAACGGCTCGGCCATCGAAACGCTGCTGGATACCGTGCGCATCAACCCGCTCAACGCGGTGCTGATTATTTCGTCGGACGGCAAGGTGCTGTTTGAAAATAACCGGTCGGCGGCGGAAATTTCCGGCTATCTGAAATCGCTCGACAGGAAAAGCATCGACGAATTGATCCGCAAAAACGGCGAGGAATCGGGCTCCGGCACAATCCGCATAGAGGGTCAGGACTACTACTATATTTACAAGCAAATTCCTTCGACGGCATGGCAGACGCTCTCGATCATACCCCTAGGTTCCCTGCAGGCCGAAAGCAGCAGCGTATGGCAGACGACCGTCATTACGACGGCTTTTTCCGTGCTGCTGCTGGCAACGTTCGGTTATTTTTTGTACGCGAAGCTTTTGCTCCCTGTCAAACGGATGTCCGGCATCATACGCATTGCGGGAAAAGGCGATACTCCGGCGCGCTACGAATACGAAGGATTCAAGGAGCTTGAGACGCTGAATCAGGGGATTTACCAATTTTTCAACCAGATTCAGACGCAAATTCAAATGATCAAGACGGGCGAAAGCGAGAAAAGAAGGCTGGAGGTGCATGTGCTTCAGGAGCAAATGCGGCCGCATTTTTGGCACAATTCTCTGAATTCCTTGCGCTTTATGGCTGTGCTGCACGGCAATGCCAAGATGGCCGATGCGATCATGGCGCTGACGCGAATGGTCGATTACACGTTGAAAAGGTCGCACGATCTGTTCAGCAAAGTAGAGGAAGAGACGGACTATGCGCTGCAATACGTCAAATTTCAAGAAATGCGCTCGATGCAGCGGATTGAAGTTCGGCTGGATATGGATGAGCGGGCCGCTGCTGCGCAAATCCCCAAATTTACGCTTCAGCCCTTGCTGGAAAATGCGATTATTCACGGCTTTTCCGCGCCGTTTAAAGGGCAGCCGTGCCTTGGCATCGCGGTGCATGCGTCTGACGGCACGCTGACGATCCGGATCGAGGATAACGGCAACGGCATCGGCGGGGAGACACTTCCGTCTTTATTGCTTCCGGCGAGCGGCGAGGAGCGTAGGACAAGGACCAAGGGGATCACCCTGCTGAACTTGCAGGAACGGATTCGCCTGGAATACGGGAATGGTTACGGCATTCAAGTGTACAGCCGGCCGGGCGAAGGTACCCGGGTCGAGATACGGCTGCCCTTAATCATAAGCGAGGAGAAAGAAGGCGGACGGCTATGAAGGTCATGATTGTCGAGGATGAAGTGCTGGTGAGGCTCGGTTTGAAAAAGTCCATTCCGTGGGTCACGCTCGGCATGGAGCTCGTCTGCGAAGCCGCCGACGGGGCCGAAGCGTACGAAATGTTCGTCAGGCACATGCCGGATATTGTGCTGGTCGATATCGAACTGCCGAAAATGGACGGCTTGCGGTTTATTCAATTTGCCAAAAAGCACCGCGAAGATGCGAAGTTCATTATTTTGACCTGCCAGCAGGATTTCAAATACGCCCGCAATGCGATTCAGCTGCAAGTGTCGGATTTTTTGCTGAAATCGACGCTGGATATGAATGAACTGTGCCAAATTTTGCAAAATATGGCTTTGGAGCTGCGCCTCAAGCGGGCTGGAAGCGGCGAGCCGGACATAGCCGGCGAAGACCCGTCGCTGCGCAGACAACGGTTTGCCCAAAGCTGGCTGAACGGCACGCTGCCAAAGCCGGAAGCGGCCAGTTCGGACGCGCAGCTGCGGGAGTTCGCTTCGGTGCTGCAGGCCGGCAGCTTCCAGGCATGGGCTGTCCAGCTGGGCGCGGATGCAGCGGAAGAGGAGCGGCTCCATCAAGGGGAGGCGCTCGAACGGCATGCGGCCGGCCATTTTGCGGGCCGCTGTCTGGGCGCTGTCGAAGACCGGGACAAGCGTCGGCTGCATCTTATTTTCGCGGGTTCTGTGGCCGCCGGTGAAATCAGGCGATGGAAAGAAGATGCGGAGCGCAGGCTGGGAGCGACGGTGACGGTCGCCGTCAGCCCCGCTTTTACGGACCCGTACGAATGGCGGCTGTACGATCTCCAGGCTTGCGGGCTGCTCCAGCTCGAATTTTACGACCGGCTTGGCGATGTGCTGACCGGCAGCGATTTGATCGGCGAAGCGATCGCAGAGCCTGTGCTGGCCGTTCAAACGGAGCTGTACTCGAGCCTGACCGCGCTGCAATTCGCCGAAATCCGCCGGCTTGCCCGCAAACTGTGCGAAGCGTTGACGCATCCCCCGTATCTATACCCCCATACGGTGAAAAACATGTTCACCGAAATGCTGTTCCGCATTTGGACCGCCTGCGAGACGATCGCCGAAGCTTCGCGGATTGCCAACTATCAGCTGGTCGACCGGCTGAATGCCGCAGTCCGTCTGGAGGACTTGCTGCATCTGTCCCTGGAAGAAATCGACCGGATCGAGCAAGCTTTGGCCGACAGCTATGCTCAGGACGATAAAGCCGGAATGGTGCTGCAAATCAAGCAGTATATCAAGTCGAATCTGCACAGGGAATTTTCGCTGCAGGACGTCGCCGACACGTTTCATATGAACCATTCCTATTTGAGCCGCATGTTCAGGGAAGTAACGAATTCCAGCTTCACCGAATACGTACTGCACGAAAAGACGGAGCTGGCCATGATGATGATGAGAAACGGGCTGCCGCTGACCGAAATTTCCGAGAGGCTGGGCTATCAAAATTTGAGCTCGTTTACCCGGATGTTTAAAAAAGTGCGCGGTGTTTCGCCGTCCCGCTACGAGCATTAACTTGATAAGCGTTTCGTCCGAAGATGATAAATCGGCGCGTTTGCCGAACCCTATTTTACGCCCCCTCTACAAATTCGCAACAAACTGCCCCCGGCGTGCCGACTCCTTTGAAATAGATAAACAAACGGTCAAGCTCTGTCATGTCCAATCGTTCTCTCCGCTTTTATACTGAAAGTGAAAGGTGCGCCATTCTTAATCGGATAACGAAAAAGGAGAGAAATGATCCATGCAAAAGCACTTGAAATGGCTGCTGCTGCCATCTGTCGGTTTGACTCTGCTGGCGGGTTGCGGACAGTCGGCAGGCACGACGGCAAGCACGGCGTCAAGCAAATCCGAGCCCACGCCATCGGCGGCGGCGACCGCAGAGGCAAGCGCTAAGGCGAAGAACGATCCTGTTGAATTGACCTTTTATTATCCTGTCAATGTGGGCGGTCCGGTCATGAAAGTGATCGACGGAATGACCAACAAGTTCATGGAAACTCACCCGAACATCAAGGTGAAACCGGTCTATACCGGCAACTACGGAGACAATACGATCAAAATCCAGTCCGGCATCCAGGCCAAGCAGCCTCCCGATGTAGCCGTGATGATGTCGACGGAGCTTTACAGCATGCTGGACTCCAATGCGATCATTCCGCTGGACGATTTCATCGCCAAAGACCCCGATATCCATATGAGCGATTTTTACCCGGCGTTTGTCGAAGATACCCAGACAGGGGGCAAAACGTACAGCATTCCGTTCCAGCGGAGCACGATCGTTTTGTACTATAACAAGGAAATGTTCAAGCAAGCCGGACTCGATCCCGAGCAACCGCCGAAAACATGGGACGATCTGATCGAATACGCGAAAAAGCTGAAAAGGGACGGACATGCGGGTCTGGAAATTCCGGGAAATGACGATTCCTATTGGATGCTGCAAATGTTCGCGTTCCAAAACCATACCGATCCGAAGCAAAACCTGATGTCCCAGGACGGCAAAAAAGTGATGTTCGACACGCCGGAAAATCAGGAGGCGCTGCAATTCTGGGTGGATCTGTCCCGCAAGCACAAGGTGATGTCCGAAGGAATCATCGATTGGGCGACGGTGCCGACCGACTTCATCCAAGGAAAAACGGCGATGATGATCCATACGAGCGGCAATTTGACCAATGTGAAAAATAATGCCAAATTCGAATTCGGCGTCGCTTTCCCGCCGATGAAAAAGCAGTACGGTTCGCCGACCGGCGGCGGCAACATGTACATTTTCAAAGATACCGATGCCAAAAAGCAGGCCGCAGCCTGGGAATTCGTCAAGTTCATGACGCAATCGGAGCAAGCAGCGCAGTTTAGCGTAGGAACAGGTTATGTGGGCGTGCGCAAATCCGCTTTCGAAACCGATCTGATGAAAAAGTACGCAGCCGGCTTCCCGCAGGCGCTTGTCGCCCGCGATCAGCTGCAATATGCGCATGCGGAACTGTCCACGCACAATCACGGTAAAGTGTCGACGGCACTGACGAACCAGATTCAGGCTGCCTTGTCGGGAACGATCGATCCGGCGGGTGCGCTGAAGAAAGCCCAGGAAGAAGCGGAACGCGCACTTGCGCCATTCAATAAATAATCGCCACAGCTCGGCGAAACATGCGGCCCATCGATAGCGCGACACACTCGCTCTTCCGATGGGCGCTGCAATATGAAAGGAGATGGTCCCAAGTGAACGCAATTTGGAGCGAGAGGATGAGACGCAACGGATTGGGCTGGGGCTTGCTGCTTCCTTCTCTGCTGTTTCTCGGCTTGTTCACCTATTATCCGATCGGCAAAACCGTGTGGCTCAGCCTGTTTCAAAAAGATTTGGCGACGCCGACGCCGCTCTTTAACGGGTTAGGCAATTACGCCGCCCTGCTGAAAGATCCCGTCTTTCTGAAAGTGTTCGTCAATAACTTGTGGTTCGCGCTCGGAACGGTGCCGACCTCGATGGCGCTTGCCTTTGCGATGGCGTTATTCGCCGACAAGGCGGTCATGGGGCGGAGCCTCGTTCGCGTCGCCTACTTTTATCCCAACATGATCCCGATGATTGCCGCAGCGAACATTTGGTTGTTTCTTTACACGCCCCGGTTCGGTTTGCTGGCGCAGCTCGCCTCGTGGGTCAGCCACAAGGAAGTCAGCTTGCTCGGCCAGCCGGACACGGTCATGGGGGCGATGATCGTCATGATGATATGGAAAGAAGCCGGCTATTTCATGATTTTTTATTTGGCGGCTTTGCAGCAAATTCCTAAAGATTTGTACGAGTCCGCTTCCGTGGACGGCATCGGCTTCTGGAGCGTGCTGCGGCGCATTACGATTCCGCTCACGATGCCGACTACGCTGTTCGTGGCTGTCGTGGCCGTTACGAATGCGTTCAAGCTTGTCGACCATTTGTGGATTATGACCAAAGGCGGGCCGGACAATGCAAGCAGCCTGCTCCTGTACTACATCTACGATACGGCGTTCAGCTTTTACGATCAGGGGATGGGGGCGGCGATGACGGTCGTGCTGGTCGTTCTGCTGCTGATCGTGTCTTCGCTGCAGTTTTTCGGCTGGGACCGCAAAATCCATTACGATTAAAACGCTCTGCGAAGCGGGTTTCGCCTAACAGAAAGAGGAGGGAATGCATGGAACGGCAGATCGGGCTGGGGTTTGAACGCGAGCGGAGCAAACGGCATCAACCTTTCATCGAGCGGTCCTTGTTGGAACGGAAACGCGGCATGGCGGCCCGGGCGGTATGGCATGTATGCATGCTGGCCCTTGGCATCCTGTGGTTGATTCCTTTCGCCTGGGTAGTCTGGACCGCTTTTCGCCCCAAAAGCGCTGCTCTTGGCTTCCACCCGTCATGGGACTGGACGCTCGACAATTTTGTGAAAGTATGGCACGAAGCTCCGTTCGGGCAATATTATTTGAACACGATACTAATTACCGGCGGGATCTTGTGCGTGCAGCTGTTTACGCTGACAATGGCCGCATATGCCTTTGCCAGAGTCCGTTTCGGCGGCCGGGACACGCTGCTGATGCTGTTTCTCGTGCAGATCATGATACCGCCGGATGTGCTTATTTTTTCCAACTATCACGTGCTTAGCGAGCTGAGGCTGCTGGATACGAAGCTGGGCATCATGCTGCCTTATTTTGCTTCCGCGTTCGGCGTGTTTTTGCTGAGGCAGTCCTTCAAGCAGGTTCCTTATGAGCTGGAGGAGGCGGCCCGGGTGGAAGGAATCTCCGTGATGCGCCTGCTGTGGAACATTTATGTGCCGTTATCGCGGCCTGTCTACGTTTCGTTCGCCCTTGTTTCCGCCAGCTATCATTGGAACAATTTCCTATGGCCGCTCATCGTGACCAACACGCCGGCCAATCGGCCGCTTACCGTCGGCCTGGCGATGTTCGCCAAAGCTACGGAATCCGGCGGTCAGTGGACCGAGGTTTGTGCGGCTACGCTGCTCGTGGCGGCCCCTCTTTTTATCGGATTCGTGGTTTTTCAGCGGCAGTTTATAAGCAGTTTCATGCACTCGGGAATAAAAGGTTAGAAGTACGTCTTCCCAAGTAGAGAAGGAGGGCAGCGGAACGATGGATCAGCCTTTATCCAAACTATTTATGTATAAAAGCAGTCTGGACGACCTTCCGGAGCTGGAGCTTCCGGCTGGTTTCAGCTTGCGCCATTTTGCGCCGGGCGAAGAAGAGGTCTGGGAGCGCCTCATTGAGGCCTCGTTCGGGACGAAGATCACGTTCCACGAAAAAATCGGCCGGTTCCCGCATTTTCGCCCCGAGAAGGTGCTGTTTGTGTGCAGCGGCTCCGCGCCGGTAGCTACGGCGACAGCGTTTCAAAATGAGATGACCGACGAACACACCGGCTATCTGCATATGGTCGGAGCTTTGCCCGAGTATGCGGGCAGGGGCCTTGGTTACGGAGCGACCCTTGCGGCGCTGCATCGAATGAAAAGCGAAGGCCGCACGAGCGCGCTTCTGAAAACGGACGATTTTCGGCTTCCCGCGATCAAAGTGTACTGGAAGCTCGGTTTTCGCCCCAAGTTCATGGACGACAGTCAATATGAGAGATGGGACCGCATTCAAACAGCGATTCAGTTGAAATAAGGTGATAGATATGAAAACGCCTTTTATTTCCAGCGGAATGCCGGGCTGGGACAAGGTGCGGCTCTCTTACTGGGAGAACGCTCCGCTGCTGGGGATGAACGATGAGGAAATCGAGGACAAGCAGGCCGTTTCCATATACTGCTGCTCCTGCGATGTATCCGGACGCGCCGATATTCATATTGTTCCTGCGGGTCATTGCTATCGGTTCATACAGCACAGCGGCTCTTTGCTGGTGATCGAAATCGCGCATGCTCTCGTGGATGAAATTGCCTACGAATCCGGGTTCGGATTGACCGGGAGCGTTGAAATCAGGCATAAGGTTCAGCTCCAGGATGAGAAGCTGTGGCAGCTTGGCCGTTGGATGCTGGAGGAAGTGAAGAACGAAGGAACGAACGGCCCTGCCTACCGGGATGCTTTGGCCAAAATGACCGTGCTTCATTTGCTCCAAAATTACGCGAGCCATACCCGTTCAGCCCCTGCTCCCAGCCGTTCGGCCCAACGGCAAATTTCCGATGTGATCCAATATATGCGCGAAAATCTGGATTCCGATATTCCGCTCTCGCAGTTGGCATCCGTAGCCCATATCAGCTTGCCGCATTTGATCCGCCTTTTTAAAAAACAGACGGGCTATACGCCGCATCAATATTTTATCCGCATGCGCGTGGAGCGTTCCAAAGCGTTGATCCGGCACGGAAGAGAGAGCTTGAAAGCGATTGCCAGCCGGACGGGATTTGCCGATCAGGGGCATTTTACGAGAATTTTCAAACGGTTGACCGGAATTACCCCCATGCAGTATGCAGGCGAAGTCGTTTCCAAGCAAAACGGAGAACGAGTCGGTTCATAAAATCCATACAAAACAAGAAAATTTTGTTCAACGAACGACGCGTTTTGTTCAATAGCAAATTTCCGAAAAGCTTTACGATGAAGATAAGCGCAAAGGAGTGCCGGCCGATCCGCGTTAGGCCGATGCCGGAGCCCTTCGCAGCCCATTCAAATTCGGGAGGAATGAATGATGAAAATGATCAAGAAAATTTCCACGCTGACGGCCGGGTTTATGTTGGCCGCATCCCTCGTCGGCGCAGCTTCGGCAGCGGCATGGCATCAGGTCAGTAGCCAGTCCTATTGGTTGCTCGACGCATTCGAGCGGGGACAAGGCGTCACTTCCGACGGAAGCAGCTGGATTTTCAACTCCAATTACGGCTTGCTGCGCACCGCTCTTGACGGCAAAACGGTTCAAGCCAGAAATGTGCTGGCGATCCCGAGCGACATTTCTGCAGAAGGCGGAAACCACATCGGCGACATCAGTTACTACAACGGTAAAATATACGCCCCCATCGAGGACAGCAGTAACTACCAGCACCCGTACATCGCACTTTTTGACGCACAAACGCTTCAGTACACCGGCACAAAATACGCGCTTCCGTTGAACCTGCATCCGGGCGGTGTTCCTTGGGTAGCGGTCGATGCCGGGCGCGGCCAAGTGTACACGGCCCAATGGAGCAACGCTCCTGTGCTCAATGTATTCAGCCTTGCGGATATGAGCCTGGTCAAAACCGTTCCGCTCAGCCAAACGCTAGACCGCATCCAGGGAGCGGAAGTGTACAACGGGCTGCTGTACGCTTCAACCGACAACGGCGCCGCGAAGTCTGTCTATACGATCGACCCCGACAGCGGCAAAGTCGAGCTTGCTTTCGACCGCAACCTGGGCAGCAACACCGAAGCGCAAGGCATAGCCGTACTCCCGACATCAGGCGGCGCTGTGCTGCACATCCTGGATGTAGGCTCCTCCCGCGTGGACGTGAACTTCCGCCACTACGCACCATAATTGCGGCAGGCCGCAATGAACGAACGCCTCCAAAACCGGGAGGCGTTTTTGTTTTGGCCGCCGCCCGCGGGCTGAGGCGGGCGGGTTGGGAGATGCCCTGGCGGGCTGGCCGTGCCGGGAGGGTTGGGCGAGGCCGGACGGGCAAGGAGGGTCGTTGGGTTGGGCGAGGCTGGACGGGCAAGGAGGGCCGGCAAGGCCTAGTGGGTTGGTCGGGGCGAGCGGGGGAAAAGCCTGCGAAAGTGCAGGCTGTTGAGATGCCCGACGCCCAGCGCAGATAGCCCATATGCCTATCTGCGCGAAGAAAGCCTGCAAAAGTGCAGGCTTTTTTGCAGGAATCGGCCCGTTTAGAGGAAAAGCCTGCAAAAGTGCAGGAATTCCTTTCGAAGTAGGGGCTGAGCTCGTGAATTCGCTGAAAAACCTGCAGATTTGCAGGAATTTTGCTCGGCAAGCGCATCTTTGCGCAAAAGGATGTACTTTTGCAGGTTTTTTCCGTGCAGCCCGCCAGATGCGGCGGCTCTGGCGGGCTGCGAGACGCTATTAGGGTAACCGGAAGGGATTACTCCCAATTTTTAGCAAGGCAAAAGGCTCGGACGCGGCAAAAATGTTACACTTTAGCCGCCCAAAGACGGCGCAGCCGGTAACTTCCCGCAGCGCGCGGGTCCGCCGCTCCCGTCCGGTCGGCCCGCGGCCCTGCAACTCGCGGCCGGCCGTTCTGCGGCTTGCGGTCGGCGGCACGACCGCAAAGCCTGCAAAAGCCCCCCATGCCGCTGGGCGGCAAAATAATGCTTCGCTAATCGAACAGGCATGCCCGTGCCCAGGCGTTCGGCTGGCTCGGCGCCGGAGTTCACGATTTTGGCGCTCCGGTACCTGAGGTGGGCGGAACAAACAATCGTTGACAATAGTCTCCGGTAAAGTATATAGTTAATATATATATTGTATAATTAATATATTTATTAATCATTATTTTGTGAGAGGATGAAGCAAGTTATGGCTAACCGGTTGACGATTCATACGGATGTGGTTACAGGAACGATTAACAAAAACATCTACGGTCATTTTGCCGAGCATCTCGGGCGCTGTATTTACGAAGGCATCTGGGTGGGAGAGGATTCGCCGATCCCGAATACGCAAGGAATCCGCAACGACGTTTTGGAAGCGCTGCAAAAGCTGCAAGTTCCCGTGCTCCGCTGGCCCGGGGGCTGTTTCGCGGACGAATACCATTGGCGCGACGGCATTGGCCCGCGCGAGACGCGCAAAAGAATGGTGAACACCCACTGGGGCGGGGTCGTCGAAAACAATCACTTCGGCACGCACGAATTTATGCTGCTGTGCGAGCTGATCGGTTGCGAGCCGTATATTAACGGCAACGTCGGCAGCGGCTCCGTGCAGGAAATGCAGGAGTGGGTCGAATACATCACGTTCGACGGGGAGTCGCCGATGGCCAATTTGCGGCGGGAGAACGGCCGGGAAGAGCCGTGGAAGCTGCAGTATTTCGGCGTTGGCAATGAGAACTGGGGCTGCGGCGGCAATATGCGCCCGGAATATTACGCGGACGAATATCGCCGCTACCAGACTTATGTCCGCAACTTCGGCGGAAACGAAGTGTTCAAAATCGCTTGCGGACCGAACTCCAGCGACTACCACTGGACCGAGGTGCTGATGAGGGAAGCGTCGCAGCATATGCGCGGATTAACGCTTCATTACTACACGGTGCCGGGCCCGACTTGGCAGGACAAAGGCTCGTCCACCGATTTCAACGAGCAGGAGTGGTTCAGAACGCTTCAGAAGACTCTCGTCATGGATGAATTGATTACGAAGCATTCGCAAATTATGGACCGCTACGATCCGGAGAAAAAAGTCGATCTGATCGTCGATGAGTGGGGGACGTGGCACGATACCGAACCGGGAACGAATCCGGGCTTCCTGTACCAGCAAAATACGATGCGCGACGCGCTGGTCGCCGGCATTAATTTAAACTTGTTCCACAAGCATAGCGACCGGGTGCGCATGGCGAATATCGCCCAAACCGTCAACGTGCTGCAGGCGATGGTGCTGACGGAAGGCAAGCAAATGCTGCTGACGCCTACATATCATGTTTTTGAAATGTACAAGGTGCATCAGGATGCGGAAGCGTTGGACATTCATCTGGCCAGCGATTCTTACGAACTGGACGGAGAAATGATTCCGCAAATCAGCGCCTCGGCTACCCGGGACAAAGACGGGCGGATCCACATCAGCCTGTGCAATTTGCACCACAACGAGACGGCGGCGATTGAAACGCGGTTGGAAGGACTGCCGGCAAACCGCAAAGTTGCGGGACGCATTCTGGCCTCGTCCGAAATGAACGCGCATAATACGTTCGAACGCCCGGACTACGTTCAACCGGCTGCATTCGAGGGCGCCAGCTTGAAGGACGGGACGCTAAACGTAAGCTTGCCGCCGATGTCCGTCGTTGTGCTGACGCTGGCATAGCGCATGGAAGCGGGAAATGTCAAAACCGGCAAGCCGTGCAGAGGGTGCATGGCACAGCCGGACGACGGGTATGCCGCGGCAGAAGTATCCAAGCTGCTGGCCAGGCTTGAGGGAAAAGTCCCCTTCGCGACTGCGGACGTATACGACAGGCGGCTTGCCGCCTGCTCGTCCTGCGCTTCCTTGCTGGGGAACCACACGTGCAGGCACTGCGGCTGCTTTGTCGCCGTCCGGGCGCGGATGAAAGACGCCCACTGCCCCGAACCGCTTGGCACGCGCTGGGCGGAGTAAGGGGAGGCTGCTATCGCGCTTTGCAGTAATGTATCGCCGTCACCGCACTGCCGCGCTATGCAGAAATGCCAAAAGACGCCTCATCCCGCTTGCTGCGCGGTTCGGGGCGTCTTTTTGCAATTCCCGGAGCAGAGGGGGAGTCAACTATACAATCGTACTTGTGCCATCGAACAGATCGGGATCGCTCGTATTCGTGACGCTGTTCGGATTGTTCGTAATCGTGCCGAAGCTGTCCCCCGGTGAAAACGAGTTGGCTCCCGCATGCATCTTGTTGCTGCTTGACAGCACGATAAAACCGGTGTCTCCGATTTGCACACTGGAACTGTTTGAAACGTTATTGATTTTGATGCTTCCGACAATGGAATTCACCCGGCGCTCCCCCTCCAGCTATGCGTGCATCCAATAAACCATCGTATGTAAATGTTTGCCCAAATGTCACTGCCAATATTGCGCGGCCATACCAAGAGCCGAGACAAGTGCGTCCCGGCCCATGATATGTGCTTTATTTAAATTCAGCTTTGATCAGGTTTGGGTCTACTGCTTTCAGCAAGCTCAGATCATGATAAGTATCGGCTTTAGGTATGGTTTTGATATTGCCTACGCTCTTGAGGTACTCGCCTACGGCTGCGCCGTTGCTGCCATTCACATAGGTATCGTCCACAACCATGGCGTACACGTTCCGATCCATAATTTGCGTAAGCTCTTCAACGCTCAGGTGCAGCTCAGGCGCAAGAATTTTAATGGCCTCTTTGCGATTCATGTTGATGTAGTCGGTCGCTTTTTTCAAAGCAACGAGAATGGCTTTAATCGTGTTCGGATTTTTCTTTGCATATTCATCCGAAACCTGTATGGTTGTATGTACGCTCATCCAGTCGACGCTGCCTTTTTTGTCAGGAAGCTCGCTCTGGGTACCGCTGAAAAGAAACTTGCCTCCGCCTTGAATCGCTTTGGTGATGAACGGCTCCCAACAGGCCATGGCATCGATATCGCCTTTTTGCAGTGCGACGACGGCATCGCTTGGCGCGAGGTTGACATATTTGATTTTGCTGACGTCGACGCCAAGCTCTTTGCCCATATTGTCAATCGCGATCTTCACATCGGCGCCGTTCGGAATGCCGATTGTTTTGCCTTCCAGATCTTTGGAGCTTTTCAGATCCAGCTTTTTCGAGCCGACAACCGCTTGCGTACCGGCGATTTGCGCCAGCGGGGCGACAATTTTGACAGGAACGTTCGAGGATTTAAGGATGATATCCATGAAATTCGTTTGAATGCTGACAGGCGCGCTGCCACCGGCAACCATCGGTCCGATATCCGGTCCGCTTTCGATTAATTGGCTCGTAACGTTCAGTCCAGATTCCTTGAAATAACCCAGCTTATCCGCAATAATTTGCTGGGAGGAGATTTGCGCATCGCGCACGCCGACTAACGTAACGTCTTTCGTCTCCGGGATTATGGCTGCCGCCGGAGTCGCCGCCGCTGCAGTTGCAGTTGCTGCCGGCAGTGCTGATGACGCCGGAGTTGCCGCCGCAGTCGCTTCCGGGGCCGGGGTGCCCGTTGCCGCTTCTTTGGTACCGCATGCTGCCAGAACTACAGCCGCTGTTGCGATTAAAGCTAAAATTTGAACACATTTCCCTTTGTTTTTCATTAGTTTTCCCTCCGCCTATCGTCTCTTTTTTAAATTGCCGCCTGATTGATGCTATTTCTCAACCGCATCGCGCATGCCTCCCTTGCGCCAAGCCAAGACCCTCCTTTCCAGCAGTTTCACCAGATAGGAAAATAAGCTGTATGCAAGGCCGATCAAAATAATCGCGACAAACATATTGGAAATTTTAAAATAATTTCTGGCATCGACGATAATGTAGCCTAATCCGGATTTGGCGCCCATCATTTCGGAAACGATCAAGGCCGAGAACGATAATCCCAGGCTGACGCGGGCGCCGACGATAAAATTGGGAATAGCCGAAGGAATCATGACGCGCGTGAAAATTTGTCTTTCGGATGCGCCCAGGCTGAGGGCTGAACGAATCAAAGTCGAGGGAACCGATTTAAATCCGTCGACGGTGTAGACAAGCACGGGAACAAATGTAGTCCACGCAATAAGCAACATTTTAGGGAACTCGCCAATGCCGAACCAGATGATAAACAGCGGAAGCAAGGCTAAAGCCGGAATTGGGCTTACGAGATTGAGTATGGGGGACATCCATCGTTCCACGGCCCGGAATTTGCTCATGAGGACGCCGACGGCTACGGCCAACAGGCAGCCTGCGGCAAAGCCGACGGCGATCCGGATCGAGCTGGAGATCAGACTTTGCGCAATAAGCCCCGTTTTGGCCAACAACCAGGCGTCGGACAGCACAAGAGAGGGAGGGGGCAGGAAAAGCGGATTAAACCAGGCAAACGTTTCGTTCACTCGGGCAAAAGCTTCCCAGACGGCGAAAAAGGTCAAGAACGGCAGCGCATTCCACTTTTCCAAATAACCGTTCCGGGCGGCTTTGCGTTTTTTGGGCGACGTCGTCTTTTTGGCTATGGCTTTGAACTGCTCGCCGCTGTCCGCGACTACCGATGTAGGGGTATCGTTCATCAAACGGCCTCCTCCGCATCGTCTTCCATCAGAATCCGTTCGATTCTGTGCATCGCTTCGCGAAATCCGGGGGATTCGAACGTCCTTGGATGCTCGATTCGGACCGGGAACGCATCGATAATTTCGCCGTCCTTCATCACGACGATCCTGTCGGCCAAATAGACGGCTTCGCTGATGCTATGCGTGACGAAAAGAATCGTCGGCTTCAGCTTTGCGCAAATCTTTCGCAGTTCTCTGCGCATCATATCCCGGGTCAAAATGTCGAGTGCGCCGAACGGCTCATCCATCAGCAAAATTTCAGGCGAGCTTGCCAGCGCTCTCGCAATGCCGACACGCTGTTTCATCCCTCCGGAAAGCTCGGCAGGGTAATGGTTGGCGTACTTCTCAAGCCCCACCAGAGTTAGAAACTCCAGGCCGATTTCCCGGGCTTTGGCCTTGCCGGCTCCTTGCACCTCAGGACCGAACGAAATATTTTCGAGCACCGTGTACCAAGGAAATAAAGCGTGGTCCTGAAACACCATCCCGCGAGACTTCGACGGCCCCTGAATGCGTTCCCCGTCGACCATGATCGTTCCCTCGTCCGGGAGCAAGTACCCGGCTACCATATTGAGGAGCGTCGATTTGCCGCAGCCGCTGTGCCCCAAGATGCAAATAAATTCATGGGCATACACGGTCAGGTCGATATTTTTCAAAACGATGCGGTCTTCGTACCTTTTACCTGCTTGCTGTACCGTCAGTTTCATTCCTTCACCCCTCTATGCGCATTGTGTCTGCTGCGTTGTATGCGATTTAGGCCGTATTTCCAATACGAGATTGTATACAACCGTGAGCAAAAAAATGTGGTTCTCCCCGGTCACTTTTTGGCTGCCAAATGCTCCCTGGACTTGAAAATTTCAGCTAACGTATTGGCCGGCGCGCCTTTCTCTTCAAAATCGAGATAGGACTCGATGTCCTTCAGGTGTTCAATGATGAGCCGCCCGGCGAGTTCCTCGTTTCCTGATTTCATCGCTTGCAGGATCTGCTCATGATCGCGGCAGTACACATTTTTCCTCATGCCATAAAAAGCAATAATGACATACGTGAGAGAGATGAGTTCTTCCAAGTATCGAAAATAGTAGTAATTGCGGGCCAGCTCGCCGATTCGCAGGTGAAAGTCGCCGGCGATCCGCAGCGCCCCAAGCGGGTCGCCCTGCCGGTGTGCTTCATGCTCTTCTTTCAGCAGCTTCCCAAGTTGTTGAAATTGCGCTTCCGTCAGCGTTCGGCAAACTTTCTTAATGGCTGCAGCCTCAAGCACTCTGCGCATTTCGAATACTTCTTTAGCTTCGTGGATCGAAGGGCATGAGACGAACGTTCCTTTGTAAGGGATGACCGTCACCAGTTTCTCGCTTGCCAAACGCCGCAGCACATTGCGTACCGGCGTTCGGCTAACTCCGAACGATTCAGCCAAAACCTCTTCGACGAGCTGCATATTAGGGCGAAGCTTTTGCTTGAAGATGGCGTCCTTGATGGCCTTATACATGTCTGCTTCATTCGCTTGTAACATGAGAACATGTTCTCCTAAGTTATTATTTGTTGGCCGTTCACCGTGATGGTAATATAAAATAACTTTTAAGGTCAATATAATTGACATGAAATTTACTCATTTTAGCGCAGACAACAAGAAATCACTTAAAATTTTGTTGAAAAATATAAATGAAAGCCATGAATTTCACTTGAATCTCTTTTTCATGTCTAATAAAATGACATAAAAACGCCCCCAAAACCGTTAGGCGATGGAGGCGTTTACGTATAGGAACGATTCAGTGTCAGAACGGGGGGAGGGCAGCCCCGTTATTAGTTGCTTGGCCGAGATAATGCGGCCGACCGCAGTACGGCGTCCATGATGCCGGGAAAGCGCTCGTCGAGATCTTCCGCGCGCAAGGTCAGCATATGCTGCGTCCCCTGGACGCGGACGTTTAACACGCCTGCTTCCCTCAGCGTACGGATATGATGAGTCAGTGTCGATTTGGCCACGGGATAATGAAAACTGCTGCACATCTGTTCGCCGGAGCGGGCGATATTGCACACGATCTCAAGACGGATCGGGTCGCTTAACGCAGCAAGCACGGAAGTCAGGTGGATATCGTCCCGGTTCGGATGGTATAAAATTTTCATCGCTGCTCCCCCCCCTTGTGTAGAAAATGTTAATATAGAAAACATAATTGCATTATAACATACCCCATGTTATATTTTAATAGTTCGATGATTATAGTACAATAGTATCTTTTTTGGATATTATTGTTTATTTTTAAGGAGGTTTTATGACTACCAAATCCATTCCTGTTCTCGCCGGCGCTGAAGGCAGCAGCGTAGTTTTCAGGGAAAAGCTGATCATTCCGCTGCTCGGTTTCGTCCTCATTCTGGTCATTATGAACACGATGATGTTCAATTTGGCTTTGCCGAAAGTAGCCCAGGAATTTCATTTATCCTCGACATCCGCATCATGGATCGTGACCGGCTATTCCATCCTGTTCGCGATCGCTTCGATCACCTACAGCAGGCTGTCGGATTTTATTCCGATACGCCAACTGCTCACGATCGGGCTGCTCTGTATGGGAGGAGCGTCGATCATCGGCTTTTTCAGCCATAATTTTGCCCTGCTGCTGAGCGCCCGCTTGATTCAAGCTTCCGGAGCAGGCTCGGTGATGAGTCTGGCGATCGTCCTGATCACCCGTTTCGTTCCTTTGTCGCGCAGAGGCAAGGCGATGTCGTTGATCACATCCGCGGCTTCGCTCGGCCTGGGGCTGGGACCGGTCGCGGGCGGCGCGATTACCCAATATTTGGGCTGGAACGACTTGTTCATCGTTACGGGTCTCTCGCTTTTTCTCATTCCGGTATTGTACCGCCTCCTGCCGCAGGAAGAAACGGTGCGCGGCTCGTTCGACTGGCTGGGCGCGGCGCTGATCGGCATCGGCTCGACGGGGCTGCTGCTGTTTATGACGAACCGGTTCGTCATCGCGCTCATCGTCGGCGTCGTTGCCCTGGTGCTGCTCTGGATTCGCATTCACCGCGCCGCCAACCCGTTCGTTCAGCCGAAGCTGTTCACGAACAAACCGTACCTGCTGCTCGGCTCGATGGGCGTCGTTTCCTACATCAACAACTTCGCGGCGCTGTTTTTGCTTCCGCAAGTGCTGGCCCACCTCTACGGATTAACGCCCGGACAATCGGGGCTGATTCTTTTCCCGGGAGCGCTGGTGTCGATGCTCGCTTCGAACAGTATCGGCAAAATGATCGACCGTTTCGGCAACGCCGTTCTGCTGCGATACGCGCCTTGGCCGATTTTTGCGTCAGGCGTTTTGTTCGCCTTGTTCGCGTCGCATTCGTTTTATATCATTATGCTCGTGTATGTGCTTTTGATCGTAGGATTTTCCACGCTCAACGCGAGCGTCTCCAACGAAATGTCCCGCGTCCTTCCGGCGGAGCATATCGGCGCAGGCATGGGGCTGTTTCAGCTCCTGCAATTTTTCAGCGGAGCGTTCAGTGTCGCCGTCAGCGGGACGGTCATGACCGCGCAGCAAAAAATGCCGCTGCCGCAAGTGTACGCCGAAATTTTCTGGGGAATGGCGGCGGTCGGGATGCTGGCGATCGTCTGCTCGTTGGCGTACCGCGCGCTCAAAAATCGCCGGGCGTCCGCCGCTTTGAACGTATAAAAGCTTTGCCCGAACAGAGAGCTGCCGATTCGAGTCCGCGATTGCCGCGGGTCGGGTCAGGCAGCTTTTTGGCATTGCATGCTGCACCGATTGCACGATCCGTGAATATAATATAGCGAAAAATGACAGCGCTTACATCAATGGTGTGCGAATGAACAGTTCGCCCTTCCGGTCCCATTGATCGAAAGGCCATTTTACCACATAAGAATGTTTAAGTTCTTTACAGCGCTAAAGCGCAAAGAACAGCATTCTTATTGGCGAATAAACCTACCTCTGAACGCGGTCGCTCATCTTCGAAAAGACCTCGATAGAGGTTTATCTCATTGTTTCGGCACAAGGAGGTGGAGTTCGACTCATGCCCGATAGTTTTTAACTAGTTTGCAAGTTCGAATCGTCATAGGAGGCTTCACGATGAAAAAACGATGGATGTTGTTCCAACTGTCGGTGATGCTGCTTGTCGGCATCGCTTTTTTGGCGCATGGAGCCGGCAAAGCTCATGCGGCCGTGCAGCAAGAGTTTTATGTTTCCCCGGAGGGCAGCGACACGGCAGGGGACGGCACGTTGGCTTCGCCGTTTGCCAGCATGGACAGAGCCCGGCTTGCCGTGCGCTCCTATTTGGCCGGCCACACGCTTACGGGCGACGTGGTCGTATATTTCAGAGGCGGCACTTACCGGCAAACCGCCACCGTCGTATTTGACGCGGTCGATTCGGGCAAGGACGGCTTTGACGTCGTTTACCGGAATATGCCGGACGAAAAACCGGTCTTTAGCGGTGGAGAGGCGATAAAAAACTGGGTTCCGGAAAATGTAAACGTTTACAAAACAAACGTGTACAATTCCGTTTACGGATCGGTCTACAGCTCCGCATACAGTTCCGCATACAGTTCCGTATATAGCTCCGTGTACGGCTCCGTCTATGATCCTATTGATTTTAGACAAATCTATGTAGACGAATCGAAAGGGATAAGAGCTAGAAATCCGAACGAAGGGTCTTATTTTACGATGACGGGTACGGCGGAAAAAGACTGCCGGGAAACGGACGGCTTCAATATTCCGAATTATACGCTGCGTGGGGCGGCCGATAGTTCCGATAAAATAGAAGTGTCGATCCTGCTCGATTGGATGCACAAAAGGCTGCGGATTCATCAGACCGATCCCGTGCCCGGCAACGACAATGCAGCACGGGCCGTGATCAACGGAATCGAGTGGAACGCCGCAACCAACCCGGCACTGCCGCAGGCGAAAAGAAATTATTGCAACAAGCCTTATTGGCTTGAGAATGCCAAGGAGTTTCTGGACAGTCCCGGCGAGTGGTACTTTAACCGGGATACCGGCGATTTATACTACTGGCCGAGGGCCGGGGAAAACATGAATACGGCGGAAGTGATCGTTCCGAAGGTGGAAACGCTCATTTTGCTCAAAGGCGATTTCACTGCACCCGTAACCGATCTTGTGTTTCAGGGGTTGGAGTTCCGGCATACGAACTGGACGCGTCCGAATCAGGCCGGCTTTGTCGATATTCAGGCCAATTCGCTCATTCCGGCATCACCGGATGCGAGCAGGGATACGCAGTACAGGCACAATCTCCGGAAGGACCGGATTCCCGGAGCCATCACGGCGCTAACTTCCGACCGGATTCAGATTATCGGCAACCGGTTTGCCAATCTGGGAGGCACCGGGATTTTGTTCGACATGGGCGGCAACGATAATGTGATCAAAGGGAACGCGTTCACGGACTTGTCCGCCGGAGCGGTCGAGATTGGCAACGATGCCATCAGACCGAACGATACCGCTAATTTGAGCGATTCAAGGATGTGGCCGAGACGGAATACGGTGAGCAACAACTACATCGCGCGAATCGGCACGGACTATTTCGGCTCTGTCGGCATACTAGGCTATTATAACGACAGCTTGCTGGTGGAGCACAACGAAATCGAGGATATTCCTTACACGGGAATCAGCGTAGGGTGGGGCTGGTCGGATTGCGCCCAGGAGTCGAAAAATAACAAAATTCAATACAACCTCATAAGCAACTTTATGAAACGCATGATCGACGGGGGTGGCATTTATACGCTCTGCTCACAGCCGAGCTCCAGCATCGCGAACAATTACGTGCGAAACCAGCTCAATCAGTATGCGGCGATATATTTGGATGAAAACACCCGATATTACACGGTCAACAGCAACGTGATTTCGCTCGTGCCTGAATGGCTTTTCATCCAGCAGTTTTCCAATCCGGCGACGAACAATGCCGCACAGTGGAATTTTACGGACAGCAGCTATTCCAGAAATGACCCGACAGTGAACACGGTCAGCGATAACGCCATCGTCACGGGCGGCAACTGGTCGGCGCAAGCCCAGGCGATCATGAACAATGCCGGTCTTGAGCCCGCCTACAAATATTTGAAAGGGCCGCAAAATACCGGACCGGTGATCGTGGATAACGCCGATAGCGGCTTTAACGTCATATCCGGGACATGGACATTAAGCTCGGGACTGCCTTACAAGTACGGAGCCGATTACAGATACGCCATCAGCAGCGCTTCGGCATCGGCCAAGGTCAGATGGTCGCCGAACTTGACCGAATCCGGCAGCTATGACGTGTTTGTATGGTATCCCGGCCATTCAAGCCGCTGCACGAACTGCAAATTCAAAGTCAATTACTACGGAGGCAGCCAAGAAGTGCAAATAAATGAAACGGTCAACGGGGGCGGGTGGGTCCGCCTCGGAAATTTCCCTTTTCTTGCGGGAGCGACGGGCAACGTGGAATTGACGAATCAGGCGAACGGATCGTTCGTGGACGCCGATGCGGTCAAATTCATGAAGCAGGAAATCATCGTCGATAACGCCGACCCGGGATTTGCCGCCGTCTCGGGCGTCTGGTACACGGCGAGCGGCATGGCCGACAAATACGGCGCGGATTACCGCTACGCGGTCAGTGCTGCGACGGCAACAGCCAAGGCAAGATGGACGCCGAATATAACGCTTCCGGGCGACTACAAGGTGTCCGTATGGTATCCGGCCCACAGCAACCGTTGCACAAACGGCTCATATACGGTAAATTACAATAGCGGCAGTCAAACGGTTGCCGTCAATCAGACGGCGAACGGGGGCCGGTGGACTCCGCTCGGAACGTTCGCTTTCAGCGCAGGCACCGGCGGAAATGTAGAGCTCACCAATAAAGCCGACGGTTCTTATGTCGGGGCCGATGCCGTTAAATTTGAAAAGCAATAGTCACTTTCCCCGGTAAGCGGGGATTTTTTGCGCGGAAAGAAAGGATGAAAAAAATGAGTTCACAAAGCAAAGCAGACCGCATCAAAAAAATGAAAGTTCCCGTCGTTGACGCCGCGCTTGCGCACCGGGTACCGCCCGGACAGGTCGTCACGGAACGGTTCCCGATTTTGCATGAAGGCGAGGTGCCGGACTACGAGCTGGCGGATTGGTCGCTGCGCGTATTCGGCGAAGTCGCAGAGGAAAAACGGCTCCGCTACGATGAGCTGCTGGCGCTTCCGCAAACGCAGATCGTCTGCGACATTCACTGCGTCACCCGCTGGTCCAAGCTGGATACGGTGTGGGAAGGGGTGCTTTTCCGCGATTTCATGCGCCTGCTGGATATTAGGCCCGAGGGGCGCTATGTCATGCTGCATGCCGATAACGATTACGAGACGAATGTCCCGCTTGACGACTTGATGGGCGATCAAATTTTGCTTGCGCACACCTATGACGGCGAACCGCTTACACCCAAGCACGGTTGGCCGCTGCGGCTGATCGTGCCGCATCTTTATTTTTGGAAAAGCCCCAAGTGGATTCGCGGGATTGAATTTATGAAGGAGGATCGGGAAGGCTTCTGGGAGCGGAACGGCTTTCACAATATCGCCGAACCGTTTGCGGAACAGCGGTTTTCCGGCGAGCCGATACCGATTCCGGAAGACGAATGGCACAAAAAGGAGTACGATTGACCCCCGCCGCCGCGGCTGCGCGTGAAGAGATGTATTTGTCAAACCGGACGCAAAGTATAATAATAGAACTGACACACCGATTCGGATATAGATAGGATGAGAGCAGATGAACGACAAAATCGTTATGCCGGTATGGACATTCGGCCTGTTCATCGTTGTGATGAATACGACGATGTTCAACGTTTCGCTGCCGAGTATTATTCGCGATCTGGGCATTTCGGAGGATCTCGGGTCGTGGGTGATCTCCAGCTACTCCATCGGGTATGCGCTGTCGACCGTCATCTACAGCAGGCTTACGGATGCGATACCGCTGCGCAAACTGCTCGCGGTGGGATTAACCGTGCTCGGATTATCGTCGGTGATCGGGATTTTTGCGGCGAATTACCACGTGCTGCTGGCGGCGCGCATTTTGCAGTCCGCGGGAGCCGGCGTCATGGCGGGGCTCGGGCTGGTGCTGGCCAGCCGCTACATCCCGTACGAAAGACGCGGCAAAGCGATCGCGATGATCTCGGCGGGAAGCGCGATGGCGTTCGGACTCGGGCCGATCGTCGGCGGCCTGATCAGCGAGTACTTCGGATGGAACGGCCTGTTCGCCGTCACCTGCCTCATCCTCGCGGTGCTTCCGGTGCTGCTGCGCCTGCTGCCGAAAGAAGCGCCGAAGGAGCTGCGCTTCGACTTCCTCGGCGGGGCGTTGACCGTAGTCAACGCCGCGACG